>DHNI01000051.1:7076-7685 GCA_002409455.1 Firmicutes bacterium UBA5420 | reverse complement strand
GACAGGCTATTGTCAAGGTTTGGAAACAACCCCAACTACGTTTGGATGATAAGTGAGCGATAAGGTCACCTTTTTCCGTAAGCCCGTCCTGCTAATCGAATCTGGGCCTTCTTGGTCTGTGGCCCACGGCTCGCCTCTAAGTACTGGTTCAAAGAAGCCTCATTACTGCGTTCTTGCTCTTCCAAGTGCTCCAATACAGGAAGCAACTTGACAACCATCGCCTCCAACACCTCGAGCTCCTCTTGATAATAGGCGGGGGCTACCAACTTTAGCTGCGGCAACGAAAAGGCAGTTAAGTCAAAATGGCTAACAAGCTGTTCTTGTATCGATTTGATGGATTGCTCAAACTCACCAGCTTGCTTTAGCAAATTCTCCTTATCCTTAAGAACCTGCAAGAGACGATCAAGATGATTCTTCTGAATCAATTCCTGCTCGCCGGAGCCTACCTCTCCAATTCGCCTATACAAGTGCAATTGCCCTTCATAGGCGCTGGCCAGCTCGCGAAGTTTGTCTCTAATCTCCTTCATTTGGTCTGCCCCACTACTTGCCCCCAAGTATCTCTCAGCTCAACCAACATGCCTAGAGCGCTATCAACGATGGCAGGATCTT
>DHNI01000051.1:0-6916 GCA_002409455.1 Firmicutes bacterium UBA5420 | reverse complement strand
GGATCTTTCTTAACGTTAGCTTGGACTAGAAGATCATGAATGTATATATATAATTGTTGTAAGTTATGAGCTAACTCCCCCACCGTAAGATCGAGGGAAAGGATCAGCTCGTTGATGATATCCTGGGTGTTAATTAGCTTGGTGCTGGCTTCCTCAAGCTTTCCTGTTACCATATAATCCTTGGATTGACGAGCAAAACGAATCGCCCCATCGAACAGCATAAGCAGAAGCTCACCTTGGGACGCCGTGGAAACCTGAGTCTGCCTGTAAACTTGATACGCTTGTACACTCACTGAAATACCCCCTTAAGCCCGTTCGTCGATTAAAAGGCCAATCATCTCTCTAATGCGGGCCACCGTATCTAATACATCCTCTGGAGGAAGTTCCTTGATCACCTCATCAGTGGCAATGTCAACAACCCGAACCATCATGCGCTGAGTATCTTCATGAATGGAAAACCTCAGAGCACGGTTAATATACTCGATGGCGTTGTTGATGCTTTCCACTGCCGATTCGACCTCAATCCTACTCAGCTCTTCCTTTGGCCCTTCTTCTTTCCATGCCTTCTCCGGGCTTTTCTCCTGCTCAACCCTTTGTACCCGTTGCATACCTGGAGGATTGGCAAAAACCTTAGACGTCGATTCCCCCCTTGCCACATCTAACGTTGTTGGCACCTTGAGGCTCATACTATTCACCCCTAACCTTTTCGCGGTTTTGACTCTCTAATCGTCCGTTCCAGAACTCCCAAATCAATCTGACGTTTGAGTGCTGCCCTTTGATTCTCTGCCTGAATATCCTCATAAACCTCGTGGCGATGCACCATAACATCTCTTGGAGCATCGATCCCAATTTTAACCTGGTCACCCCGGACATCCACCACTACAATACGGATCGTGTCGCCAATCATAATACTTTGATCTACTTTGCGTGTAAGTACCAGCATGTCTGTCCCTCCCTGGACTCTATTCTTCCCGAATTAGTCCGGAATTAGACCGATTCTTGAATCTTCTCAGCGTCGCCTTGTGATTGGCTCTGCTTTTGCAGCAAGTAAGCGTTCTTATGCATTTCTGCAATGACATTATGCTTAGTATGATACTTGTCACCCTGGATGATAAACTGGGCTCCCACTAAACTTTTGGCGTTGATTACAACTGGTGCCTGAAGGTTCACCGTCATCTCCGCTACATTCTCCGGTATCGTGACAATTCCATAAACCTTACCGTCTTCGGGAGATTCTATTTGTAACAGATCAATTTCGTCGTCACTTAACTGTACGAAATAGTCTGCGCAAACCAATTCAGGCATGATGATCACAAAGCTCAAATCAGGATCGTCCACCGATTGGAGAAAGCTAAAGGCACTACCCTCTTGCTCCACAATGATATAACGGTGATAGCCTGAAAAACCTAGGATCCCTGCTGGGAAGTGCAGGATTTTTTTCTCGTCTACGTGCAACGTTCCTAACTTTGTCTCCAATTCCACCTAATCCACCCCATCTTTACCCACGGACGTCCACCTTGACTCCACCTAAAGTCCAGGTAATCTCTGGTGGACGCACCTGGTGTGTAATATTGACCCCTCCTTGGTTCCAGCTAATCTCCTGTCTATAGTCAAAGTTGATTTGCGGCCTTGTACTCGGCGCAGCACGAATATTCAACTCTGGTATTCGCTCATCCATAGCCCGTTTTGCTTGGTCTGCTAGGATCATCTCCTCCCTGAAATGCCCAGCCCGCTGCACAACTTCATCACCTGCAGCAGCCATCTTACCAATGGCCTCCATCGCTTCTTGATAGGCCCTATTGCGTACTTGATGGCTGTAGTACACAAAATCTACATTTCCCAGCTCATTTCGGCTTTGTGATTGATCAATCTCCATGCTCGGGCCACTGCCCTCAATCTGAATCTGGGAAACCTGTTGGCGCATCTGTGCCCTCGGCCAATGAATCTCTATATCCATCCTGGAATAGGTTGAAGTAATCTGTAACATCGGCCTAGTCTCTTAACGCAAAAAGTCTACGAGCGAGGGCTGAATAATTCGAGCTCCTACCGAAAGGGCAGTCCGATAGGCAAACTCCTCCATCTTAAGCTCCATAATGGCCTCTGCGTAATCTAGATCCTGCTCTTCAGAGAGAATTTTCGTAAGGTTAAGCTTTAGATCCATTAAGCGCTCTTGGGCCAGCTCCACTCTGTTTTGCTTACCACCAAGTTCAGACACCTGCTGTAATACCCCGTCTAGGGCACTATCCAATTCTCCCAAGACATCAGAATCTGAAGCGGGATCTGGTTCAGATAGCTCGTTATGTAACTTTTGCAGGGCTCCAAAAATGGGGCTAAATAACCTTTCTCCATCGAGATTAACGCCCATCGTCACTCCCACACCGATTTCGAAATAAATGGACTTTTCGTCGTCCCCAAGAACAGGGTCGTCGCCACCCATGGTTTTTTCTAGAAATAGAACATTTGAAAGCCCTTCTCCATCTGGATCCTCCAGCTCGAATGGGGCCGTTTGCGTGTATTGCCCCGCAAATAAATAACGTCCACCATGGCTAGAGTTAGCCAGCTGCAACAAATTGCCATGCAACTGCTCCACCTCATCGGCCAGAGCTTGTCGCGCCGTTTCATCCAAATGAGACGAGGCTCCGTTGACACCTAACTCCTTAGCGCGATGAATCACCGCAATAACATCTTTTAACACAATGTCTGATGAATCAAGCCAGGATTCCGCGGCTCCATTATTGCGAATATACTGTTCAGTCTCTCGAATGGAACTGCTCGTCCGCAAAATGACTCCAGCCTTGACAGGATCATCAGAGGGCACGTTGATTTGCTTTTTCGAACCCAGTTGGTTGTTCAGACGATCCAGGCGGGTTAACCCGCGATTTAGGTTCAAAAGTAGATTGTTGTTCATCACTCTATTGGTAATTCGCATCTGTCAATCCCCCTATCGCCCTACAATGCCGAGCCGATTGATAATGGTATCTAAAGCCTCATCCATTGTGGTCATGACTCGAGCAGCCGCGCTATAGGCATGTTGAAAACGAATCATATTGGCCATTTCTTCATCAAGGCTAACTCCCGATGTGGAATCCTTAAGATTACGCAGATGGAGTTCTAGATTCGTATCATTTTCATTCATGCGTACAGCCTTTTGGGTGTCAACACCTAATTTCGAAATAATCGAGTTAAAGGCGTCACCAATTGTGATTAATGTCGACTCGGAACCACTACCCATCTTAACTACGCGCTGGGAACGAAGATTAGCAAGTGCAATGGCATTTTCGCCATTACCTTGGGCACCTGCGATTGAACCTGCTCGAATCTTGGAAACATCACTGGCTATCACAGAGTTCACCCTGATATTTAGAGCCGCAAAGGGCATGCTTGGGTCATGACCTCCCTCAGCATCAGGGTCTTCAAAAGTGAAAAATCGAAAGTCGGGATACTCGTTGTCTGGATATCCTCCCTCTGGAATTTCCTCTCCGCCGGCTCCACTAAGATCATAGCCTTGGGCATGCAACGCGTTGAACTCCCGGGCGAAATCCCGTGTCCACTGATCCAAAGCATCAATGGAGGCCTGAATCTCAACATCACGGAGCCGCTGAAGCCCAGCAATCTCACCTGAAGTGATGTTCACTGTATTACCAGTGGCAGCCCACTTGATTTCATTTCTCTTGTAATTTGCTTCAGTGCTAGACTCACCAGAGGTGATCAAGGCATAGGAGGTACCACGGTGAACCAGACTAGCCCCACCTATCGTGACACCAATCATATTCGCTTGATCCTGCACCACTTCAATGTCTACCAACTGAGACAATTCCTCAAGCATAGCGTCCCTAGAATCCAGGAGATCATTGGGAAGGCTACCTGTAGCTGAAATCTTCCCAATTTGCGTGTTCAAATCAGCAATCCGCCTGGCTAGGGAGTTGACTTCGTCCACTTTTAGAGGGATATTTCCGTTAATGTTCTCTCTTAAGCTCTGCAAGTGTGACCTCGTACCAGTAATGGATTCAACCAATACCTGTGCCCTTTGTACCACGACTTCCCGCACTGATGCAACATCGGACTCTCGGCTCAGATCCTGCAAAGAATCCCAAAACTGATCGAGCGCATAATGGATTCCGTTCTCGGTCGGCTCATTGAAAAAAAGCTCCACTTGCTTGAGACCTTCTTCCATCGTAGCCCAATAGTTCTTGCTATGAAGTTGTTGGCGCAAACGTAGATCCACAAAGCCATCGCGCATCCGATTAATCTGACTTACCTCTACGCCGGTGCCTAGTTGCCCCGAAGAGGGGGTGTATCCCATCATGGGAGCCGGATACGGCTTCGTAGCTGAATGGAGTGCAGTCTGCCGCGAATAGATTGGGTTATTGACGTTGGCCACATTATGGCCTGTAATATCGAGTGAGACTTGTTGGGCCTGCAAGGCACGGAGTGCTATGGAGAGCCCGCTAAAGGTTGTCCTCATACTCATATTGAACTACACCTTTCGATCAAAAATTGATCTACCTGCTACGCTCCCCTTTGGTCGGGTATATGTAGGGGAGGTATCATCACCTAAAAGTAGATTCAATGAAAACTGAACATAACTTAGGGATTGGGTCAAAAGCTCCTGGTTGAGGTCGTTGAGCGACTGCAATCGTCCCAAATGGTTGGTCAACTCAAGGAGCAAGGGGCTTACAGTCTCTTGCAGCTCATCTTCTAACGAGGCAAGCCATTCCTCTAGACCCTTGCCCCCCGATAACACATCGAAAAGCGCCGCCCGCTCCTGATCAACCTCTTCTAGGCGAGCCAACCAGGTCTGTTCTTCACCAGCCAAACGAGATACCTCTTGGGCATCGTTGATCAGCCCTTGCTTAGCAGCACTTAACTCAACCAACTCTCGGAGCAGTTGATTCTCAGCCTCTAAAACAGCAATAAAATCATCCCAGACAGCCATGATCCTTAACTCCGATTCTGGGCGTTAAGGATCCCCTGGGCGATCTGCCGCGCTGACACTTGGTAGGTACCGTCTTGAACGGCCACCTTTATTTCTTCAGCCTGGGGCCTAATGTCAGGCACGTTATTTAGCTTCTGCAACATGGCCTGCATCTCTTTTCCCGCCGTAGACAAGGTTACCTCATCGTTATAAGAAGGGTTTCCAGCCTGCTTTCGCACACGGTTTGCCTGGCGTTGCTCTTGATACACCTGGGCCACTCGTTGCACAGCTGCTTTATTAGAAATAATCATCGTTAAAACCCCTTTCTCCCTCACCCTATTTGTCGGCACTTTGCGAAAAAACTTTAATCAAACCAAGCTAGCGATCTTTAAGATTGTCAAGGATGTGCACCCTTGTGCCATTTTTTGACTTCCCTTGGTATCGGGAAGATTCTGAGCTTATGGTGCTCCTCAACTCGTTGCGGCACTTAGCACACACCCTGCCAACATTGATCACAGCGCCACAAATAGAGCACTGGAGGCTGACATCCTTAGGAATCACATCTAAGCGACCTTCTTGAACGTACTCGTAGATTAGTTCCAAGTCTACCTCTGTATCCCTGGCTACTTGGGCCACTGTGGCCCCAGGATTATCCTGAAGGTATTTTTTTACCAGTTCAAACGATCGTTTGGCCTGTTCATAACAATCCTGGCATAAGACGCGGGTCGGATGGGAAAAAAGACGGTTACACTCTTCACAATTCCTCAGCATCTTGGTCACTCCTTAGGATTTCTGTACGGGCTGCAAAAACTCCCATGGGTATTCCCCCATAGTCTTCAATGAGACGGGCGACGGCGTAAAATGTACTACCTGAGGTGATCACATCGTCCACAATTAGGCAGTACTTGTTTCGAAAGTCAAAACCAGGAAGCATAGCAAAAGCTCCGTGTAGATTATGCTTCCGTCTCGTCAAGGAGAGCCCACTTTGGGTTTCCGTTTCACGGGTGCGAAGCACATTACTACAAACCGGACGTTTCCATACCTCCTTCATAGTATCGGCAAGAATGGTTGCTTGGTTGAATCCCCGTTTCTCCAGGCGACCTTGTGACAAAGGCACAGGTACTAGCACATCCACCTTAGCCAATTTTGGTTCTTCACGAGCGGCCAAACCTAGAAAAAGACCCAAGGTAGTAGCGATTTCATACCCTCTTTGAAATTTCATGTGATGAATTACGTCTCGCCCGAAGCCTTGATAGGGAAAGAGTGAGAAGCATGAATAGCCATTCATTTTCCGCTCTTCCCAGCCAATGGCCAAAGAGTCTAGGCACACCCTGCAAGCCCCGAGTGGCAAACTAGGATGCTCCCTGCAGAGCCCACAAGGCGATGCAACACGGAAAAGTAACTGCTCCAGCGCTTGCCACCAATCACGTAGTTGTTTCACTATAAAGAAGCCCCCTTTCGCGAGCCTCCTGATTTAGATGTTGTATTAACTCTCGGGCTTTTCTCATCGGCCTTGTAATTCTAGAGCCTATGAAAAGAACGGTGCCATGCGGTGATTTAGCCGTCCGGCCCACACGCCCTGCGATCTGTACAAGGGCATTGACGGTAAAGACAGCATGTTCTGCATACAAGACGATTACACCAACACCAGGGAAATTAACTCCCCTTTCGAGCACAGAGGTGGTTACTACGATATCAAGTCTTCCATCTTTCAAATCTTGCACGACCTTACTACGGTTTTCCACCTTGGAGTGACATAAGCCCACAGGTTTAGCTAACGCTTCGGCCATGGCGTCCCTTAACCGTGAACAAGCAGCAATCGTGGGTGCAAAGATCAGCCAGGGCTGACCATGGCTTTGTAGCATCTGGAAGAGGACGGGCGGAAAATCAGCGGAGGCTAGCGTTTCCCAAGGGGGTAGAGTCGCCTCTAGAAGCTCTGGTTCAGGCAGCGAAAACCCATGGTACCGTGCTGGAATCGTAATCACCCGTTCATACCCGCGC
>DHNI01000136.1:7203-11150 GCA_002409455.1 Firmicutes bacterium UBA5420 | reverse complement strand
GTGTCGGACGTTCGATTCGTCTCGGGGCCGCCACTTCTAACTGGTGTTTTAACAAATAGCAATTCAAAAACCGTATGTCTATTGGGCAAAACTAGGCAAATCGTCTTGTTTTGCCTTTTTTGTTTTTGTGGAGTCTGTCGCGTAGAGCCCTAGTGGATATCAATAAGAAGGTCTTGCGGCAGCATCCTTGTATTCTCTGATTTAAGAATGGCTTAAGCAACGTGTTTTGATGACCCAAATTTCTTGCAGATGACCAGGAGTTTCAGAAAAGATACCTTCCTTCATAAATGAATCAAACGTATCTCTATCGTGGATAATCCTGCAATTTGCTAGTTATGCTGTTGTTCGGTTATCCGCACACAGGGCATCGGGCATTTCCGCCACATTTCTAAGAATGTTTTCGCAATCAAACGCGTTCAGTCGATTACGCACGAAACCCCAAAGGTATTTTAGCCAAAATGTAGAATTTCCCCATGGACATTACGCAGGTAGGAGCCACCGTATGTACAACCCCAATAACCCCTTGATTGTGCAAGATGATCACACCATCTTGGTTGAAGCTCACCATCCAGACTATGAAGAAGTGCGTGATCTAGTCGGACGTTTTGCCGAACTCGAGAAGAGCCCTGAGCATATTCACACCTATAAAGTTTCACCTTTATCGCTTTGGAATGCAGCGGCAAGCGGGTTCAGTGCTGAGTCTATTGTTGAGTGCCTTATAAATTACAGCAGGTATGATGTCCCCCAAGCTATTCTGGCCGAGATTAGGTCGCAAATCGCTCGCTATGGCTTGGTTAAATTAGTTGCTCAGGCGGGACAGCTCATTCTTATGGCAGAAGAACCGTCGGTGTTAGTAGAATTAGCTAATAGTAAACGTGTACAGCCGTTCATTTGTGGCCATCTTGACGAAAACCAGCTCTTGGTTGAGCCAGGGATGCGCGGGCATCTTAAGCATACCCTAATTCGTCTGGGATTTCCTGTTGAAGATCTAGCTGGATACGAAGAGGGTCAGCCTCTTTCCGTATCTATGCGAAGCCGCACTCTAGGGGGAGAAACGCTTGCGCTAAGGGATTACCAGCGGGAAGCGGTGGAAGCATTTTACGCACGGGGTGGCAATCAAGGGGGCAGTGGTGTAATCGTGTTACCCTGCGGCGCGGGGAAGACCATTACAGGAATTGCCGCCATGGCGAAAATCCAAAGTGCTACTTTAATCCTTACCACGGGAATTACAGCTTTGCGCCAGTGGCGGGCAGAGCTGCTAGACAAGACGCATCTTTCCGAAGAACAAATCGGTGAGTATAGTGGCGAGGTCAAGGAGATCAAACCTGTCACGATAACAACATACCAGATCCTGACCCATCGAAGTAATCTAAATCAAGACTTTCCCCATCTACATTTGTTTACCGACAGGGATTGGGGTTTTGTTATCTATGATGAAGTGCATCTGTTGCCTGCCCCCGTCTTCCGCATGACTGCCGAAATCCAAGCTAAACGCCGCTTAGGCTTAACGGCCACCTTGGTGAGGGAAGATGGATTAGAAGAGGATGTTTTTAGCCTCATTGGGCCGAAGAAGTATGATGTTCCTTGGAAAGTGTTGGAGAGGCAAAACTGGATCGCTCAAGCCAACTGCCAGGAGATTCGCATACCAATGTCGGAGCATGTTCGCATGAATTACGCCTTAGCCGACCCTCGCAAGAAGTTTCGGATTGCTGCCGAAAATCCCAAAAAGCTGGAGGTTGTACAGGCGTTGCTTGCTCAGCACCAGAGCGATCGCATACTCATAATTGGGCAATACATTAATCAGCTGGAGG
Organism: Firmicutes bacterium UBA5420; assembly: GCA_002409455.1. Lineage (GTDB taxonomy): Bacteria > Bacillota > Limnochordia > Darwinibacteriales > Darwinibacteriaceae > UBA5420. Next base: position 9,339 of record DHNI01000136.1, on the reverse strand, counting down.
CAATTGCCGCAGAACTTGAATTACCTGTGATTACCGGAAAGATGTCTAATCCTGAGCGGATACGCCTTTATGAGGATTTCAATCGTGGTCATTTGCGCCGGCTTGTGGTATCCAAAGTGGCCAATTTTGCCCTTGATTTGCCTGATGCCAACGTTGCTATCCAAATATCAGGCACATTTGGCTCCCGTCAAGAGGAAGCACAGCGGCTTGGCCGCATTTTGCGTCCCAAGGCAGCGAGCAACGTCGCTTATTTTTACACGCTGGTTACTGCCGACAGCCGTGAACAGGAGTTCGCGATCAAACGCCAGTTATTCCTGGCGGAACAAGGTTATAGATATACCATCGTGACAAAAGACGAACTGGAGGTTATGGCACAATGAGCCTACGAACCCTTTTGGAGTCGCTTAATGTATCCAATTTCGCAGGGGATTGCCTTGAAAACATGGCTAGAGGCGCAAAATTGCGTCCAAAAAGCAAGCGCAAGGCCGACCTAATCGAAGCCCTATTAGTGTTCTATAGCGACCCTGAGAACATCATTGCCGTCTGGAAGCAGCTAAAGCCTTATGAACGGGCCCTTCTGGAAATACTAGTTTGTAGTGACAATCTGATAGATGAAGGAGACATAGAAGAAATCTTCGAACAGTTTAATCGCAAGCTAAAGCAATATTGGAATTTGGCTAGTCTGTTCGAAAGGCAATCCTTGGCTCATCTACTGCTCATTAACGGACGTATTCCCCAGCCGTTCATTAAGGTTATCAAGCCACTGTTGAAAATGGGGAGAGTAGAGATTCGAGGCGTGCCAGAACCAGATCTGAATGAGCCTGGTTGCATTGAGCTTTCAGGCAACGACTTTGAGTCTGATATTTTCAACGTGATTAGCCTTGTTAACACTACGACATTAGGGGTAACCAAAAGCGGTCAAGTGCCGACAAAGTCTGCTATGGTCAAACTCAACGCGGTCTTGAGCACGCCAGACACCCTAGATCCCCCTTATAAATGGGCATCACCAATCGAGCGTATTGAACAAACGCCGCGTCTTTATCCCCTGTTTCGCATTTTGAGCGAAGGGGATCTGATTGTCTCCGATGGGAACAACCTGGTGCTTGGTGCGAGAGTAGATGACTTTCTGCAAGCCAACCAGTTGGAGAGATGTAGAATGATGCTGGAAGCCTATCTCGATTGCGCCGAAGGTTGGGAGTTTGACGGGATCAAAGTAGAGAAAATACGCGTTACCCTAAACGGGCATAGCCTCCGCAGTTCCCGCGAACTAGTACTCAAGTATCTCCGGTATTGTCCATTGGGAGAGTGGGTGGATGCTCAAGAGCTTATCACAGCAATTCGGAAAAATGATCGAAGAGTTTTGCCCAAAGGGTTGACCCTTGATGTATATCATTCGTATCACTCATACTGGGCGGAAACGGCCACTTGGGATATGAGGGAGCAGATATTCTTGGAGACCGCCTTGTTGGGGTATTGTACGTCCCTTGGCTTGATCGATGTTGTTTATTTCTTCGCATATAACGATTATGGCCAAGCATATTATATCCCAACATTTTTACGTCTTACGCCTCTGGGTGCACATGTGTTGGGCACAAATCCGGACTACCAGATTCCAGCTCTGGGTGCCGAGCAGGCGGGCATTATTGTGCAACCAAACTTTGAGATTATTGTGCCAAGTGGTGGGAACCAAATGCGGCATGCAATTGAGATAGAACGCTTTGCAGAGCGAATTGGCGAAGGTGTCACTCTTTTGTTTCGGTTAACCTTTAAATCTATGGCGAAGGCTCTTGACCAAGGTATTTCGCCCTTTGATGTCAAGGAATATCTTTTGGAACACAGTGATCATCCTGTTCCTACCAATGTTCTCACGACTATAGAGGATTGGGAGAGCAAAAGTCAAAGGCTGACTATTCGAACGATCACGGTGTTAGAGACCAGCGATCCGCACTTACTTGCTGAGTTACAGAGTTATAAGGGAATTGCCAAGGAGGTTAAGAAGGAATTGGCCCATGCAGTGGAAATTCATCGGGAAGGAGCCAACCGCATTAAGAAGCAATGCGAGCAGCGGAATTACTTTTGCCTCTTACACGAAAAGTGACGAAATTCGTCAAATTGTTTGAGGGACAGGCTCCAATG
>DHNI01000136.1:4855-7060 GCA_002409455.1 Firmicutes bacterium UBA5420 | reverse complement strand
GGGACAGGCTCCAATGATAGTGAGGTGAACTCATGAAAGCACTCCTGCAAATAGAGCATATTAAAAAGTACTATGGCCATGGTACAAACATTACAAAGGCTATTGATGATATTAGCTTTGATGTGTCAGAACAGGAATTTATCGGAATTATGGGTGCCTCCGGCTCAGGCAAGACCACATTGCTCAACTGCATTTCGACGATAGACGACGTAAGCGCAGGGCATATTTATCTTGACGGTACGGATGTAACAGAAATACGGGATAGAGATATTTCTCGCTTCCGGCGTAAGAACTTGGGCTTTATATTTCAGGATTTCAATTTGCTTGATACGTTGACGATCCATGAGAACATAGCCCTTGCTTTGACCATCAATCAAATACCCGCACAGGAAGTTGAGGAGCGGGTTGGGAGAATTGCCACACAGCTTGGCATCACGGCTATTCTGAACAAGTTTCCTTACGAGGTTTCGGGGGGAGAGAAACAACGGTCTGCTTGTGCGCGGGCGATTGTCAATCACCCCAAACTTGTCCTTGCGGACGAGCCTACGGGTGCGTTGGATAGTAAATCGTCGCAAATGTTATTGAACACCATCCAAAGCATGAATACGGAATTAGGAGCAACGATTTTGATGGTGACACATGATCCTTTTTCAGCTAGCTATGCCAAAAGGATTTTGTTCCTGCGTGATGGGCGTATATCCAGCGAGCTTATTCGGGGCAGTAAATCAAGGAAACAGTTTTTTAATGAGATTTTGGATGTGCTTGCTGTGCTTGGGGGTGATTTGTCTGTTGTACGCTAAACTGGCGCTACGCAATGTGCGCCGCAGCATAAAGGATTACGGCGTTTATTTTGTCACCCTGTCTCTGACAACGGCGCTATTGTTTTCGTTTATCTCGATGTCTTTTTCAGAGCGCATTCTGACCCTCTCTGAAAACATGAGTGGTCTTTCGTCCGTCATATGGGTGCTGTCCTTGATGGCTACAATTGTGACAACCTTTACAGTAAGCTATGTAACGAAATTCATCGTTGAGAAGCGGAAAAGGGAATTTGCTACCTATCTTTTGCTAGGGATGGAGCGGCGGCAGATCAGTAACATGTTTTGCATTGAAAATGCGCTCATAGGTTTTTTTGCCTTTTTCCTGGGCATATTTCTTGGCAGCTTATTTACCCAGGCTCTTACGGCCATTATCCTCAATATATTTGAGCAGGTTCATACATTCAACATATTTCTGTCATGGAAAGCCGTACTTGCTACCCTGCTTTGCTTTACCGCTATGTATGGGATTAACATATTTCGAACAGGCAACACTGTACGCAGACAAAAGATTATAGACCTCCTCTACAGCAGCAGGTGGAACGAAAGCGCTGTTATTAAAAACCCAGTTATCCACATAGTGATAATTATAGTATCTATCTTGCTGTTAGCTGCTTCTTTCTGTCTGTTGAAGATCGGCGTTTCTATAAGCGACAATAAAGCATATCTTTTGATTGTGGCGGTATTTACTTCCATGATCGTAGGCTTGATAGGAGCACACAACAGTCTACCTTACCTGTTTGTGTGGATTGGAAACCACCGTAAGAACTGGAAGTATAGTGGAGTCAACCTTGTTTTGCTTCGTCAAATCGCCACGAAAATCAACTTGCATGGCAGAACGATGGGTGTTTTGTCTATTCTGCTCACATTTGCTTTGATAGGAATGTCAATGGGCCTATCCCTAGGCGCTATGTATAAGGTGAATATCAAAGCGGAAGCCCCTTTTGACATAGGCATAGGGTTTGATATGCCGTTGGTTGAGAACTTTGACGAAATTATTCGCTATGTTGAAAGTACTGTTTCCGTAAAAGATTATGTAGATTATCAGATATACAACGCTGCTGCTTTGCCTGATTTGCCTGTCCTTGCATTGAGCGATTATAACAAGCTCCGGGGGCAGATAGGGCTTGACGAAAAAGAGATATCAAACAGCCAATTTCTAATTCATTGTGATACATGGATCCACTTAGAGAAAATAAGGGAGGCCCTGTTACTAAACAATCGCATAGAAATTGGAGGGGAAACTTTTTTCTCTGACGAGAGTTTGATTTTTACTGAGCCCTTCGAACAATTTCGCCTAAACGGTACAAATGGCTATGCCCTAATTCTGCCAGATTATATCATATCAGAGCTGATGCCGATAAAATCACGCCTTGTCATATCTACGGCG
>DHNI01000136.1:3333-4618 GCA_002409455.1 Firmicutes bacterium UBA5420 | reverse complement strand
ACAATGAGTGTGAGCGTCAAGTCATGGAGCGTGGCAAACGGCCTTACAGCCCTATCCACGTTATCTTTCGGGAGTATTTATTTGAGCTTGATTTTTATGATACTAATGGGAACGATTTTAGCGTTGCAACAGATTTCAATGGGGGAAAAGGGGAGGTATAACTATTCCATCTTGAAAAAGATGGGTGTTGATGGCACCGCAATCCAGAAATTGGTCAAGCATGAGTTGCTCATTGCCTTTTTTGTTCCGTGTGTTATCCCCGTTGCTCTTGTGGCAGTGACCGCCATATTTGCCAACGCATTTTTCGGGAAACTAATATTGATGGCAAATATCATTCCGATCTATACAATCGCCACATTATTGGTGTTCTTTCTTGTCTATAGCGCTTACTTTGCCGTCACGCATGGGATTTATAAGAGCATTGTTTTGTGAATAACAAGGTTGTGTATCGGAACACTTCGGGGCTAGCATGATACAACCCTACATTGGCTGGTGTGCTTTTTCGGACATTAATTAACAGATAAGTACCTACAATATATAATGGAGACATAAATAGCTAATTGGGATACTATTAGCTAAGGAGGGGTTCAAAATGGAAGTGCGATCAACAGAGGTGCAAAACAATTTTGGAACCTACTTGAAGTACGCTCAGTACGAAGACGTATTCGTTACTCGTAATGGCAAGAGAGTTGCGGTTTTACAAGGCTACGATTCATTCCGTCTAGCTGAAGGAGAATCAATGTATGATGTCCGCAAGCCAGAGATGACGTTAGAGGATTTTTTAGATTTCTCGGCTCAAAGTAGCGAACGGTATGAGTTTGTTGATGGGGAGGTTATTCTCCAAAGTTCCCCTTCGTTCCAGCACCAAAACATCGTTTTAGCCTTGGGTTCGCTTTTTAGAGATTGGGCTCAGGAGACTTCCTGCAAAGCGTTGGTAGCACCCTTTGATGTACTGCTAGAGGCCTATGATAGGATCAACGTGCTACAGCCAGATGTGATGGTCATTTGTGATATAGAGAACATCAACGAAAAAGGGCGTTATAGTGGTGTACCTACAGTTGTGGTGGAGGTTCTATCGGAGAGTACCCGTAGTTTTGATATGGTGAAGAAACTAGAGGTCTACCGGGCAGGCGGGGTTACGGAGTACTGGATCGTAAATCCCTTCACCGAAGAAGTCTATGTATACACCTTTGAAGATAACGAAGTCCGTGACTACCGGGTATATGGTAAGGCTGCACAAATAGATTCCTCTATTTTGGTTGGCATTGAATTGGCTGTGCATTCC
>DHNI01000136.1:2639-3112 GCA_002409455.1 Firmicutes bacterium UBA5420 | reverse complement strand
CGATTTCGAGCATATTCCAACTAATCCAAAAAGGCAATGTCTTTTACTTCGTTACCAAAAAGCTCCTTCGCCTTTGCAGTAATCAACGCCTTACCCCGCTTTGATAACGTTGAAAAGGGAGTCACGAGTAACTTGGCTTTATCTTTCTTCCATTTTGCTTGTAACTGGCCTTTTAATAATATGGTGGGAAAAACAATCCCAGTATTAGTGGTCACATTTCGTTTGTTCTTATCTTCCATAAAGCGGCTCCGGTTTCTATATCCCAAAATGAGTTGATCAAAGCCGGCCAAAAACAGACAATCGGGGATTTTACCATCGCCACTTAAGTCATTAAGATAGAAATACTCCGTACCATCGGAGATAATGCGTTGAAGTGGCATTCCTGCCAGCTCGATCAGACGTAATAGTTCACTTTTTTTGTATCCCATAAAGGCTGCACAATCAATCAGCGTTGCGGGAGAAAATGCTGAAAA
>DHNI01000136.1:0-2542 GCA_002409455.1 Firmicutes bacterium UBA5420 | reverse complement strand
AGAAAATGCTGAAAAGTACTTTTTGAGCAAGCGAATGCGCGCTTCGTCCTGATCCATGAATTGGACGTTATTACAGATAACAAATTGTTTGGCGGTACCAATATCGTAGGCGATCATACCCCGGTTACACATCTCCCGAATTAAACCGCCCCAACCATGAAATACGCTTTTCACTAGCTCTTCTTCCATGCCATGAGCGCGGCATTGATCTTTTAGCGCTTCCCGGCTGGTAATGCCTTCCCCAATCCAATCATAGATGCGCTCCGCCCAATAAGGTTTAATCTCTTTCTTTATCCCCCAAGAATCGTCCCAGGCATCTTCAACTCCGCGCGCAGACAAGAACAAGCCAAGCTCATCCCTACGCACGGCATGGAGCGTGCCGCGGAACGACCATACCTTGATCAAACCAGCACCCCAGTCTGACTCGTTAAAATCACTAGCCCGGATCTGGAGAGCATATTTCGGATTGTTGGCAAACTGGGCCTGCAATCCACACAAATTGGAGACAACTGTGGCCTTATCTGTCTTAGTAAGCAAGTACTGATGCTTGAGGGAAAAATAGAGTAATTCCTTTTTTGTAATCATTGCTTAGCTCTCCCATCAACGCCAGCATTATTCCGCTGTAACATGTTCTTGTTGCAGCTTGCCCAAAGCGATAACCAATTCATCCCAGTGATGGATATGCAGGTGCTCACAGGCAGGAAGCACATCTTTTTCTGCATTTCGCCACGGATTTTCCACCGTTTTATCATCGTACCAAACAGGGAAAACTCCTACATTTGCCGCACCCTCAACATCTGCCTGTACGTTATCTCCACAAAACCAAACCTCCTCGGGTGTCAAGTTTGCTTTGCGAAGTGCTAATTCAAAGATATAGCGATGAGGTTTACGGAACATATACTCGCTAGAGGCCAGAATCATCTCAAATTGGTGCTCGGGTAGTAGTCGATTGATCCTGGCGGCTAACGCGTTTCCAGACCATCCGATATTACTGATCACGCCACTGCGTATACCGACCGCGTTGATATATTGGAGCATTCTTTCTACTCCCGGCATATGGCCGCCCGCGGTAACCGCGTCCCATTGAATAATTTCGGCCTCCTCGAGGGGAACGGAAAATTCTATGCCCAGATATTCATAGATGAATTTCTGGAACTGCCTCTCATGAAGATCGAATCCTTGCTGACGAACGCGTCCTATTTCAGAAAAAATGTGGCTGGCAAATGTAGTAATCTGTTCAGGTGTGAAATCATGTGTATTCGTCTTAATGAAATCCGTTAATTTCTCCTCTCCACGCAGGAAATCAAATCCCGGTTCGTGCAGGAGAGTGTGACCATAATCGAAGAGAATCATTTTTGGGAGTCTCATTGTACGTCCTCCATTCAACCATGTCACTTGCGTTGAGGCCTTCGCCCAAGATCGCGGATCTAAGCTTCGTTAGCTATTTATGGTGTCTTATTGCACATGTCTTGGGGTGAATCCTCCTGCCGCATACGAATCTTAGTTCAGCGGGGAGTAAGACTGTCCGGCGGTCAGCAACAGCGAATCAGTATTGCCCGGGTTTTCTTGAAAAATCCGCCAATCTTGATTTTTGATGAGGCCACCGGCCTAAAACTGGTGGCTTCATTGTTGGTAGCTGGCCCTCCGCATCTTCTTCCGCACTATCTCCCCAGTTGACAAAGCTCCGGCTATTTGCTAACATCATAGTAAATCGCTGAGAATGAGTATCAGTGTCATACGGGGGTTGCCATGAATACGCCGTTGAAAACATTATACATAGGACTGGGATTTCTATTTGTGGGTATAGGCGCTGTTGGTGTGGTCTTGCCCGTTTTGCCTACGACACCATTTTTGTTGCTTGCATCGTTCTTCTTTTCCAAGGGTTCAGATAGATTTAATCGGTGGTTTATGGGCACCAAACTTTACAAGAATCATTTGGAGGAGTTCGTTGAAAGTCGTTCCATGACGCGTAAGACAAAGGTTTTACTCTTAACATTTGCCTCATCGGTGCTGCTACTGTCGGCCTACTTGGTAAATAACACTTATGCGCGGGTGTTCATCGTCTTGGTCATGATCTATAAATATTACTACTTCACATTCAAGATAAGGACAATCAAACCGTGTTAAGGGGAGGGTCACGAAGCAATGGGGATGCAATCCAAAAATACTGCAAGCATTGAAGATAAGAGGGCTGAGGAAAAAGAAGTAGTTTCGAAGATGATTGCGATCTACTGCAGGGGTCACAAACACACTACCGTTGGTCTTTGCCAGGACTGCCAGGGTCTTTTGGACTATGCGCGCCAACGCGTTGACCGCTGTCCCTTTATGGAGACAAAGACGTTTTGCAGCACTTGCCGGGTTCATTGCTACGAGCAAAGCATGCGGACTAGAATTAGGGAAGTGATGCGCTATAGCGGTCCTTGGATGCTTCTTTACCATCCGATTTTGACGATCCGGCATCTCATTGAAGAACAACGAGCTAAGAAGAGGCAAACAGAAAGAGGAACTATGCCATGATTAACAAGCGATTAATGAATAAGCT
>DHNI01000159.1:10953-11274 GCA_002409455.1 Firmicutes bacterium UBA5420 | reverse complement strand
AATGCAACGCTAGTGACAAGCAATATTTTTCGCTGCGGAGTTATATTCAGAAAAGAAATATCATTATATTCCCGAAAAGGATGATGATCATGCTGAGAGTCTTCGTTCTATGTATTAGTCTGACGCTCTTACCTGGACCTAAGGTGTTGGCAAGTGAATGTTCTTTATCGCTGGGAGACTCTATTTTGATTACCTCTATAGGGCAGAATCTTGACGCTTTAATCATCAAGGCCATATTTGATGATATGAACGTTGAGGCGGATTTTCTGCCTAATGCACCACCAGAAGTTGTAGCCGAGTACGAACAAGTGATCATTTCCC
>DHNI01000159.1:8098-10808 GCA_002409455.1 Firmicutes bacterium UBA5420 | reverse complement strand
TGTAGCTGAGTACGAACAAGTGATTATTTCCCCGGGTATAAGCTATAAAGGAATTGGTGCAGCGGGGATTACAGTCCAAGATGAGGTCAACCGAGCGCGAGCTATCGTTGAGGCTGCTAGTAAACATTCTGGCCAAGTCATTCTCATGTATCTGGGCAGCTTTTTGCAGGGGGATGCCAAATCAGGAGAGTTGATCGAAATGTTGGCACCACAGGCAGATGTGATCATTATCTACAAGGATTGCGGTGGCCCAATAGAGTACTTTAGGCGAATTGCACAAGAAAAAAGTATCCCCATGTTTACAATTGAGAACTTGGGAAATCTATGTGAGGAATTGTCCTGCATGTTTTCCAAGTAGGGAGCGTGGCTAAAAGGTGGGACTGACAAACATGCGTTTCTCCGATACAATTAAAGATTTTTTTCGCTATGGAAGCTTAGACTACCGCTCCCAAGTTTCTGATAACCGGAAAATTGTCTTGGGCATAATCTTCATTATCGTCGGATTGTTCTTTCCGAGAATTATCCAACCCCAGATTGGCATTTTGCTTCGGGATCTGCAGCGGAGCATTGTTACATCCGATACAGGGCTTCTGCTTTTAGCCACTAACAAACTCGTTTTTTTCAATACTCTGCGACATTCACCAGTATTTATTGGAACATTCCTCTTCGGTGAAGGGATATCCTCAAAATTCCGGCTAAATCGACTGGTGTTCCTTGTCACCTTACTGCTTATCCCTTTGATCTTCAAAGCAATCAGCCTAATTTATGGTATTCAGTTTCTTTTTACAAGATCCAGCTATATTACCGCCTTCATTATTCTAATGCTCTATTTCCTCACCTTTAGAATCAGAACCATTGCTATCAAGATCATCATTATTTTCTTGTTCCTTTTTGGTTTTGATTGGTTGGATATCGTGCCACTATTGGCCAGGTTTGGCTTTGGCGGGGGAGATGTGGCCAGTACTGTTCGGGTTGTCTCCAGATTTATCAATGCCGATTACATTATGAACTATGTGGGTCTCACCATCTCATTGATGCTCATAACCAATGCCTTGATTTTGACACGTGTTGTGGTCGATTACTATAACAAGATGGCCTTGGTGGACAAACTCCGGAAAATCGAATTTGAAGCTCTACGTTCTAGGTCTTTTCAGGAAATCAAACATCTCGTTCATGACCTAAAGACGCCTTTGGTGACGATTCAAGGTCTGAACGAAGTTATTGGCCTCAAGGTTGATGATCCGCAGATCAAAAGTTATACAAGCAAGATCTCGAATTCAGTGGAAAAGGTCTCGTCCATGATCACAGAGATTCTTCATGAGCGAACACTCAGGCCGATCAATGTGCAGGATATCATCGACTTCCTCAAAATACACCTCTCTTTGGAAGAGCTGCATTCTAGAGTAAGAATTGATTCATATACCGAGGTCATGATCTATGCTAATAAGCATCTTCTGTCTAGGGCCCTAATTAACATCATCGACAATGGTCTGCAAGCTACCGAAACCCCCGCTGGGTGCGTACATGTGCAGGCATTTGAGCAGAATGGAGAAGTGGTATTTCAAATTAGTGATAACGGGAGGGGCATCCCGAGGGATTCCCTTGATAGAATATGGGAGTTGGGATACACAAACGGTAAGAGTACTGGTTTGGGGCTTAACTTTGTCAGGAAGGTGGTTAACGATCACCATGGCAATATTAACATTTCAAGCCAGGTTGGTGTGGGGACAACAGTAAAAATAGGGATCCCGAGGGGTGATAGTTGATGATGAGAAGAGTTCTTGCAGTGGATGACGACCATGACGTGTTATATACCCTCCGAGCTATTAGTGAAGTGGGGGATTTTGACTTAGTAACGTTAGACAGTGGCACCGAGGGTTTAGAGATGTTAAAAAGGGAGCCCTTCGATTTGGTGATTGTTGATTACTATATGCCGGAAATGAATGGAATCGAGCTTGTAGAGGGAATTCGGGAGTTCTCCGAGGTACCTATCCTGGTCTTAACTGTGGACGAGTCTCTAGATATTGCCCACCAGTTCATGGAGGCCGGAGCAACAGACTTTGCCACCAAGCCCATTCGCGTTGCTGACCTAATCTCTAGAATTAATGTACATCTAAGTCTGTCCTCATCTAAGGTGCCTGCCTGGATGGAAGGGCAAGAGCTCCCCAAGGGAATGAGTATCGTGACCCTGCAGTTAATCGTGGACTACCTCGAACGAGCGCAGGAACCAGAGGACATTGATTCGATTTCTGAAGGGACAGGCTTAGCCTATCAAACAGTGCATAGGTACATGAGTTACCTAGAAAGGGAGGGCATTGTAGAGGTGGATCTGGTCTACGGTAAAGTAGGCAGACCACTCAAACGTTACTTTAAAAACAGTTGACAAGAATCGCAAGTGCAGTTTGGGACGAGGCCAAGAGGGTGAGACTCTTGGCCCTTTTTCTTTGCCAAGAGAAATAAGAGAGAAAATAGGATTGGCTTGTTACAAAAAGAACTATTAAGTACTTCCAATTTAAATTCAAGGGAGGTAAAGTTAGAGGCTGTTAGAAGAATAACGTTGATTTTTACCTAAGCATAGGCTGCAAACGTCAGCCAAACTTTTTAAAAGGGAGGATAGATGGTCAAATAGACATGTAGGTTTGAGTGACAATTCACTAGATTATGACAGGAGGATCATGCTCATGCGTAAGAACTTTCTAATTTCCTTAAT
>DHNI01000159.1:0-7940 GCA_002409455.1 Firmicutes bacterium UBA5420 | reverse complement strand
TAATTTCCTTAATAACTGCCGTTTTAGTTTTTAGTTTATCCACCGTGATGTTTGCTGAAAGCGATTTGTCGGGGATCACTTTAGAAGGACCTATTGCCGTAACAACTTGTGGTCAGAGTCCAGGTGCCTTGATGGCGGGAATGGTTTTTACTCGTGCAGGTTTGGAGAATTACCACGACGACTTGTTGACAGCTGAGATTCTACAGGAAAGAGCCGCCCAAGGCGATGGTTTTAAGACACTATTTATTACTACCGGAACAAGCATGAAGGGTATGGGAGCAGCCGGAACGGACATCAATGATGAAATTGCTCGTATCAGCAGTTTGATTGCGGAAGCAAAAAAACAGGGCATTTATATCATGGGTTCTCATATTGAAGGGGCAGCCCGCAGGGTGGATCATACAGATACCCTTTCCGTTGAAGCTGTTTGTCAGCATGCAGACATGCTGGTGGTCATTGAGTCTAGTGATGAAGATGGGTACTTCACCAAATTGGCGGCAGAGAGAAACGTACCTCTCTTGAAGGTTAAAGAGACTTTACACTTGATGGAACCATTTCAAGACCTGTTTGGGCAGTAATTGTAACGATCGAGCACTTTATGTTCTGTGGATGGCTCAAGGCTTAGGAGGGATGGAATGTTTGTCCATGCAGGTCTAGTTTTGTTAATTATGGTCATAGCTTTTGTCGTAGCTAAGTGGGCAAAAGTGACAACAGAGTTATCAATGGCAATAGCAGCTTTAGCAGGGGCTCTTTATCACACAAAAGGAATTCCTGTTCGTCACCTGGTCGAGGGTTCCTTTAACTACTTTGATGTCTGTCTGATTTTCATTACTGCTACTTTCTTTATGAATATTTTGAAAGAATCTGGGGCCGTTACCTTTATGGTGCGCAGCATCGTTTCACGTTTTTTCAAGCATCGTTATCTTTGCTTATTGTTGCTAACCATTGTTATGCTCGTCCCGGGAGCGATTACAGGTTCCGGTGCCGCCACCGTATTCACTGTAGGGACATTGGTGGGAACCGTGTTGACGTGCATGGGGATTTCGCCGAATCGTACAGCCGCAATCATCTTCCTCTGTGCTGCTATGAGTGCTGCGGCTCCGCCCATTAACCTATGGGCTATGATGGCTGCTGCTGGGTCGAATATGCCGTATGTTGGTTTTACCAAGCCGCTTTTGGTACTCAGTGTTGTTGGAAAACTTGGGGCAGCCTTTATCTTGGGGGCACGGGGGAAGCAAGTTGACTTGGAAAGCGCTCTAGCAGAGCTTCCAGAATCGCCTGTTGGGATGAATTGGTTGAAGGTCGGACTTCCCTTTATCGTTCTATTTGCGCTGGTGGTGGCTGGTCGCATATGGCCCTTCAGTATGCCGATTGTCGGTCTACCCATGATGTTTGTATTGGCTTCTATTGCAGCGATACTCGTGAGTCCGCATAAGCTGAGGATTGTGGAAATCGCTAGTACAACAATTCATTCTTTAATTCCCTTAGTTGGGATTATGGTTGTTGTAGGTATGCTAATTCAGATTATGGCGTTGAGTGGCGCTCGTGGTCTAATCTCGCTCGGTGTTGTCACGTTACCTCTGTATGTATTGTTCTTTGCGCTCTGGTTCATTCTTCCAGTTTCTGAAGGTCTGTTACAGTACGCCGTCGCCCCCCTCTTAGGTGTTCCTCTGATCTTACTGTTTAACATGAGGGGCATGGAGCCAGTTATTGCATTGTCGGCAATGGCAACAATGTGGCCACTGGGCGATTGCCTTCCGCCCACTGCGGTGGTAGGACGCGCCACCGTTATGGAACTGAAGTTTAAGGGCAGTTATACCAAGGATTTTCTAAAGACCTGTCTGGTTCCAATAGCGCTCATCCTGTTGATGTGCACGCTGTTCATTGTGTTCAGCAATGAACTCGCATTCTTAGTAGGTTAGAGGAGGGGAGTCATGACATTCTTAAACACCTTGATCAACGCTTCCTATTATGTTCTCTCAGCGGCCGTTAGCTTAATCCTAATCAGAAACATTGTCAAGACACGTGACGCCCAAGAGGCGGTACTATACTGCATTATCTTGATGCCGTTTTTGCTGAGGGTATTTCACATTAAATAAGGGGAGAGAGACATGAACAATAGAAGCTTATTTATTGTTAAAATCGTAGCTTTTACCCTGATGTTAGTCGCGATTGTTTGGGCTGGCATAGAGTTCTACAATCATCGCAACTTTACCGAGACTGTGGTACTTGGCGATGGCGTAAGCACTGTCAAAAAGCTAAGTGACTATTATCCGGGACTGAAGGATAGCGTTAATGATTGCAATATTTACATTTTCGAGGGTAAAGAACCCGGGGGAACGCTCATGGTAATCGGTGGTTCCCATCCGGAAGAGCCGGCAGCGAATCTGACAGCGGAGCTCTTAGTGGAAACCGCTGAAGTAGAAGTCGGTCGATTAATCGTGGCCATCCGGGCAAACCGTAGTGCTTCCACTGTCACAAGACCAGGAGACGCTTATCCACTGTACTATACGATCCCAACTCCGTGGGGAGAGAAACAGTACCGCATGGGAGATCGTTGGACGAATCCCCTAGACGCGTGGCCGGACCCTGAAGTGTACGTTCACTATCCTAGTAAACAGATGCTAGCGTATATGGATATCCGCAACTTTAACCGCACTTGGCCGGGATATGCTAACGGAACCTTAACGGAACGTACCAACTTCGCTTTCATGGAGCTGGTTCGGGCAGAGAATGTGGATGTCTTTATCGATTTACACGAGGCAGAACTGGAGTATCCAGTAATTAGTACCATTGTTGCGCACCAGAAGGGTACGAATGTGGCAGCTATGACGTCCATGATGTTGAATGCGACTGAATTCAAAATTGGAATGGAGTATTCGCCAAAGAGTCTCCATGGTCTATCCCATCGCGAGGTTGGCGATCACTCTCAAGCTGTTTCCTATCTGCTTGAAACACCTGAACCATTATTAGATAGGGTGCGAGGAATCACTGACGAGCATTTACTGCTAACCGGTAAAGATCCATTTGTTCAAAAGGCTGGCGAGTATGGTTTGTTGTATGAGAAAATTGATGACGATGGATGGCCCATTGATGTACGGGTCGGGAGACATGCTTCCACAGTGTTAGAACTGGCTCAGTCTTGGAGCGATCTTAATCCAGACAGAAGCATTAGGGTTTCGAATGTCCCCCGCTATGCAGAGGTCATTGAGAACGGCATCGGATTTTACTTTGCCAATCCAGCTAATGTGCCAAGCCAACGGTTGGCCTATGAATAAAATCTGAGCAAGGGAGGTAGAAGGCTGTAACTTTGAGGGAAGATGGTAAGAGCAGTATCACTAATAGACGGGAGGCTTTATAATGAAATCCAGAAAATTACTTGTAGTTAGTCTAATGGTCGCCACCTTGATGATGGTGAGCGTATCAGCATTTGCTTGTACCTCCATCATGGTCGGCAAAGATGCTTCGGCAGATGGATCTGTAATGACTGCCCACACATGCGATGGTAACTATGATGCTCGAATCCAGATTATCCCTGGTCAAACCTTTGAGCCAGGAACAACAACGCCTGTATACATGAACCTCTGTACAGATACGATTAGGGAGCCAAATTATGTAGGCGAAATTCCTCAAGTGGAACAGACCTACACATATTTCCACATTGGCTATCCTTTCATGAATGAACACTCAGTCTTAGTCGGCGAAGCAACATGGTCTGGCCGCCGTGAGCTTCGTAGCAGTGAAGCTATGCTGAATATTGAGCAATTGGCTGCTTTTGCCCTGCAACGTTCGACAAACGCCCGTGAGTTTATCCAGGTGGCTGGAGAACTTGCAGAAACATATGGCTATGGTGACGGTGGCGAAGGTCTTACTATTGCTGATGCCAATGATGAAGTATGGTTATTCGAAATTTGCGGAGCTGGGCCTTTCTGGACCCAAGGTAGTGACGAACCGGGCGCCGTTTGGGTAGCCCAACGTATTCCCGACGGTCACGTATCCGTAATTGCCAACAGAGCTCGCATTGGTGAGATCGATCTCGACGATCCTGATAATTTTATGGCATCCTCGAATATCTATTCCGTTGCCCAAGAATTTGGATGGTGGGATGAGTCCGAACCATTTGTATTCCACAAAGTGTATAATCCTACGCCTTATGGATCCCCTGCCTACCAATCGCGCCGTGAGTGGCGAGTGCTAGATTTGCTAGCTCCTTCCCTGGGCTTAGATCCATATGCCGATGAGTATCCATTCTCCGTTGAACCGGACGAGCCAGTCACACCCCAAAAACTGATGGCTATCTATCGTGACCATTACCAAGGCACCGAGTTTGACCTAACGCAAGGAATGGCCGCTGGTCCATTTGGAAATCCAAATCGCTATCCTACCCCAACTTCCGTAAAGCCTGAAGGAATGGGAAGCCTAGATTGGGAACGTGCTATCTCCCTATTTAGATGCTCCTACAGTTTCGTAGGCGAGGTCAGAAGCTGGTTGCCTCAAGGTATGGCAGGTCTGTTGTGGTTTGGTGAGGATGTACCTCATTCCACCGTTTATATTCCACTTTATGCAGGAATCACTGAAGTTCCCGAATCTTTCAGTAGTGGTAGAAGAGACATCTTTGATCGCAATTCTGCTTGGTGGGCTTTCAACTTTGTGAGCAACTGGGCTGACCTGAAGTACAGCTACATGATGGAAGATATCCAAGCTAAACAGGCCCAATTCGAAGATAACTTCTTCGCTATGCAACCAGCTGTAGAGTTGGCAGCTGTAACCATGTTTGATGCAAACCCCGAGTTAGCGATCAAATACCTAACCGATTACTCCTACAATGCATGTACAAATGTTGTGAACAGTTGGTGGGAACTAGCAGCAGATTTGGTTGCCAAGTATGATGATGGTTATGTAGATATGGGCACTTCCGTCGGATACCCAACCTGGTGGTTGGAAGAAGTAGGATTCGGCGAGACCATGAAAGACATGTAAGTTTTGAATGAAAAACGAGATTATACAAGGCGGGCTCCATAATGGGCCCGTCTTTTTCATATACTAATGTAGCCAAGCTTTTTTTGACGAATACTTCCTATCGTAGTATAATAAACCTTATATCTTAGAACATTGACCTTGGAAAGGAGATGCCATGAGTAAAAAACAGATAGCCCAAAATAGGGCTGGCGAACTAAGAGATAGGATTCAAGACTATCTCGATGTGAAGGATACGATTCCTAGAGGTATGGCTCGCACGCACCAAGAACAGTCTGCGGAAAAGAAGAGAAGAATTCTTGCCCATCTGAAAGGTACCGAGGAGAATTGGAATGACTATAGGTGGCAGCTTAAGAACAGAATCTCTGATGTGGACACGCTACTCGAACTTGTTTCCTTAGAGGAAGCAGAAGTCCAAGCTGTGCACAAGGTAGCCAAAAAGTACCGTTGGAGTATTTCTCCGTACTATCTATCCTTAATTGACGACAATAACAGGTATGACCCCATCAAGCTGCAATCCATTCCAATCGTGGCTGAGCTTATCGAAGAAGGGCTCGCCGACCCCATGGCAGAGGAGTACACAAACCCCGCCGGTGCCATCACCAGACGCTATCCAGACAGAGTAATTATCAATGTCACAAACCAATGTGCTATGTATTGCAGACATTGCCAGAGGAGACGAAACATCGGCTCTGATGATCACCATACGTCTAAAAGGCAGCTTGAAGAGTCTATTGCATATATTAAAGCCAATCCCGAAATCCGGGATGTCTTAGTTACAGGTGGAGATGCTTTACTACTTTCTGATGCCACGCTCGATTGGCTTTTAGGTGAGCTTCATGCTATTGAATCCGTTGATTATGTGCGGTTGGGTTCCCGAGTTTTAGTAACGATGCCCCAGAGAATCACGGACAGGTTAGTCAATATATTGAAGAAGTATCCGCCGCTTTACATTAATACCCAGTTTAATCATCCGAAGGAACTTACGCCGGAGGCAAAAGAGGCCTGCGACAAATTGGCCAATGCTGGAATCCCCCTAGGGAACCAGGCCGTACTTTTGAACGGGATTAACAATGACAAATATGTCATGCGCCTTTTGAACCAAGAGCTCCTGAAATTCAGGATCAGACCCTATTACATTTTCCATGCTAAACGTGTGATGGGAACCACCCACTTCCGAACCTCCGTAGATGAAGGTATCGAGATCATGGAATACTTGCGGGGCTACACCTCGGGTATGGCTATACCAACCTACATTATTAATGCCCCCCAAGGGCACGGTAAAACTCCCATTGCACCACAATATCTCATCTCTAGAGGGAAGAATAGCATCATGATTCGAACCTGGGAGGGCAAGGTGTTTGAATACCCCAATGCGCCTACGCGTGATCTAGAGCGGTTTTTCTAGCACATTGGGCGTCCAGTAGAAAAGGGAAGGCACCGCTATGAACAAAAACTTCACTAACAGCCGCATAGCACGCACTTTGTTTGTAGTCTTCATGGTGTTCATTTTGCTATTTGGAGCGGGTTTGGCAAGTTCAAGGAGGGCACTTGTGTTGGCCATGAAGACCGATGAAGTGCAGACCATCTTAAGTGACGAGGAGAACACTCGCTTGTACTTTGCCTATGGATCCAATCTTGATGAGGGTCAAATGGCAGAACGCTGCTTAGCTGCCACTAAAGCCGGCCTTGCTCGAATCAAGGGATATCGATTCGTGATCAATCGGCGAGGCGTGGCTTCTATCGTCGAAAGCCCAGGTGACGCTGTAGAGGGTGTGCTCTGGATGATCTCTACGCAGGACGAAAAGATCCTTGATCTTTATGAAGGTGTGGCCACGGGCCATTACATCAAAGAAGACCTTGTGGTGGAAGACATAGCTTCAGGAGAGTTCATTGAAGCTTTCGTCTATATTGCGGTCGAATCGGAATTTGGAACACCACGGATCGGCTATTTGGAGAAGATCGTTAGGGCTGCGGAAAAGCACGGCTTTACGGAGTCCTATATAAAAGAGTTAAAAACGTGGCAATAATGCCCAAGCGAGACCACTGCTGAATTTGAAGCGGTGGTCTTTTATAATCCAAGCTTTTAGGAGGATTTTTTGCAGGGTAAAAGAAATGTAATACATTAGAGAAGCATAGCTTCAAGCACCAAGAATAAGGGGGAAATGTAGAATGAAGAGGTTCATGTTAGCAGTTTTATCACTTGCTTTAGTCTTTTCGGTAGTGGGTTATTCAGCACCTGTGGCATTCGCAGCTGAGCAACACAAAATCGGCGTTTTAGCACCTGCAGTAACCCATGGTTGGGTAGCAGCTGTGGCCTATGAGGCCGAAGCACGGCTCAAAGAGTTGGGTGATGAAGTCAGCTACAGGATTCAAACGAGCTCCAATGCGGAGGAAATGACGGCGCAACTCGACGATTTGATGACCTGGGGAGCGGAGGCAATTGTTGCCTTTCCACAGTGGGCAGGTATGGAAGTTCCCATGGAGAGAGCTCTAGATGCAGGTATTATTATCGTCAACTTTGACATCGTCATTGACTTGGAGGGTATCTACAGAGTATCAGGCGACAACGAAGACATGGGTATCCAAGGGGCCCATTATATCGTTGATAAGGTTGGGCCAGAGGCAACCGTCGTGATCCTTGAAGTACCAACATCTGGCTCAGTATCAGCCTTGCGGAAGAAAGGTTTTCTAGATACCGTAGCTGAAATCGCCCCAGATTTGGAACTGCTCACCTACGCAACCCAGTTTACTCGGGAAGATGGTCTGAAAGATTTCGCTGATATTCTCATTCGCAACTCCAAGATTGATGCAGTTTATTCCATGGATGATGAGACATCCCTAGGCGTTCTGCAAGCAATTCGAGAAGCTGGGCGCAGCGATATTAAGGTAATTACCGGTGGCGGTGGCATGCAAGAATACTTTGAACTCATGCCTGAAAACGAAGATATCTGGATTCAATC
>DHNI01000050.1:11282-12009 GCA_002409455.1 Firmicutes bacterium UBA5420 | reverse complement strand
GCAAAAGCAGCCCAGATTTGGCTAGATTGCCATTGACAAAGCACTACATGTATGTTATGCTTTTTACATAAAATACTATATATAGTGCTTTTTGACTGCAAGGCCAAAAGACTTGCCAGAGAGATGCCCGTGTCACAAAGTGTGACAAAGAGCGGGCTCTTCTCTCTTTTCGTCCAAAAAAGGGAGGCTTTTTTATGAAAATGTATAGCACCATCGTCCACAGCCCTAAGCAGATTGTCAAACGAGATGGCACCCTAGTTCCCTTCGACTACTTCAAAATTAGACAAGCCATCGCCAAAGCCAATGCCAGTGTTCCCAGTGAAACCCTATCAGACGACGAGCTTGATCGCCTCACGGCAGAGGTTGTGACAAGTCTAGACATTCACGTAAATCCGGGTGTTGAAGATATCCAAGATATCGTCGAACTGACACTCATGGAAAACGGCATTGTTCAAACGGCAAAGGCCTATATCCTCTATCGTTCAGAGCATGCCAAGATGCGCGAGAAAAAAAGTGCCTTGATGGAGACCTTTAAAAGGCTATCTTTTACAGACGCGTCGACCACCGATATGAAACGCGAAAATGCAAACATTGATGGAAATACTGCTATGGGAATGATGCTCAAGTATGGCTCTGAGTCTTCCAAGTCGTTTATTGATCATTATGTTCTCCCCGAAGATATGGCTAAAGCCCATGCTGAAGGAGATATTCACATCCATGATAAGGA
>DHNI01000050.1:10740-10980 GCA_002409455.1 Firmicutes bacterium UBA5420 | reverse complement strand
ATTGCCCTGCAAGCAAACCAAAACGAAATGCATGGTGGTCAATCGATCCCTAACTTCGAAAATGTGATGGCAGAGGGTGTCCACAAAACCTGCCATAAGCACCTAAGAGACCTAATTGAGGAATATCAGCTTTTTTCGGAAGGGGATCAGTTGGATGAAGCCACAGTTCAACGGTTTTTGGCATTTGACTATGACGATTTGATTGAAACGTTGACCAAATGCGAACAAGATAAGGCCCAT
>DHNI01000050.1:6504-10545 GCA_002409455.1 Firmicutes bacterium UBA5420 | reverse complement strand
CAAAGGCGTGTCGAGCGCTCTACATATCAAGCCATGCAGTCCTTGATTCATAATCTCAACACGATGCATTCTAGAGCCGGGGCACAAGTACCCTTTACCTCCATAAACTACGGAACCGGCACGTCCCATGCCGCGAGATTGGTTATCAAAGAACTATTGCAGGCAACCGAAGACGGCCTGGGCAATGGAGAGACACCGATCTTCCCGGTGCAGATCTTTAAAGTGAAAGCTGGTATCAACAGTAACACTCGAGACCCAAATTACGATCTTTTTAAGCAAGCGATCCGCGTGTCTGCAAAACGTCTCTTTCCCAATTTTAGTTTTTTGGATGCGCCTTTTAATTTGCAATATTACCGGGAAGGCGATGATAATACAGAGGTGGCCTATATGGGATGCCGCACTAGGGTGATGGGAAATGTGTATGATCCCAAGAAAGAGTTCACGAAGGGACGGGGAAATCTAAGCTTTACGTCCGTTAATCTGCCGCGTTTAGGCATTGAAGCTCGGGGCTCCATTGATAGGTTTTTTGTGCTGCTCGACAAAAAAATGGATCTTATTTTCCGCCAACTACGCCATCGCTTCGAAATTCAAAAACGAAAGCTTGTACTGAACTATCCTTTCTTGATGGGTCAGGGTATTTGGCTGGATTCGGAAACGTTAAGCGCGGCCGAAGAGATCGAACGTGTCTTGCGACATGGCACACTATCTGTAGGCTTTATTGGCCTTGCCGAGACCCTCGTCGCGCTCACAGGCAAGCATCATGGTGAAAGCGAGAAGAGCCAGGCACTGGGTTTGCGTATCGTAGGACATATGCGCGAGCGGTGTGATGAACGCTCCCAGGAAGAACAGTTGAATTATACGCTCCTGGCTACACCTGCAGAAGGGCTTTCTGGCCGCTTTGTCAAGATGGACAGAGAGCGCTACGGGGTTATGGAGAACATTACAAATCACGACTACTATACAAACTCGTTCCATATCCCAGTTTATCATGCGATCGCGGCTCGCGAGAAGATTGACCTCGAAGCCCCTTATCACGATCTTGCCAATGCTGGTCATATCACCTATATCGAATTAGACGGAGATCCGAGCGTCAATCTTTCCGTGTTTGAAGACATCATCTTGTATATGAAAGATGCTGGAATTGGCTATGGTTCAATTAACCATCCTTTAGATCGCGATCCTCAATGTGGATATACAGGCGTGATTGGGACAGTCTGTCCACGTTGCGGCCGCAAAGAAAGTAAACAACAACCTTTTGAACGGATTCGGAGAATTACCGGCTACCTCGTGGGCACATTGGATCGCTTCAACGATGCCAAAAAAGCGGAAGTGGCGGAAAGAATGAGTCATGCCTAGTTATTGGGAAAGAAAAGCGCAGATACTGCGCAAGCCACTTGCAGATCGAAAGAAGGGGCTGGGAAGGCCAAACGGCGAGATCCGCTTGGCTTCCCTGATCGAAGAATCTATTGTAGATGGCCCAGGCCTGCGTTTTGTCCTATTCACACAAGGCTGCCCCCATCGCTGCCCGGGCTGCCACAATCCTCAAACGCATTTACCCATTGGCGGAACACTTATTTCGGTTGAAGAAATTCTGGCCATCTACGATAAACACCCCGCGTGTCGTGGAATCACTCTATCGGGAGGAGAACCCTTTATGCACGCGGGATCGTTGGCGAAGGTCGCTGCAGCAGTTCACCGCAGGGGAGGCGATGTTGTGACCTATACAGGCTATCGCTTGGGACAGCTTACGAACTTAGCCAAAACGGATGATGGAACCTTAGCGTTGTTAAGTGAAACCGATCTTTTGATCGATGGCCCTTTTGTTCTAGAGATGCGGTGTTTAGAACAGCCTTTTGTCGGAAGTTCTAACCAGCGTTTGATCGCCTTGTCTCTTGCGGGAAATCGCTTACTAGACGATATTCCCATCTTGCCAGAAGGGCCAACAATAGGGCGTATTTCCTACGAGTAAAGGAGAGGTACTTTGAAATGAAGCATATCTTGATCGTTGATGATGACGTCCACATTGGAAATATGCTGGAAGAAGTACTGAGCAAAGATGGTTATCGGGTCTCCCGCGCCTATTCAGGCACAGAGGCTGTGCTTTTCCTTGATTCGTACCACCCTGATCTCGTCTTACTTGATCTGATGCTGCCTGGACTAAGCGGTGAGGATGTACTTCCCAAGATCACAGGAATACCCGTTATTGTGATAAGCGCCAAAGTCGATGTGAGCGATAAGGTGGATCTCCTCTTGAGTGGCGCTGTAGACTATGTTACCAAGCCCTTCGATACCAAGGAGTTGCTGGCCAGAATAACGGCGCAGCTTCGGAACACTGCTCTTAATGCTGGTTCATCTGTTTTGACCTTTGATGATATAACCCTGGATCCTGCTGCTCACACCGTCTTTGTGAGTGATTGTATGGTTAAGCTGACCAGAACGGAATACGCCATCCTCAAGCTACTCGTGCAAAATGCGTCCCAGGTGATGACAAAATCTGTTTTGCTCGATCGCATCAGCCAAGACACACCAGACTGCACAGAAAGCTCACTTAAGATGCACATTAGCAATTTGCGTAAAAAGCTGCGTGAAGCCAGTGGCAAAGAGTATATCGAATCCGTCTGGGGAATCGGCTTCAAAATGAACTCTGAAATCTAGACGATTTCTTTACTATTTCCTTTACTGAATCCTTTACCCTTTGACGATAGACTGTCAGCATCAACTAGAAGGAGGATTCATAATCATGGAATATGTACTAACCGCCAATGCCTTAAGTAAGCATTATGGGCACTTTAAAGCATTGGACAAGCTTTCCATGCATGTTCCCAAAGGAGCCATTTATGGTTTCGTCGGGAAAAATGGTGCTGGCAAGACAACCCTGATTCGTCTGATCTGCGGCCTTCAAGAGCCCACATCAGGAACATTTGCTCTGTACGGAACACCCTACACAAATAGGGAGATCGGGAGATCTCGCAGAAGGATGGGGGCCGTGGTAGAAACGCCATCTATTTATGGCGATATGACAGCAGCAGGTAATTTACGCCAACAATACCGCATTCTTGGTTTGCCATCGTTTCAGGGAGTTCAAGAGCTTTTGGATCTCGTTGGACTAAGTAACACAGGCAAGAAGAAAGCAAGGGACTTTTCCCTTGGTATGAAACAGAGGTTAGGCATTGCCGTGGCTCTTGCTGGCGATCCAGATTTTCTTGTACTGGATGAACCAGTGAATGGCCTTGATCCCCAAGGGATCATCGAGACTCGCGAACTCATTTTGAAGCTCAACCGTGAGCGGCAGATTACTGTACTTATTTCAAGCCATATTCTCGATGAACTCTCTAAACTCGCCACCCATTACGGATTTATTGATGGTGGTCGCATCGTCAAAGAAATAAGCGCAGCAGAACTCGATGCTGTTTGTCGAAAATGCATTCGCCTGGAACTGTCTGATACCAAAGCTCTCCCCCGCGTCCTTGACAATATGGGTATTGAGTACAAAATACTCTCTGACACGGTGGCCGATGTCTATGCAAAAGTGAATGTTTCCCAGCTCACACTAGCTTTAGCACAGGAAAACTGCGAGGTTCTCTCTTTACATGAACGTGATGAAAGTCTAGAAAGCTATTATGTTAGTTTAGTAGGAGGTGCGCGCCATGACTAAACTACTTCGGGCCGATTTTGCAAGGCTTTGGAAGAATAAAGTGTTCTGGATCGGCATTGCCAGTATGTTTATCTGGCCCACAATCATGCTAATTGCTGGCTATCGCACGTCCTTGTCAACGGGATATGTTCGCACGTTGGATGGATTCTTCTTTCAATACGCCCCGTTAATTGGTGGCTTCTGTGCAGTGTTTACGAGCCTTTTTCTAGGCACAGATTACAGTGACGGTACAATTCGTAACAAAATTGCGGTAGGCCATTTTCGGCATTCGATCTTCTTTGCAAACCTCACCATTAGTGCTGCTGCTAGTATGCTCATGAATGCTACTTGGGTACTGGCAATGCTCACCATCGGTACTTTGTTATTCGGTTGGTTTTCAAGCGGCA
>DHNI01000050.1:4681-6264 GCA_002409455.1 Firmicutes bacterium UBA5420 | reverse complement strand
GTAGGCATGCTCAATCAAAGTAAAGCAAACGGCGCTGTCATTGCGCTACTCGTATTCTTGGGGATTTTATTCTGCGGAAGCTACGTTGACAATAGGCTCAACGAACCGGAAATGTATAGTGGAGGAATCGTTATTACTGATACACTTGACTCACCTGCCACTGTGCAACTCGGAGAACCCACGCCGAACCCCGATTATATACAGGGAAGTAAACGTAAGCTGTTTGAATTTTTAGTCGGCTTTTTGCCCACCGGTCAGGGAATACGCATGTCCTATATGGGGTTAGAACATCTGCCGCTGTTACCTTTGTACTCCTTATTTATTGCCGTTATAGCAACACTTGTTGGTGTATCTAGCTTTCGTAGAAAAGACATAAAGTGAATAGACAATTGGAGCGGGTAATGTAAGGAGGGAGGTTATCATGGAGAATCTGTTGTGGATTTTGGTCGGAGTTTTGATTTTGGTCATCCTTGCGCTGCTCACGAAAATCTATCTTTTGAGAAAATCAGCGCAAGAGATCCATGAAGGTCTTGCCCGAAAGCTCAGGACAGATACCAACACCTTGATTGACCTATCCTCCCATGACCCCTTCATGCGCCGCTTAGCAGATGATCTCAACGATCAACTCCGGGAGCTTCGGGGAGAACATCATCATTATCATCGTAGGGATTTGGAGTTGAAAACCGCAATTACCAATATTTCACACGACTTGCGCACACCTCTAACTGCAATCTTTGGTTATCTAGATCTACTTGAACAAGAGGCCAAGTCAGAGGCAGTCCATCATTATCTTGGAGTGATAAGAAACCGCGCCGAGATGTTGAAACAGTTGACCGAAGAGCTTTTCAGCTTTTCCATCGTCATCTCTGCAAAAAATGATGTGCAAAATAAACCGGTAGCCATAGATAACGTCTTGGTAGAAAGCATCGCCGCACATTACGCAGCCCTCAAAGATCGAGGTATAACCCCAACCATCCAGTTGCCCAAAAAGAGTATTGTACGCCAACTCGATCAAGCCGCCTTAGCTCGGGTGTTCGGAAATCTGTTGAACAACGCACTGAAATATAGTGACGGAGATTTAGAGATAACCCTGTCGGAAGCTGGAGAGATCACTTTCATCAATTCAGCTTCCGCACTAGATGAGGTGCAAGTAGGAAAACTGTTTGATCGCTTTTATACAGTGGAAACGGCCAGAAAGTCTACTGGATTAGGGCTCGCGATCGCCAAGACGCTAGTTGAGCAAATGCACGGAACGATTACTGCTCAATATAAAAACCAAAAGCTCAGCATCTGCATTCAATTTCCCAAGCCCGGGCTGCAAACTAAACCTTGATGCTCCTTGGAGAGTGTAATTCACAGAGAATGCCCTGACCATTGTATACCTCTACAATAGCTAATCCACCCGTGGATAAATTAAACTGCCAGTGTCTTTCTGCCGGTAATCCCAAAAGCATACATAGCAAAACTCTCGCCGAACCACCATGGGTAACAATGAGAATGTTTCCTTGTGGGTCGCTGTGGAGAAAAGCGTCTAGCCAACTGCTTAATCGCAACCTTAAGTCAGCTAGAGATTCACCGCCAAC
>DHNI01000050.1:0-4471 GCA_002409455.1 Firmicutes bacterium UBA5420 | reverse complement strand
ACTTCCTCATAGGTTAATCCTTCCCATTTGCCAAAGGACATTTCACGCAAAGCTGGTTCCAGTTCAAGGGCGCGCTCTTGCAAGATAGCCCTTGCAGTTTGTTCCGTCCGTAATAGATCACTGGCATAGCAGCGCGAAAAAGGGATATGTGCCACATATTGGGCCAAACGCAGGGCCTCTGCCCGCCCTTGATTATTCAAAGCCAAATCCATATGTCCAAGATAACGCCGTTCCTTGTTCCAATCAGTCTGACCATGACGAACAATGAAGAGCCTTTGCAAACTATCCCCTTCTTTCTGCTTGTAATAGTGGGGCCAGTTCGGTAACGAGTCGCCCGTTCTCTTCCGGGGCACGAACAGCCACCCGTAGATAATGGCCAAGCCTAGGAGCGTACGGTCTACAATCCCTGACCAAGATGCCTCGCTTCCCCAGTTGCTCTGTGAGAGCGGTGCTACTTATCGCCTCGCCCAGATCAAGCAATAGATAGTTTACCTGACCCCAACAAGCGACTTGACAGCGTGCTTCGAGGTTTTGTTTAAATGCGATGCGGGTTCTTTGAGTATCGCGCCGCACATGTTCGCGAAAGGAAGCTAGCTTCGGGGAAACGATGTGTTCCCCAACGCTTTGGGCAATACAATTGACAGTCCAAGGTTCTTGTTGCCCTTGAATTCTCCCTATCAGAGGCGGTGCTGCTGCACAAAAGCCCAACCTTAGACCTGGAATGGCAAAAAACTTCGTAAATGAACGGAGTACAACTAGATTATTGAACGTGGTGACTAAAGATAGTACCCCAAACTCTTCTTGGTCGAAATCTTCAACAAAGTCCACAAATGCCTCATCAACAACGACCAATACATCGCTCTTTTTGGCTTGTTCAATAAAATTAACTAATTCAGCTCTAGCGATAAACTCACCAGTGGGATTATTGGGATTACACAGAAAAACAAGATCAATATGGGAAAGTCGCTTGGCGAGCGCTGATAAATCTCCCCGCCAATCCTCCCTAGCAGAAAGCGGAAAGAAGTCGACGTCACCACCTACAACCTGCACAGCCCTGGCATACTCACTAAAGGTAGGTTCGGTAACTAAGGCCCGGCACTTCCCTAAACTGCGCATGAGGGCGTATAACAATTCGATCGAGCCATTGCCCACCAAGATGTGATCATCTGGCAAATGAACTGCTTGTGCAATGGCAGAGGTGAGATGCTTTGAATCTGGATCAGGATAATGCTTCATTACACTGATCCCCCTCTGAATGGCTTCTTCTATTCCTGGCGGCGGCCCTACATAGCTAATATTGGCGCTAAAATCCAGGAAACTGTCAGAATCAATCCCATACTGAGCGGCCGCCTGGCGCAAGTTTCCCCCATGCACTGCCTTCTTTACTATCCTATCTATCACATAAATCACCTTTCTAAATGTGGGTTTTATCCCAAGAGCCGAAGGCTCGCGATACCGAGCAATAAAGCCACAACTTCCGCTAATTCCAAGGCAGCCCCTAGCACATCACCGGTGATTCCGCCGATCTTTCGCATCGCTGCTCTTGCCACAGCACGGGACGTAAGCAACACGGCAAACCACATAACTAAACCTGCCAGCAAAACGGAAAGAAGTGGGCCAGCTGAGAGTTGCCAGGAGGCCCAGGCAATAATGAGTACGAGTAAACCACATAAACCCGTGCTGATTCGAAAGCCAGCCGGACTCGTTTGACCAATTACCATAGCTCCGAGCGATCCTTTGGGAGCGGCATGGGGGTAATACATGGCTAAGTAAACCAAAGACCAACGGGAAAGGGTGGGCATTAGAACCACGATCCAAAGCTGATTAGGGGGTATAGAGCTCAAAAACGCCATCTTCGTCAAAAGCAAACAAATCAAAGCAAGCACGGCATTAGCACCAACCCGGCTATCCTTCATAATTTCTAGGATTTTCTCTTTGGGGCGATAACTCAACAGACCATCCGCCGCATCCATGAAGCCATCAAGGTGTAAACCCCCGGTGAGCACGATCTCAGAAACTAAGACGAGAATCACCACAGTTAAGGGAGGGAGCTGTACGAGCACAGCTAGACAATAGAACAATCCTGCTAATAGGCTACCGATCAACAAACCTACAAGGGGATACACACGAACACTTCGCGCCAGTTCGGCTTGTGTCATCTCCAGCTTTGGATAGAGCGTAAGCCGGGTCAAAAACTGGAGAGCGACTAGAAAGTCCCGCATTTATACCCACCTCCAAACTACGAGTATCGAAAAGAGTACCACAAAAAGGAGTACACTAACAACTTGCATGAGCCTAACTGCGGTACGAATATGGCCGCTATGTAGTGGACGGCGTACATTGCCCATACGGGCACGTAGAGAAGCTTTGCCTTGGTAGAAATTTTCTCCGCCCAGTGTAATATCCATAGCTCCTGCAAAACCTGCTTCCATAAATCCACTGTTAGGACTGGGATGCTTCTTAGCATCCCGCCTCATGATGCCAATTGCTCCGGAGACATTCAAACCGCAGAGCCGCACAGCTAGAGGCAAAACAAGGGCGGTTAAGCGCGCCGGCAAGACGTTAATCAGATCATCGAAGCGCGCTGCTGCCCAGCCAAAGTTTGCGTAACGCTCATTTTTGTATCCGAGCATAGAATCGAGTGTGTTTACAGCCCGATAGGCCATAGCCAAAGGGGCCCCACCTATAAATGCATAAAACAAGGGAGCCGTTACCCCATCAATGGTGTTCTCTGCCACCGTCTCAATGGTGGCCCGCACCAGCTCATGACCATCAAGCTGCTCTGTATCTCGACCTACAATTTGGCCCGTTAGCTGCCGGGCTTGCTTCAGATCCTGCCTATCCAGGGCCTGAGCAATGGGTAAAGCCGCCCTAGCCAAGCCGGTCTGAGCTATGGTGGTGGAGATAAGCCAAATTGCCACGAGCCAAGATAACAGGGGATGAATCTGTTCAAGTAAGGCCAAAACAATCCAGGTGAGTATGTAAGCTACACCTACAGTGAACGCTACGACCACAGCACCACGTAGTTTCATTATACTTCCTGGAAACCTTGTATTATAAAGGAGCTGCTCCAGTTTTGTAATCATGTGGCCTATATAGATCACCGGATGGGTAATATTCTGAGGATCGCCAATGAGGAGATCAACAGCGTAAGCCAAGGGAACAAGAGCGAGCACGGAAATCATCTCCAAAGTAGTCATCATCTTCGCTTCTCCAAATCCATAGCCTGATAAAGTAAGGTTAGATCCAAATTCGACCGCACCGTAGTAGCTAAGCGATCCAGGGTATGATCTAGATCATACCCCAGCTCGAAGCGCGGTTCCGTTAGGTTCTTTTGTCGGCGTTGTTCTGCGAAACTCGCTATGTTCTGTAAGAATCTATTCCTAAACTCTTGTTGATCAAAAATGCCATGGAGCATCGTACCAAGAACCAAGCCATCAGAAGACACAAACCCTTCGTCTCCTCCATCATCAAATGTAATCCAAGCTTTTTGAGCAGCAGGGTACGCAGATTCGAGCTGATATCCGGATATTTCCAGACCTTGGCAACCGTTTAATAGACCAAGGCTGCTCATTATGGTTCCCGCTACACGCCTCGCTCCCACGTCGGGCAGAAACTGCATGTCTAGCGCCCGCTCCGCCGATACAATCTGGCCTAAGATTTGCAGACCTCCGCCAACTGCCAGAAGGGGTATGCCCTGTTCAGCGGCTTGTTGGATCTTCTGCACAGAGCCAGTTTCTACTAGATAGCCCAAATCTGCTGCAGGGTTTTGGGTTCCCGGTAGGATCAACAAATCATACCCAGCTAGGTTTTCACCTGGCTTCAGATAGTTTAGCTGAACCCCTGGCGTCCGCTGGAGCGGGTCAAAATCTGTGAAATTGGAAATCTGATGAAAATGAATAACCCCGATGCGTAAGGCGGATTCTCCATCGCCTGTCAGCTTTCTTTCAGGAATACTGTCCTCTTCAGGGAGATCTAGATCTTCAATAAATGGAAGCACCCCAGCAACGGGTAAACCTACTAATTCCTCCAAAATGCCGACACCTTCCGAAAACCGCTCAGCTTGTCCCCGAAACTTATTCACAATTACCCCCTGAATTCGTGCCCGTTCTTCAGGCAGAAGGAGCTTCAGTGTTCCGTACACGTAAGCAAAAACACCACCTAAATCTATATCAGCCACTAAAAACACAGGAGCATCGGCCAGCTTTGCTACGGTCATATTGGCAATATCATGGGAGCGTAAATTGACCTCAGCGGGACTTCCCGCTCCTTCAATGACTACAATATCATACGTCGATTTAAGCTGTTCTAAGGAGCGCTGCAAAATGGGCAGAAGCTGCGGTTTATAGGCAATATATTCTTGGGCCGACATCTGTCCTACAGACTCGCCGGCCACGATCACCTCTGAATCCGCATCAGTGCAAGGTTTAAGCAAGATCGGGTTCATTTCCACCGTAGGCTCAAGCTTGGC
>DHNI01000031.1:930-5773 GCA_002409455.1 Firmicutes bacterium UBA5420 | reverse complement strand
CGGTCTGCCTGATGAGTATTATCTGATTGAAGAGACCATGGCCCCCGAGGCTCTAACTGCCATGGGAGATTGGCTGGCCCAGGTAGCTGGCGTAAATTAAACGGAATTCGTCGAATTGATCCAGGGACTGTCCCTCGATCAATACTTCGTCCCAAACTGTAGCTTAGCGAATCAAATTCGCTCTACGGTTTGGGTTTTTTTGTTGTATTCGGGCAAACCGGTATTCGGGCAACCAAATACTGAATGTGGTTGTGAAGAGTATGTCCCAGAAACCTCTGTATTTGACACCTGGGCCACATCGAGTATTACGCCGCAGATTATTGAACGGCTTGGTCTCAAACGTACGCCTATGAGCATGCGTACCCATGCTCACGAGATCATTCGGACATGGACTTTCTATACCATTGTCCGTAGTTTGTATCATACGGGCACTATTCCCTGGAAAGATGTAATGATCTGCGGTTTTGTACTTGCCAAAAAGGGCGAAAAAATAATTGACCTCGATCTCCTTGGTTTTGGAGAACAAGTTAAAGAGATTATCTTTGAAATGCGCAAGCACAAGTCGGAACGGAATCTATCAATGCGGGCTTTAGGATAACGCAACAGGATCTACAGGCCTGCTCCCATGCGCAGAAGGTGGACTATATACTTGTACAGAATTGATGTAAAGTGTCTAGCATGATGGTCTAGCATGATGGTCTAGCGTGATGGTCTAACGTGATGGGAAAAGGAAAATCGAGAACAGCCAGGCAAGGGGTTCCCAAATACGGGGATACTCCTGCACAATTAGCTCTCTCACCGATTGAGGACTAAGTGCGCCAGTTGCTAAACGGACTCCATGGACTTCCCTACCTATGGCGAGATGGCCCCTGGCTGTGTCGCCCAGGGCGATTTTGGAGGCTATCGCTAGTCCGCCCATGGCGTAAACGCCAAAGGCAGCGCCTCCAATGGCAACCACTCCTACGCTCAGTCCACCGATAGCTACAATACCGGCGCTTAAGCCACCGATTGCCAGGCCTCCTATTCCCGCTCCACCGAGAGTTAGTAGCCCCAAGCAAAAGCCGCCCAAAGAGAAGAGTCCAATAGGAAAAGCTCCGATGGCGATTACTCCCACAGCTATTCTTCCGATGGCGACGATACCTCGGGCTTTGCGAAAGCCGTAGCCCATGTTAACATGCACGAGTGGGAGCCCCAAGAGCGTACGCTTGCTCTTGTATTCGTAGTGGCCGGGGAAATAACGGTCAGGAGTTGGCGAAACAGAGCCATTATCGTCTGCCCTATCTAGAGTTAGCTCCTCTTTGAGCAAGACATCCAAGCTGGTCTCGAAGAATTGGCTGATTCCAATTAGATTTTTCATATCTGGCGATGCGGTTCCTGCTTCCCATTTTTGTACCGCTTGCCTCGACACGCCTAGAATCTCTGCCAAATCTTCCTGGGACATTTTTCTTGCTTTGCGCAGGGTAAACAATTTTTCCCTAAATTCCATCGTCATCACCTCGACCTCATCATACCCAGAACCCAACCCAGCTTCTACCAACAATAGGTTCTATTTCTGACAACTGTTGGTTGCATCTTACGTTAACGCTGCTGAAAACCCTGTTTTTGCCGTGAAGTTTTTTTGGATTTTCAAGAGGGATCAATTCTAGTTCCAACGAAATGGGTGGAAAGATCTAAAGGGGATGTGACGCCAATGGGCAGAAAAAAATCTCGGGTTCCGGTTCGGCTAACTTCGGTTGATGAGATGATCAAACCGAATGCTGATGAACTAAGGTGTATACTCCGAGGGGCAGATGAAATTATCTTCACGGCAGGGCGCGATATGCTAGCGAAGATTCTTAAAGGTTCCAAAGATAAAAAGGTCTTAGCTCACAACCTCGATCAATCTCCAGTTTATGGGTGTTTTGGAACTCGCACAATTGCTGCGATCACAGCCATGATAGATTGGGCTATTGGTGCTCGCTACCTCGCTGTGGAGCACGATGGCCGTTTGCCTTTGATCGTGTTTGCTCCCAAAGGGTGGGAACTATACAAGCCTATTTACGCAGAGGAGCTTCATCAATTGATCCTGCAGACCACCGAGGAAGAGGCTGTGGTTGCCCTGATTGAGCGTCTAAAGAGGACAAACCGTGAGATCGTCCTCATCCTTCTTGAGCAAATTGCTGCAACCAAGAATATTGGTGCTATTCGCTTTTTGGAACGATGGAAGGAGACCGAGGTCAAGAAAGTGCAGGCCCGCATCAACTGGGCCGTTTCAGAAATACGTCGGGCAGGATCCTGATTCTAAAGGGCGGGGGGCTCTCTTTCATATCGCCAAATATTTCGAGGGGTATCACAGGAAATAACGGAGGCGAAACAGTGTCTAGATTGCCTTATGTTGCTTCCGCCGCTTCCGCCGTGATTTTCGGGTTTTCGTTTTTGTTCACAAAAAGCGCCTTGGAGAGCTTGGATATGTTCCAGCTTCTAGGCTCAAGATTTTTGGTGGCTGCCGTCTTCATGCGTGTTCTTAGGGCCTTGAAGCTCATTAAAGTGGAGATTACGTCTATAAAGGTTAAGGATCTCATGATCGTGGCCATATTCCAGCCAATCCTCTACTTTATTTTCGAGACCAGTGGTGTTGATCGTACTTCCGCTTCGGAGTCTGGCATCTTGATTGCCCTGATACCGGTTGCGGTGGCTATTTTTGCCGCCTGGATTCTAAAAGAGCGGCTGCGTTTCTGGCAGTGGATGTCAGTTATGGCCTCGGTGGGCGGTGTGGTTTTGATTACTCTACCGAGGTTTCAAGACAGTTCGCGTTCATTAATAGGTATAGTTGCCTTGCTCGGAGCTGTCTTGGCGGGGGCCCTGTATCAGATCGTTTCTAAGAAGGCCTCCGGGAGATCTTCCCCTGTGGAAGTGACCTATATGATGATGTGGGTTGGGGCCCTTTTCTTCAACATTCTAGGCATCTGGAACTATTCCTGGGCTTCGAAGTTACCCAGCTATTTCTCGGCTTTTGTGCGTACAGACACGCTTTTCGCCATCTTGTATCTTGGAATTCTCTCTTCGGTGGTCGCCTTCTTTTGTATGAACTACGCTCTTTCACGCCTTACGCCTTCGAAAACCGCCGTGTTCATCAATCTTACCCCTGTCGTCTCTGTCTTGGCCGGGGTACTCTTTCGGGGTGAGAGTTTCGCCCCTGTTCAGTTCCTAGGTGCCACGGTTGTTGTCCTGGGTGTCTGGGGTGTGGGGAGTGGGAGTGGAACTATGTCCAATGAGATTACAAGGAACGAAGCATGTTAGGCATGGGTCTTGATTATAGTGGAGTCTAGAACTAAGAACGCCGCAGAAAGCAGCCTATTTCGCTGCGAACTGCGGTTTTTTTAACCCGCTAGGCTTCAGGATTGTGCGATTATTTTGTCAGGGTATGGTGTGCAGATTATGGGAAATGCTAGAACAAAGATCGCCAAAGGGGGTGAAGTTGTGAATTGGCTATCCAGGGCTGCTCTGCTCCTAGTCATAATTGGAGCCTTGAACTGGTTATTGGTTGGTCTCTTTCAGTGGGATCTCGTCACAGCCCTTTTAGGTGGGGAAACAATGAGATCTGCTTCTATGTTAAGTCGGATTGTCTACACGTTAGTGGGCCTATCAGGTGTCTATTGCCTTACCTTTTTGTTTGGCGATAATAAAGTCCGATCCGACTAAGTCTCCATCATGATGAAAGCCTGGGCGGGCGCCTAGGCTTCCATTTATTTCTCCGACTATGACAATATGACAAAATAAAACGGCTAGGTGATCCCATGAAGAAGTTCATTCCCGGGCGAGTGATTTTCGAACCGGCTGCCTTAGAATATCCACTTGGTAAGCGGCTACAAGCCCATTTTCAGGAGTTGGGTATTGAAATACAAACTACCCCTTCCCACAATCGAGTGACGGGGATTCCCGGAAAGACGCCTAAAGAGAAGTATGTTCAAGCTAAGCAGAGTTTGGTTATAGGCGTCCGGCGGACGCTAAAGTTTTCTTCGTGCAAGCCATCTGCCCATTATCAGTTGCCGCTGGCGACCAGTTGCCCGGGGTTTTGTGAGTACTGCTATTTGCAGACCACCCTAGGCCCCAAGCCCGTGCTTCGCGTCTACGTGAATGTCGACGAAATCCTAGAGCGGGCTCAAAAGCATATTGATGAACGTGCACCGCAGACTACCTTGTTTGAGGGGGCCGCAACATCAGACCCGGTGCCAGTAGAATATCTAACTGGTTCCTTGAAAAAAAGCATTGAGTTTTTCGCAGGCAATGAACTTGGTCGCTTTCGCTTCGTAACGAAGTTTGCCGACATTGATTCCCTCCTACATGTCCAGCACAATGGGCATACTGAGATTCGCTTCTCCCTCAATACCCAAAAGATCATTGGACAATATGAAAAGGGAACGGCTCCCCTCAAAGAGCGCATCGAGGCTGCTCGAAAAACGGCTCTGGCAGGTTATCCCCTAGGTTTTCTAATTGCCCCCATTATCATCTATGATGGCTGGAAAGAAGAATACTCGGAGGTGATAAAGGAGCTCGCTTCCTTACTTTCAGATGGCGCTAACCCCAGCTTTGAGCTCATTACCCACCGCTTTACGAAGAGAGCCAAAGCAAATATTGAGCAAGTTTTCCCCGATAGCACCCTCCCTATGGATGAAGAAGAACGACAGTACAAATATGGCCAATTTGGCTATGGCAAGTGGGTGTATCCCAAGGAGACCATGGCAGAGATCAAAGACTTTTTTACAGAAGCACTTGGTCAGGCTTTTCCCGAATCCCAGATAAAATACATGGTGTAAAATGCCGAATTCGTCAAATTGATCGAGGGACTGTCCCTCGATCAATT
>DHNI01000031.1:429-754 GCA_002409455.1 Firmicutes bacterium UBA5420 | reverse complement strand
ATCTCCCAATTAAATGGACAACCTCCAAAATTAGGCAGGATTATGTATGTTCAGGTTGTATTAATAAGGTGTTGCGATGATTTCCAAAAAGGGAGGAAAGTGTAATGAGAAAACAGCGTCGTCTTAGCTGGTTGTTGCTTGTAGTGGTCTTGGGAGTTCTTTTTGCCTCCGCATTGGGGGCTTGTGCCGAACCGGTGACATTGACCCTAGGCTCTTGGCGGGTGGATGATGTGGAACAAGTAAATAAGCTGCTTGATGCCTTCCATCAGAGTCATCCTGATATTCGTATTCGCTTCAATCCCACCAATCCACCGGACTATAACGC
>DHNI01000031.1:0-169 GCA_002409455.1 Firmicutes bacterium UBA5420 | reverse complement strand
TGACGGGTCTTGAGGGACTTGAAGAGAATTTTTCTGAAGGATCCCTGGCGGCCTGGGGCCTCGATGGTGTTTCGTTCGCAATACCGTTCATGGCGGTTTCCCATGGTATTTACTACAACGTGGATTTGTTCAACAAACACAATTTAGAAATACCTGAAACCTGGGAAGA
>DHNI01000147.1:14164-24999 GCA_002409455.1 Firmicutes bacterium UBA5420 | reverse complement strand
ACAGCTACAAAGAAGAGCATAAGGGCTGCTATGGGTGACTCTGTGGTAAGAGCCAGGTAGTAGCCGGCTCCTAACGAAGCGAGGCCTAGCAAAGTCAGCAGCCACTTCGTTCTTGGTTCACTTTCGCCTACTTGGCCACCCTTCAAAAGTTCAATGGGCTTGGCTAAATGAATCTGCCGCAAGTTGCCCAGCAAGGTCACAACAAAGATGGATCCAAAAAGGAACAACGCGGATACGATGGACGAACCGGAAATCTCAAAGCCCATCTGTACCTCGAAACGCAAGAACTTAAGAAGCAGCAGAAACATCAGCTTGGAAAGGAGTACACCTCCCAGCAGGCCCCCTACGATACTAATGATGCCAATGTAGATCGTCTCATACATCATGATTCTGGCAATATGCTTTTTCTCCAGCCCCAAGACATTAAAAAGACCAAATTCCTTTTTCCGCCGTTTAATCAAGAAACTATTCGTATAGAGCAAAAAGATGATAGAAAACAGCCCTACAACAATATTGCCAAAGGACAGCATCAATTGTACAGTCGATCCGCCGCTCATTTTCTCTAAGCCCGTATTTCCTGAAAGGGAATGGATCAAATAGTACATCATTACCGTAGCAAGACTTGTCAACATATAGGGAACATACACTTGGGCATTTTTTCTAATATTTTCCGCGGCCAGTTTCGCATAAAAAAACCTACTCACGGCGCCCACCACCTGTGGCAATCATGGTCAAAGTGTCCGCAATCTTCTGGTACATTTCTTCTTCGGATGACAGGCCCCTATAGAGTTGGTGGAAGATCTCGCCGTCCTTAATAAACAGAACTCGCTTGGCAAAACTTGCGGCCTTGGTGCTATGGGTCACCATGAGAATGGTCTGGCCCTCATCGTTGATTTCCCGAAATAACCGCAGCAGGCTCGCGGTGGATCTCGAATCTAAAGCCCCTGTGGGTTCATCAGCTAAGATTAATTGAGGTGCTGTGATCAATGCCCTTGCAATAGCAGCCCTTTGTTTCTCGCCGCCAGATACCTCATAGGGGTACTTCGAAAGGAACGGTTCAATTCCAAGCTTGCGGGCAATAGGCTGAAGGCGACTTGCCATTTCCTCATAGGACTTGCGAGCCAAAACCAGGGGCAAAAAGATATTGTCCTGCATCGAAAATGTGTCTAGTAAGTTGAAATCTTGAAAGACAAAACCAAGATTGTCCCGGCGAAAGGCCGCAAGCTCCTTTTGGGGAATGGATACGATGCTCCGCCCGTTTAAAAGAACCTCACCAGCGGTTGGTTTATCCAGCGCTGCTAGGATATTCAAGAGCGTTGTCTTTCCCGAGCCCGATTCGCCCATGATCGCCACGTACTCGCCCTTTTCCACGCCAAAGGACACGCTAGACAATGCCTGAACATGGTTCCCTCCAAAACGCGTGGTGTATACTTTCTTTACATTTTTCACCTCTAAGATATGCATAAGCTACTAACCTCCTCTATCCTTGGGCCCAGTATAACAAAGGGGGGAAATGCGTTGCCATCGCTTTGGCTTACACTTCCCCACCTAACCTTACATTCCCGTAAGGATCGAAGAGATCAACCGTATCCAACCTGACTTTCACCCTAGTGCCCTGCCCCACCTCAGATTCGAGGGTAATGGTGTGGGACAATTTGTCCAAAATCCGCTTGCATAAGTAGAGGCCGATCCCAGTGGATCGTTTTTCCATGCGGCCAATATAGCCCGTAAAGCCTTGTTCAAAGACCCGCGGGAGATCGCCCTCCGAAATACCCATACCTGTATCTTCGATCACGAGAATCTTTTTCTCCCGATCCTCCAGGTAAATGGAGATCGTCCCCTCCTTGGTGTATTTCAAAGCATTAGATAGGATCTGCCCGATCACAAAGGCGAGCCACTTCTCGTCTGTAAGCACTTCGCAGTTCAGTTCCTGATAGTCGAGCCCTATTTTCTGGCGAATAAATAGCTTGGCGTAGCGATGCACCACCTGCCGTACAATCGCATCGAGGCTATAACGTTTCAGTACAAAATCGGTGGAAGGGCTCTCCACCCGCAAGTATTGCAGTACCATATCCGCATACTGCTCAACCTTGAAAAGTTCAGTCAACAGCTCCCCAGACTCTTCATCGTCTCGCACCTGCAACAGCAAGCGCATGGCGGCAATAGGAGTTTTGATCTGATGGGCCCACAGGGTGTAATACTCCATCAACTCTCTGCGATTTCGCTCAGCAGAAGAAACAAGGTGCAGTTTATCCTCAAACAAAATGGTGACTAATTCCTGATAATCCTCTTCTAACAAACCGGCGGGCCTCGGGAGGCCCGACAGCTCTAGGGTAATGCTACTTTTCAGGTTCTGTAATATCCTATGGCGCCTGCTCAAAGCCGAAAAATCCAAAGCTAAGATAACTCCCCCGATCCATAGACATAGAAGAATGGCATACCACAGCGGTTCTCTGGGAAGATCGTACAAAAAGAAGACCGTAGCCAAAATTAGCATGAAAACTCCAAATAGGGCTAGCATTCTTAGGCGCATTCGTAGATAAGATAGAATCACCTTTGCTTTACTCATGTCACCTCATACCCCAGACCCTTTTTCGTTGTGATGAAATCGGCCAATCCTAAGGCTTCTAGTTTGCGGCGAAGTCTTGTAACGTTGACTGTGAGTGTGTTGTCATCCACATAACTATCTGTTTCCCAGAGCATAGTCATCAGGGATTCTCTGGTGACAATTTTGCCGCAATTTTCCATAAGCATCTTGAGGATCTTGAATTCATTCCGCGTCAAGTCCGTCTGCTCGCCCTGGTAAGTCAGGGTGGCATCGCTGGTATTTAGGATTGCTCCCTTATGCTCGAAAAGGTTCGTCTGCCCTGCAAAATCATAGGTACGCCGCAGCATGGCCTGAACCTTAGCCGTTAAAACCGAGAGGTCAAAGGGTTTGGCAATGAAGTCGTCGCCGCCCATGTTCATGGCCATAATAATATTCATATTATCCGAGGCCGAAGAAATGAAAATGATCGGCACCTTGGAGAGCTTGCGGATTTCACTACACCAATGATAGCCATTATAAAAAGGGAGGGAAATATCGAGCAAGACCAGCTGCGGGTCAAAGGCGACAAAAAGAGACAGCACGTCCTTGAAATCGGTCGCGCACTTGACTTCATAGCCCCAGCTTGTGATATGTTTTTCCATGGTCTTAGCGATGATGGCATCATCCTCGACAATGAGAATCCGGTACATACATAAACCTCCAATATGTTCCCTACAAGAGTTTCCTCAAATCGGCAATAAATTCATCCACCGCACTTTCTCGCGTCGCCCAGGATGTGACCAGGCGAATCATGGAATGATCAGCATCAACCCGCTTTTGGATCTCAAAGGAGTAGCTTTTTTCGAGTTCCGAAATGATCTGGTTAGACAAGATGGGGAAGAGCTGGTTGGACGGCGAGTGCAGCAGAAGTGGACAATCTAAGGCAACTAAGGCATCTTGGATCTTCGCTGCCATGGTATTCGCGTGCTCCGCCAGCTCAAAGAAGAGATTATCCCGGAATAGTTCCCTAAATTGAAGTCCAAGCAGACGACCCTTCGCCAATAGAGCGCCCTTCTGTTTGATATGAAAACGAAAGTCTTCCTTTAAACTGTCCGTGCAGATCACCAAAGCTTCACCAATTAGGGCCCCGTTCTTGGTACCCCCAATATAAAAGGCATCGACTAAAACGGAAATATCACCAAGGGTGAGATCATTTTCAGTAGAAGTCAATGCAGAGCCGAGCCTGGCACCATCCATGAAAAGCAAAAGCTTGTGCTCTCTGCAGGCATCACTTAAAGCCGTAAGTTCAGCTTTGGTGTAGATAGAGCCCACTTCGGTGGCGTTTGAGATATAGACTAATCTTGGCTTGACCATATGCTCATTGGTATGGGCCTGAACAGCTCGTGTTACGTCAGCAGGGCCAAGTTTCCCTTCTGTTCCTTCCATCGTGATAATCTTATGTCCAGTAGCCTCGATAGCTCCCGTTTCATGAACCTCAACATGACCTGTCAAAGGAGCTATGACAGCTTCGTGGGGCCTGAGAAAGGTGGAAATGGCGATGAGGTTGGTCTGCGTTCCTCCCGGTATAAGATGAATGTCCACATCATTGCGTCCTAACTTCTTTTTGATCAGTTCCGCGGCTTCTAGAGAAAACTTGTCCTCTCCGTAGCCAATCGTCTGCTCTAGATTGGTTTCCACCAGAGCCTTAAGAATTTGCGGATGTGCCCCTTCGCTATAATCGTTCGTAAACTTGTACATAAACCCAGCCTCCAATGTTAGATCTTAATCCATCCCTTGTCGAGCCAATGTTGATTATCAGCTGAAAGCGGATCTTCTTTCCGGGCTATTCCTTGGTGCATCATGCGCGTGATGGCAAACAGGGTCCCAACTTTTATACCCTTGCGCGCTGTATAATTATTTTTATACTTCTCCGCCAGCCTCTGGGTTTTTCGGATAATGGCTTGGCGCCGTTTCTGGGATAACTGTGCCCAGTTAACGCCCTCCATTAGTCCAATCCCCAACTTACGAATGTCAGAGATACCAAGCCACGTGAGGCTCGTTGCCAGATCTCTGTGGGCACCGCCGTTAAAGACCCCGATGGCATTGGTCAAAACCACTGCTTTCTTGCTAAACATCCGTTCATCAGGTCTATGCACCATCCAATGCACACATAAGTGATCAAGGAGCGATTTCATCTGCGCTGTCGTCCTTAGTGCATAGACAGGTGATGTGAGTACAAGCAGATCGGCCCCGAGTATAGAATGCCAAATGGGCATGACATACTCCGCATGGGGACAAAGCTCTTCGCTTTTGAAGAAACAAGTCTTACAGCCACAACAAAAGTGAGGCAAATCCTTGGGCAGGTAAAACTCTGTAATGTCATTGCCTTCCCGCAGAACATCGAGAAACGCCTCTTTGATGTGGTATGTACAACCTTTGATTTCCGTACCCGTTATAACTGTGATTTTCATGATTTTCCCCCTCTCCCACCCCGCACCACAGGTGGCTTAACTTGAACGCATCGTGCATGGCGCACTCATTTTCCAACCGTATTGTTGCCTAGGATCTCCGGTTTGTAGATCATGCTATCCGCTTCTGTGAGTTCCCGAATTACCCTGCAAGGATTTCCGGCTGCAAAACTATTGGCAGGAATGTCTTTCACCACCACACTACCCGCGCCGATCACACAATTATCGCCAATTGTCACCCCTGGGCAGACAACAACATTGGCACCAAGCCAACAGTCATTGCCAATCATCACTGGCTTAGCATAACACATATGTTTGACATTCCCATCCTTATCCATTATGCCCCGGCGTTCGTCTGGAAGCATGGGGTGAACTGGCGTAACGATGGTCACATTAGGCCCGAAGCTACAGTGATTGCCAATCTCAACCCGTGCATCATCTTGAATGGTTAGATTAAAATTCCCAAAAAAGTGGCTCCCGATTGTGGTGTGCGTTCCATAATGGATGAAAATTGGCCCCTGAATAAAGCCGCCCTCCCCGAAGGAGGCAAAAATCTTGGCAATTAGCTTGGCCCTTCGTTCCGTTTCATCTTCGAAGGTGAGATTATATTCCGAACAAAGATTATGTGTCTTGAGCTTACTATCCCTTAAGCTCTGATCTCCAGGCGCAAATAACACGCCTGCAAAGATCTTTTCCTCTTCACGCATTCTTCTTCCTCCTCGTCCTACACGTTTTCCCTTCTTGATCACGCAGGAAAAGCCTGATTATTGCCGAAAGACCAACACATATTAATCACGAAAGAAGGGATTACTGTGCTTAAAATTGCCATGCTCGGTGCCTGGCATGTTCATGCTCCCGACTATGCAGCGGAAGTTCGATCGCACCCAGAGGCGGAGATCGCCCTCGTCTGGGATAATGATGCCCCACGAGGCGAAAAATTCGCGCAAAGGCTCGGGGTCCCATTCCAAGCTGACTTAACGGAAGTTTTTGAGAATCCAGAAATTCATGGTGTTGTAATCAATACACCTACAAACCTCCACCGCGATGTGCTCATCGGGGCCGCTCGAGCTGGCAAGCATGTTTTTACTGAGAAAGTTTTGACTGCAACCTTGGCCGAAGCGATGGAGGTGGCAAGGGCCATTCGGGAGGCCAATATCAAATTTACGATTTCTTTTCCCCATCGCACGATGCCCCACAACCTGTTTGCTAAAGAAGCAGTCGATAAAGGTTGGCTGGGCAAGGTTTCGCTCTTGCGCATTCGCAATGCCCACAATGGGGCAGTGGCAGGCTGGTTGCCAGCGCACTTTTATGACCGAAATGAATGTGGTGGCGGGGCTATGATCGACCTCGGTGCCCATGGAATGTATTTGAGCAGCTGGTTACTTGGCAAACCCAAGCGTATTTCGTCTATGTTTAGCCATCTAACGGGCAAGGAAGTAGAAGATAACGCTGTTACAGTGATAGAGTTTGAATCGGGTGCCACTGCAATTAACGAGACTTCGTTTTTATCCGCCCAAAGTCCTTTTTCATTAGAACTCTACGGTACGGAAGGTAGTTTGTTCATCGGTGGCCCAGAAGGAAAGGTTCGCCTCAACTCCTCCTTGGTACAAGGGAAAATTGAGGGCTGGGTTCAGCCCAGTAAGCTGCCTAAAGCCCTTCCTACACCGCTAGAACAATGGGTTGGAGCCATTCTTTATGATGAACAGAACCACTTTAACATTGATAGTGCGGTTGCCCTAACGGAGCTGATGGATGGAGCATATCGTTCCCATAATCTTCGTCGGCAGATTATGTTCCCCCTGACCTAAAATACGCATCGGATTACCTAGAG
The DNA here is from genome assembly GCA_002409455.1 of Firmicutes bacterium UBA5420. GTDB lineage: Bacteria > Bacillota > Limnochordia > Darwinibacteriales > Darwinibacteriaceae > UBA5420. The sequence continues at coordinate 18,173 of DHNI01000147.1, read as the reverse complement.
GAGTTGTTAGCTATGCCAGACATGCTAGTCAAACTTTATGAGCTTCCCAAATTCGAATCGATCAGCACAGCGATGGAGGAACAAGATATTACAATTCGTAGAGGAATACCACCTGAAAAGCATCTTGTCCTGCGTTGGATTGGAGAACATTTTGGCGAGGGATGGGCCAGCGAAGCAGATGTGGCCTTTGCCAATAAACCCAGTACAATTTATTTAGCTATAGATAACAAGACAAAGCAGCTCGTGGGATTTGGCTGTTTTGAAGCTACGTATAAGTGCTATTTTGGTCCCACCGGCGTCCACCCCGATTATCGTGGAAAGGAGATTGGAAAGGCGCTGCTTATAGCTTGCTTACATGGTTTGGCCCATTTGGGATACGCCTACGCGGTCATAGGTGGAGCTGGCCCTGTTGAGTTTTATGGAAAAACTGTAGGGGCCATAGAGATTCCTGATTCTGTGCCAGGTATCTATAAAGGCATGCTGCGAGAATAGGGGAAACCGACTCTTTCGTGTCCTTCCCCGGCTTTATAGCCCGAGCCTTTCAGCGTTCTTGTGGTAAATCTTCTCCAAAATGGCGTCTTCCAGCCCGATGCCATAGATTTTCCAACGTCCCTGCCCTGGAACTTGTGCTGGGGAATAATCAAAGTACTCGTTCCAGGTTTCTAGGAATTCAAAATAAGGTTGGTAATTCAAGGCCTGTCCCGCAGTTGCATCAATGCCAAACAAGATGCGATCTTGGTGTTTTTGAAAAAACGCCCGCGACGTATAGGGCTGGCGTCCAAATTCAGCGAGGCGGGCCGCGATATCTATGTACATATTCGGATACTGATCCAGCCACTTGCTCACACGACCAAGATTCTCGGAATAGGAGCCTCCGTGGGCAATAATAAAGGTTGTGGAAGGGTTTTCCCTAATCATGGCTTCTTGCTGTTCCATTAATTGAGCGAAGGTATACAATTCTGGATCGCAAAAAGACCAGGCCGGAACTCTAGCAAGCTCTTCAAACCTCTCATTATATTGATCAATGCTTTTGAAGAAGGCTACAGGATCAGCCACATGGTGCAGGACAATTAGACCAAGTTCGGCTGCCGTTTCCCAGATTACCTTAAGCCTGGGGTCATCGAGTGCGATATATCTACCGTCTCTGTCCTTTTTGGAAAGCCCCACATCTTTCCAGAACTTCAGGCCACGGACTCCCTTCTCCTTTGCCTCCTTGAGGGTACGCCTAACATAGGTTTCGAACGTCGGCTCAGCGAGCTTCGTTACATCAATAGAGCTAAAGGTAGTGATGAAGTCCTCAAAGAGGTGAATTTTTCTCAAAAGCCTGTCGAGTCCTTCACCCCAAACCACCTCTAAATTGACTACACGCTTCACGCCTGCCTCCTTAAACCTTTCCACTTCTCGAGCTGTGTCATAGCGATCTGCATAATTTTCGCCTAGAACCAATGGTCCGAAGTGCGTATGGGTATCAATGATAGAAAATCTCGGCTTCGTTACCCTTACCCGCTCCACCACCAATTCGCTACGGGGCATAAACTCCGATAGGTCAAGGCCTCTTCTGGCCACATCCTCACCTCTTCGTACATAGTAGCTCTCGTTGGCACAAGTTTACCACAGGAATGTGATCCTTGTCACTTAAGAATCTCACTTACCGCACTACATGAGACCAAAAATTTCTGTTTAGCGCAAAATTGCCTGAATTCGTTAAATTGTTTGAGGGACTGTCCCTCAAACAATTTGACAGTCCCCCGTTGTTAGATATGTCTTCTAGATATGTTTTCTGTTGTAGAAATAGAGGTTTAGGAGCAAACCGGCCAGGCCTATGAACATCATCCTTAGCCCCAGGCCACCTGAAATTGTGTGCCCCTTTGTAATTAGGTAGAGCGACAGAACAAATGCCAAGGTCGCCAATAAATAATAGTACTTCTTCATGACATCACCTACTCATCTTATGCCACTGTATTTCTCCGGCCTTTAAGTACACCTTGGACTTCATGCCATTACCATCGTAAACAACCGAAGTCCCATCCGTATCTGCGTTATTGATGATTGCATACGTTCCAATCTCAGGATAGGCGTGCACTTCTACAGAGACATTCTCAGCAAACCACCTCTGCATCCGTTCTTCTTGATGCGCAGCATAATACATACTTCTTAAAAGCAGACGCGCATTCTCGTGGCTATAAGGGAGCCCAGCGATATAGACACAGCGGCCCTGTCCATATGTATTTGCAGCCAGATGAACCTCCCCATTGCTGTATTCCAGAATTTCTGTTTCAGCGCTCAAGGCGTAAACATTTTTCATGCCTTCCCCGAAGTCAAAGCCGTCCCCATGATCCTTGGTTATAAAATGCTCTACACTCGGTTCTTCAAAATACTTATCCGTATTGAGGGAGAAACCTAGTTCCTTATCTACCCCGAAGCAATCGGCCAACTGGAAGAATCTCCCTTGATGGTGATAGGCTGTTGGTTCTCCAACCCCAATAAACCCGCCGCCCCTATAGATCCAGCTCCTAATCGTGGTCAAGAGCTCTTCGTCAAGCCATGCCTCCCCGCCACTAAAAGCGGTACCGTAGTCGCCTGCGTTGATAATCACATCAACATCCTTTGGCACTCCATTTTCTTTAATATCCTTGAAGCTTACAAACATAACATCAACATTCAAGCCGCTTAAGGCCTCTAAAATACCTGTATAGGAATAGGTTTGCTTATAGGGTATAGCATGGGCGACCATATGGGTCTGCCAAGAGCGAAGGCTTCCCCAGGAGTTGAGGATAGCAACCTTGAGACCACTGTAGGGTTTCTGCCCCTTAATTGTATGGTAGATTTTTCTAAACTCGTCGCAAACATGTTCCACATAGCCCACAAACTCGGGAAATTTATACGCCAAGGACGGATATCCGCCATAGCCTATTCTATCTAGGGGTTTGCGCATCATGGCGCGTCTTGCGGCGAGCCAATTGCTCCTCGCCTCAATAACAGGATCGTTCCCCTCCCTAAAAACGTCCGGGAAAAAATAGGGCAAAAATCGTCCTTCTGTATACTTAACTCCAGGAATTTCCGAGATCATTCTCAGCGTGGTTCCATCTCCCACAGAACCCACAACTGCATCTAGACCGATGTGTGGAAAATACTTACCGTAGGGTTCGGTGCCAATCCAATGATCCCCTAAAAACATCATGGCTTCCTTATCTGCTGCATGTACCTTATCTACAAGCTTCTTGGCCGCCTGTGACACAAATCTCTGTTGGAAATCCAAAAAATCCAGAAATGCTTTGGTGGGAATTCTAAATGGGTTGTTATAATATCCCTCATCAACGATGTCCTCGGGCCTGAGCCTATACCCCACTTCTTTTTCAAAAGCCTCTAAAGCCTTCACCGACACACTAGCACTATAGCCAAACCAGTCCACAAATTTCTGCTTCGCCTGATCATTAAAAATCAGTGTAAAGTTGTAGAAAAAGGTCGTAAAGCGAACGACATCCGTTTTCTCATTCTCAGCAAGCCACCTATCCAGGCAATCCAATACAAACTGCGCTGACTTGGGATTCCTTACATCAAAGGGAATATCATGATCCCTTTCCCCCCAATTGTTGGTAATATGATTATACATGTGCACGGGATCCCAGATAGCATAAGCTAAAAACGACACGGTATACTCATGAAAGGGTATGGCATTTTTGATGATCGCTTTGTGACTCTCTTCTTCAAGATCCCAACTCGCGGCATCCACCACTTCGCCCGTCGTGCGATCGATCACTTCCCACCACTTTTTGGGGTCATGGTCATAATCGGGCTTCACCTGTTGCGCAAAGTAACCATCCATGAAAGATATTTCCAGCTGATCAGAGATGGCTACATGATGAGCACTCATCAGATACACCTGCTGGCACTCTTCCATATGATCCCTAATAAACTCATTATATCCCCGGGCTACAAAGTATTTGGAATACACCTTGGCCCCTAAGTTCTTCAGATCATCACTGAGTTGCGTGCCGTCACTATCGCG
>DHNI01000147.1:10220-14000 GCA_002409455.1 Firmicutes bacterium UBA5420 | reverse complement strand
CCATCACTATCGCGGATAGCATCGGCACCCCATCTTGCGAGCAACTCCTTCGTCTCCTCAAAAAAACCAGCCTCCGCCGGCAATGTAACATTCCCTTTTGTCTTGATCATATCAATCACTCCTTTACTCCTCCGATCGTCATTCCCTGTGTGAGCTTGCGCTGTACCAAAACGTACAGAAACAGAGTAGGTAACATTACGATAACTAGACCTGCGTATAATTGTCCATAGCGCGCTGCACCCCTTTGGGCCTGATTCAAGTTCACCAGCCCCACCGGAAGAGTCTTGTTTGTTCCCGGGAGTAATGTGAGGGCAAGAATGTATTCGTTCCAGAACGCTAAAAAGTTAAACAGAATCACCGTAATAATACTAGGTTTAGCCATGGGCACCATAACGCTGATCATCGTTCTAAAATAACCAGCCCCATCGATCGAGGCTGCCTCTTCAAACGACTTGGATAGAGTCCGAAAAAAGTTGGATAGCAAGTAGATGGTAAAAGGTAGGTTTGTCGCAGCATACACCACAGCCAGGACAAAAAGATTATCTAGGAATATCCCTCGGCCGATCAGCCCCATGGCCGTACGATTCCATCCTAAGAGCATGAGGAAAATGGGCACGACGATGTAATTCACATTGATGAACAAACCGCCCATAAAGAGAATATTGAAGAGCTTCTTACCCTTAAAATCATGCCTGGCCAAAACATAGGCTGCAGGAACAGACACAAGGATCAGAATCGCTAACGCCAAAAACGTTACTAAGACCGAATTTAAGAAGTACTCGCCCATCTTGGCCCTTTGGATGGCATCGACGAAATTCTGCCAATGAAAGCCCTTGGGCAGGCTCCAGGGGTTACCATAAAACTCCGAATTCTCCTTGATCGAAGCGGTAAAGACCCAAAAGAGGGGCACAAGTATACTAATAGCCAGGCTAATTAAGGCTATATAGATCACGATCTTAGAAAGTCTTTGACGGATACATGATCTCTTATTCATCAGAAACCTCCTAATATTGCAGAACTTCGCGCTTGGTTATTCGATTAACAATGGCGGCCAACAAGAAAGAGAATAGGAATACAACAACACCGATTGCCATCCCGTAACCATAGCTCGCATTTGTGTAAGCTTGTTTATAAAGATATCCTAAGAATACCTCTGATGCTCCATTAGGCCCCCCACCCGTTAGAACAGTTGTAATCAAGAAGCTTATATTGATGGAACTGATAATAAAAAAGGTCAATGTCGTCCTCACAGTATCCCAGACTAAGGGTAAGGTGATATCAAAAAACTGTCTAATACGATTGGCGCCTTCTATCTCCGCGGCTTCGTATAAATGGAGGGGTATTGAACTAATACTGGCCATGTAGATCACCATATAATACCCGATAGCCTGCCATATCATAGCCCCAATCACGGAATACATCACAATGTTTTGGTTCCCTAAAAACTGGATATTCTCCCAATTCGGGATGAGCATCCTGAATAATCCATTGATCAGTCCTTCGCTGGGAGCGTAAATAGCCGAAAATATGGCCGAAATCACAACAATGGATAAGATATTGGGAATGTAAAAGATGATCCTAAAGAAGTTTTGTCCCTTAATCTTCTCCCGAACAAGTATGTAAGCAAATAGGATGGCGATCGTCAACGTGACGATTGTAACAATAGTAATCACTAGAATCGTGTTTTGAAACGCTTTTAGGAAAAGCCGATCCCCCATTAAGGTCTTGAAGTTATCAAAACCCACAAAGGTTCTCTTTGCAGAAAGCCCTCCCCATTTATACAGCGACATCCGAAAGACACTTAAGGTCGGATAGATCATGAACACAGAGAATAAGACCACAGCCGGGGCCAGGCATGTATAGATGAATAAATTGAGCCCTTTATGCTTCACCGCGAGGTCTCCTCCTTTTCAGAAACAAAATAGTACAAGGTAACGGTGGATCAAGAACATCCACCGTTACGTAGGGTCTTGTATCTTCGATTATTGAGCATCCATGGCTGCTTTAATCTTTCCTACAGCCTCAATTACGTCCATCTGCCACTGGGCGACAGTCGTATCTCCATTTACCACAGAGTTAACTGTACCAAACAAAATGTCTTCTCCACCGGCTGCAAGCACAACACCGGGTACTGGAGGTGCTGCGGCAAAACCACCCATAGCTGCTTTCGCCCCAGTATCGTAAATTGTATAATACAATTTATTCGCATCATCATTAGGTAACAAATCAGATCCACCAACGATAGGTTGTACGGCACCACAGTTGGCATAAATGATCTCTGCGGCCTCATCGGAATACATGAAGGCCATAAACTCTTTCGCTAGCTCAACTTCTTTGGCGCCTTCAGGGATATACATTTGCTCAAAGAATGTATAGGAATAGGCATCACCGTCATCTGTAAGCTTCGGCAAGGCGGTGAAACCCCATTCAAAGCCCGGAGCCCTAGGAGCATCCGCCATCTCATTTGGCAACCATGTTCCATTAGGAATAAACAGAGCTTTGTTATCCAATATGAGCTGTTGGTTACGGGTAAAGCCTGCAGCATTAGCCTGCGCGACTGTATCAACATGAACGTACTGGGCCAAATCTCCTACCAGTTCAAAAACCCTGGTAGCTTCAGGGCTCGACCACGCCTCAACATCGTAGTTCATGGCTCGGTTGAATAGCTCAGGTCCGCCAACCACATTAAGCAAGGCATAGAAGAAAGCGTCGAAATATCCGGCTGTCGGATAGGTAAAGAGAGCGATTCCGTCATCCTTGGCCGTTTCACCTAAGGCGAAAAACTCTTCCCAAGTTTGTGGCAAGGCATACTTGCCTTCCCCAAAGAGATCTGCGTTATAAAACAGGCCACATGGAGAATAGAAAAGTGGCGCTAAATATGTTTTCCCGTCGCCATAGGGGTTGGTAATCAGCGTGTCTGTAAACCCAGGGATGATTTTATCCCGAACTTTCACACCTTCCCCTGGAACCTCCATATCCAGAAAATCTGTTATATCCAAGATAACCTCTTCTTTGATCAAGGTATCCGTTAAGCCACCCACCGCATTAACCGAAAGGTAGATAACATCTGGATACATTCCAGCAATAATCTGTGGTCTCAATACATCGGCAATATTTCTCTCGATAGTAAGCTCTACCGTCACGCCAGGATGAGCTGCTTCAAACCGTTCTGCCAGCTCTTCCCAATGAGCTGTTCCCCAGCCCCCTTCCAAACCTGCGATCTTCAGCACCTTGGCATTCGCCACAAACCCCGAACCAAACGCAATTACCAGCACCAACAAAAGCATTGTCAAACCTTTTCTCATTCTCTTCTCCTCCTCCTAACATATTGTCTTGATTACTCCACCCCATCGCCACAAGTTCACTTTTCTACGTTAATTATACAATTTATTAACGATCGAATGTGTCGTGATGTTGTTGTTCTTTTTAAGTATCTTGCTTTTCACCTTTAGAAGCAACATAGTTAAAATTTCCAGCACCTCGGACGCGAACCCGGGAGGAATGTCCTGCCCTATGCGTAAACTATTCATAGTACAAGCGCAGAAGGGCGGAGGTCTTGTGTCAAATACCATCTATCACTTTAACAATGCGAAAAATAACAACCTTTCCCTCAAATTGTTGTATGTTTCTAAGGCTAAGTATGAGGCGGACTGGCACAGTACGATGCATATGCACCCATTTACAGAGGTCTTTTATGTGGTAAATGGTGATGGCCTTTTCAAGATCAGAGACGAGAGTTTCTCTGTTAAGACACATGATCTAGTTATCGTTAATGCTAAC
>DHNI01000147.1:0-9963 GCA_002409455.1 Firmicutes bacterium UBA5420 | reverse complement strand
GGAAGGATCGGGAGGAGATCTCGTTTTACCTCAATAGTATTCTGCGTGAGGCCGAGGCCAAAAAAGAGCATTATGAAACCGTCTGCCAGAATCTTGTGGAGATCCTGGTTCTGAGCTTGGCCAGGGGAATTAAGCCGAACATCGTGCTCTCCGCTGATACATCTACGAACAGAGATGGTGCCTATATCAAAAAGTACATTGATATCCACTATTCCCAAAACTTGAATTTGGATACTCTCGCCGAGGCTACCTACATGAACAAGTATTATCTATCGCATGTTTTCAAACGATCCTTTGGAACGTCGCCCATTGATTACTTAATCCAGAAGAGGATCACAACGGCAAAGTTCTTGCTGGAGACGACCAAATATTCCATTGGAGAAATCTCTGAACTAGTGGGGTACAACAGTACATCGTACTTTAGCCAGATCTTTAAGAAGAGAACGGGCTCAACCCCGAGGGACTACAGGCGGGCTGTCACAGCGAAAACAATCGCCCTCATCTGAGATTTTTCCCCCTTAGGAAGGAATTCCGCTTAATCTATAGAATTAACAACATGAAACAAACCCATAACAATATACTCTACTAAAACATCGAAGCCACGTTTGCAGAAATTTGGCTTATTTTGCGTATCTGCAAAATGGCCTGCTACTGTTACGCTACTACTGTTGTCGAAACAGGCGGAGAAACGGGCGGAGGTGATCTGAAAAGGCGAACGACGGTTGGTTTTGAACAGCGGAACAACATGAAGATGGAGGGATATACGTGAAGACGCTTAAATGGCTCAAGGCTGCTACTATCTGTACAGCGCTTATTTTGACATTAGGTACAATTGCCAGTGCCGCCGTAGGTGGAGAGCTCGAAATCTTCTCTTGGTGGGCCGGGGATGAAGGCCCTGCGTTAGAAGCTTTGATCGAGCTATACGAATCGAAATATCCAGAAGTCACTGTGATCAATGCAACTGTCACAGGCGGATCAGGAGTGAATGCCAAAGCTGTACTTAAGACGAGAATGCTCGGCGGAGATCCGCCAGATGCATTCCAAGTTCATGCTGGTCAGGAACTGATTGGCACCTGGGTCGTAGCAGAGAGAATGGAAGATTTAACTTGGCTCTTTGAAGAAGAGGGCTGGTTCGAAGCGTTTCCAAACGATTTATTTGATCTGCTCAGCACGGAAGAGGGAATCTGGTCAGTCCCTGTTAATATCCACCGGTCCAATGTTCTGTATTTCATTCCAGAGAACCTTGAAGCATGGGGTGTGGAAGCCCCGGACACGTGGGATGCGTTTCTAGAGATCGCACCAAAACTTGTAGACCAGGGAGTCATTCCCATGTCTCTTGGTGAGAACTGGACAGCAACTCATCTTTGGGAAAGCGTTGCCCTAAGTGAGCTTGGCCCTGACAAATATGGTGATTTATGGAACGGTGAGCTCGCCTGGACAAGTCCCGAGGTAATTCAGGTATGGGAGCTCTTTGGAGATATCTTGGAGTACACCAATCCCGATGCTCCCTCCTTATCGTGGCAGCAGGCTACCGATATGGTAGTTGAAGGCCAGGCCGCCTTTAATATCATGGGAGACTGGGCCTCTGGTTATATGTCCGTTACGCTCAATGTTCAGCCCATAACCGGATATGGATGGGCAGCGTCACCAGGTACAGAAGGTATATTCATAGCTTTATCTGACTCTTTTGGTTTGCCTGTAGGCAGTCCCAATCGAGATAATACCATAGCATGGCTCAAGACCATTGGCGGCCTTGATGGGCAAGATGCCTTTAACCCGCTTAAGGGTTCTATCAGTGCTAGAGTTGACTCCGATCTAAGCAAATACGATGTCTATCTGCAAAGTGCAGCCAGTGATTATCAAACCGGGCAGATTGTGGGCTCCTTAGCGCATGGAGTTGTTGCTAATGAGAGATTCATGAACGACTTTGCCACGGTAATGGATATTTTCCTGGCAAACAAAGACGCCAGGGCAGCTGCTAACGCTGCACATATCGTGGCAATTCAAAGTGGAATGGCGAAATAAGAGAGACCGACCAAAAAATCAGCCCGTCACCCCCTGGTGGCGGGCTGATCGTGGCATAGCACTTGGCAGCAGTTCCCCTTCAATCTACAAGAAAGGACTGAAAGGATATGCAGTCACGCCGGGAGCAACTGGTGGCAGTTTTTACCATTTTGCCATCCATTGTATTATTAGGGATCTTTGTCTACGGGTTTATTGGGAACTCCATGCATATGTCAACAACCGATTGGGGACAAGAGGCTGCCATGTCACTCACTCCCAACATACAGAGCGTAGGAATGGACAATTACCGCGATCTCTTCACTGGCTTTTTAAACGTTCGCTTCAGGCAAGACCTGATCAACATGTTTTTCTTCACACTACTTTTTGTTGGTCTTTCCCTATTGATCGGGCTATTTCTAGCCACCCTCATTGATCAGCTCGTGTGGGGTGAGGCATTTTTCCGTACAGTCTTTTTGTACCCCATGTCCCTATCGATGGTCGTCACCGGAACCATTTGGCGTTGGATACTGCAGCCCAGAGGAGGCATAAACGTTTTACCTACTTTAATTGGGCTTCCGCCAGGTGAATTTCTCTGGCTATCAAGTAGAACCCAGACGCTGGTCTTTGACTGGTCTCATATTTTCCATTATGTCTGCTTGATACTTTTGGTCATCCTTACTTTGAACGTTTATGGTCAGTGGCGCCGACAAGGAAGCAAGAGGCTTCCCCGCAAGCTGATGCTTTGCGCTGTGCTCTTAGGCGTTTTCGCCAGCGGTATCCTGACCCGCATCCCGCTTCTCGAGTACCCCGAAGCCCATGGGTTCAATAACGCTCTCTGGGGCGTGGTACTTGCCGCCGTCTGGCAGATGTCTGGCTACACAATGGCTCTCTACCTCGCAGGGCTGCGCACTATACCCCATGAACTCCGGGAGGCTGCTAGGGTTGATGGAGGTAGCGAGTTTCAGATTTATAGGTATGTGGATCTCCCACTACTCAAACCCATTACAGCCAGCGCCATCGTGATCTTGGGACATATTGCGCTCAAGATTTTTGACCTCATCTTTGCGATCTCCGGGCCTGATCACTATCCCACTTCCATGCCCGCGATCACTATGTTCCTAAAAACATTCCGCGGTAATGAACTGGCAGTTGGCTCTGCTATAGGGGTTATCTTGTTCTTAATCGTCTCGCTTTTGATCGTCCCTTACTTAGTTGTCTCATTCAGGGAGGAGTGACACCATGAAATCTAAAGGAGTCCTGGGTATATCAGCTCAAGTCCTAGCAATTCTCTTGGCTATCGTTTACTTGATCCCCATCTACATGACGATTATTACCAGCCTTAAGACACCTGGAGAGATCAACTTGATCAGCGCCTGGGCGCTGCCATCCTCCATAAACTGGGAAGGATACATCGTAGCCTGGGAGAGATTTGCCCCTAACCTACGAAATAGCTTTGTGTTAGCAGTTGGTGCCACGCTCATTTCGGCGATGATGGGCTCGCTTAACGGCTATGTACTTAGCAAGTATCCCTTTCCCGGTGCCAAGGTCGTTATGCCTCTGATCGTATTTGGCATGTTCATTCCCTACCAAAGTGTCTTAGTCCCACTTTTTCGGTTTATGCAGAAAGCGGGATTGTATGGGGGTCTGCCTGGGCTCATCCTTGTCCATGTAGTCTATGGCCTACCCATAACTACCCTACTATTTCGAAGCTTCTATCAAGAAATACCCAATGAGCTCCTAGATGCCAGCAGTATAGACGGGGCTGGCTTCTTTGGGATATTCCGCTACTTGATTCTCCCCCTGTCTGGCCCACCTTTCCTAGTCGTCTGCATTTGGCAATTCACGCAGATCTGGAACGAATTCCTCTTTGCCGTCACCCTAACTCGGCCCAGTTCACAGCCGATAACGGTGGCCCTGGCCAATCTCGCTGGCGGCCAAGCGGTCTCCTGGAATCTTCCCATGGCAGGTTCAGTATTGGCAGCTTTACCGACCACAATCATTTACATACTTCTGGGCCGATACTTCGTACGCGGCCTCTTAGCAGGCGCCTTGAAAGGCTAATTGGGGACTAATTGATCGAGGGACTGTCCCGCGCGCAATTTGACGAATTACGACTAAATTGATCGAGGGACTGTCCCTCGATCAATTTACGTTCAATTTAGGCAAGCGTTCCCAGTTTGAGATAAACGCATCTACGCCTATATCCCCTGGTTTCCGCAAATAAAATGTTAAATCGGCTCCAGTTATGGAGGAATTGTTATGTTTGTACGGAATAAATTATTGACCTTGCAAACGTTGCCAGATAATACTGCATCGAAGTAGGTGATTTTATGAGTACGCTCAAAGAAGTAGCAAAACACGCAGGGGTATCCATTTCAACCGCTTCCCGGGTCATAAATGGCAAAGAATACGTATCTACAGAAGCTCGTCAAAAAGTAACACGGGCCATCCGCGAACTAGACTATCAGCCCAATCTCATCGCCCAGAGCTTGGTCAAAGGAAGGGAAACAAGGCAACTGGGGATTCTAGTGTACGACATTTCGAATTCATACTTTGCTGAAATCACCATGGCCTTTGAAGCCGTGGCCTATCAACACGATTACACTGTAATCCTCTGCAATACTGCTGAGGGAACCCGCACACTTAAGTACCTCGATATGTTTATGCAGAGACAGATTGACGGCGTGGCAATTATCGGCTCACAACTAGAAACAGAGGAAATAAGTCGCCTTCAACTACTCCTCCAGCGCGGAGTGCCCATTGCGATGGCCCGCGAAAAAGGGTGGTTACTCAACCCATTGCTGGATGTCCTCGATAATCAAACAGGAATTGTAGAGTTCGACACCTCAGAAGGAGCCCGCATGGCCATAGACTACCTTGTCTCCCAAGGCCATCGCCGAATCGGAGGATTGTTCACCGTAGAGCGCGATCGACTATGGGATGACCCCCGGGCCCAGGGCTTTCGTCAGGCTTTAGAGAAAAATGGCCTGCAAATCAATGAAGACCTGATGGTAGCCGATTTGAAAACCAGTCAATCTGGGGGATTTTTAGGCATGAGTAAGCTTATTCACCAGAAAATCGGTTGTACTGCAGTTTTTGCCTATAACGACGAGGTTGCAATCGGAGCACTCGCCCACTGTCGCCAAGCGGGAATCCGTGTACCCGAAGAGCTCTCCATTGTGAGCATGGACGATACAGAGCACAGCCTCTACACCAATCCGCCTCTCACATCTGTCCGGATTCCCAGAAGAGAACAGGGAGAATTTCTGGCTGAATATCTATTAGCTCGAGTTCGGGGGAAGAATCCCCCATCCCGCTTTTCCTTACCCGTCTATCTTACGTTGCGCCAAAGTGTAAGTCAGGTACCAAACAATCACGATTTAGGGAGGGTTTAAGTATGCGTCAAATTCTAAACTTAAGTCAAGAGTGGCTCTTTAGGGAGGATTTTTCCCATGATTATTTGCTAATTCGAAGCCAGGATGAGTTTCGGAAGGCTTCGTTTGAGTCTGTTACTATTCCCCATACAACTCGGGAAATTCCCTACAACTATTTTGACGAAGCTATGTATCAATTCGTTTCTACCTATGCCCGCCAACTCGACATTACCCAAGACTACCGGGGCAAAAGGGTATTTGTCGATTTTGAGGGTGTGATGGGTTATTCTGAAGTATTCCTGAACGGCCAATTGCTCCACATTCACAAAGGTGGTTACACACCCTTTACGGTCGAACTTACAGAACACCTGAATTTCACCGATGCCCCAGAGGCAAATATACTCATCGTTAAGGCGGACTCCACAGAACGGGACGATATACCGCCCTTTGGAAATGTCATTGATTACCTCTGCTACGGGGGCATGTACCGAGACGTGAGTCTACGCATTGTCCACCCCACCTATATCAATAATCTCTTCGCACGTCCCAAAGTGGATCTCAAAGGGTCTTCCAGCGTTGAGACAACAGTGTTTATTGATAACGCTATGAGCGGCGGCCTTGACGTTCAGCTCGAGTTGTCCCTATTGTACCAAGGCGAAGTCGTGGCCACCACAGAGGAAAGCTTCACCATAGTAGCAGGCCAGACCACAAGTGTGGAAATGGCTCTGCGCGATTTGACTGCAATCAAGCTATGGGACATTGATGATCCTAATCTCTACAAAATCGTAGCCACGTTGAAGCTTGAGGGGAAAATGCAAGATCGCTTTGAAACGACTATTGGTTTTCGGGAGGCCCTCTTTAAGCCCGATGGCTTCTATTTGAATGGGAGGAAACTCCACATTCGTGGGCTAAATCGCCATCAATCCTATCCCTACGTAGGCTACGCCATGCCTGAGCGGGTTCAAAAACGTGATGCAGATATCCTAAAGCATGAACTCCACGTGAATCTGGTGCGCACTTCACACTACCCCCAATCAACCCACTTCCTAGATCGTTGCGATGAGATTGGGCTATTAGTCTTTGAAGAAATTCCAGGTTGGCAACATATTGGCGGACCAGACTGGAAAGATGTTTCCTACAACGATGTCCGATCTATGATCACCCGCGATTGGAACCACCCTTCCATTATCCTTTGGGGTGTCCGGATTAATGAATCCCCTGACGACCATGATTTTTACGTGGAAACAAATAGAATAGCCCGAGAGCTCGACAAAACAAGGCCAACCGGGGGCGTAAGGTGCCATAGGCTCAGCGAGTTCTTAGAGGATGTCTTTACCGTCAATGACTTTAGTCACAGTGGCGGCGAGATTATTTTGGATACGCAAAAGAGCTGGACTGGACTAGACGATCAGGTACCCTACATGGTGACGGAATTCAATGGCCATATGTATCCAACGAAGCGATTCGACCAAGAGGAGCGATTGATGGAACACGCACTGCGCCATGCCAGGGTGCAGGACAAGGCAGCAAAATCCGCTGACATCCACGGGGCTATCGGGTGGTGTGCCTTTGACTACAATACCCACTACGAGTTTGGTTCAGGAGATCGCATCTGCTATCACGGCGTCATGGACATGTTCCGTATCCCGAAATTTGCAGCCTATGTTTATCGGAGCCAGGTTAGTCCAAAAATCGATCCTGTCCTTGAACCGGTCACACTTTGGGCAAGGGGTGAGCGAAACATTGGTGGTGTGCTGCCCTTGGTGATCTTGACAAATTGCGACTATGTAGAGGTATTCATTGAAGGGCAGACATTTGGCCATTTCTACCCAGACCGGGAGACATTTGCCGGGCTCGAATACCCACCCATTATTATTGAGGAAATACCTTCAACCGGTGAGTGGGGTTCGACTTGGTTTGATGGAGAGTTTGTTGGTTATCACGATGGGCAGGAAATTCTTCGTAAGAACTTCATTAAAAACCCCATCCCCACGCAGCTTACAATCGAAGCTGACGATCTCAAGCTCTGCGCTAACGGCCAAGATGCTACTAGGGTTGTCTTTAAGGTTCTAGATCAGGCAGGGAACCTGTTGCCTTATCTAGCCGATTTCCTAAAGATTGAACTTACTGGTGCAGGCCAAATTGTGGGGCCCAGCGAGGTTTCGTTAATCGGCGGCTGCATTGCGACCTGGATAAAAACCACCACCACTCCTGGAACAATTACGGTGCGGGCCAGCTCATCGAGGCTGACGAGCGAGACTATTCAGATTGAGACAACGAAGCATGTCTAGCCAGTTTAGATCATAGAGCTTAGGAAGGGGGGGTATCCCAACAAGGCATTGCGGAAGAACTCAAGAAACGCTTGTTAACATTACGAAAGAGGAGGATTTTAGTAAGATGAAAAAGAGACTATCACTTTTAGTTTTGTGTATTCTTGTCCTAAGTTTGCTTGGTAGTACTACCGCCATGGCCAATCCAACAATTACCGTTTGGGCCTGGGATCCGGCATTTAATATCTATGCCATGAACGAAGCTGCAAAAATCTATAACGAAATAGCACCAGACGTACAATTTGACATTGTTGAGACGCCCTGGGATGATGTGCAAACTAGGCTGACCACTGCTGTGATGGCAGGACAAACCGGATCCCTTCCGGATATTATGTTAATCCAAGACAACGCGCTTATGAAAAACGCCATGGATTTTCCGGGAACGTTTGCAGATCTCACCAATTCGGGCATCAACTTTGGGCTCTTTGCCGACTTTAAAGTAGGCTTAACCTCCGTTGATGGAAAAAACTACGCCGTTCCTTTTGATAACGGTGCTGCCATTAACGCACTCCGGGTCGATGTATTGGAAGAAGCCGGTTTTACCCTCGCGGACTTTACCGATATTACCTGGTCTGACTTTATTGCTAAGGGTAAGGTTGTTTTAGAGAAAACGGGTAAGCCCCTCTTGTCGGTTGTGTCCGAGAGCCCTGATCTAGTGATGATGGGCCTGCAAAGTGCTGGAACCTGGATGTTTGATGAAGAGGGCAATGTTTTCTTGGCTCAAAATGCAGCCCTTAAAGAAGTGATTGAGGTCTATGTGGAACTCGTTAAGAGCGGTGTGATGGTTCAAGTCAACGATTGGGAGCAGTACATTAGTTCCTTCACACGTGGCACCGTTGCTGGAACAATGAACGGTTGCTGGATCATTGGCTCTATTGTACAGCCCGAGGATCAAAAGGGTCTCTGGGGTATCACCAATATTCCTCGCCTAGAAAGTGTTCCCAATGCTACAAACTACAGTAACCAAGGTGGTTCGAGCTGGGTTGTGCGTGCTGATTCGCCCAATCGCGATATTGCCATCGATTTTCTGGCTAAGACATTTGCAGGAAGCGTCCAGTTATATGAGACAATTCTCCCTAGCTCAGGCGCTCTTGCCACCTACTTGCCGGCAGGCGATAGCGAGGCTTATGGCGTACCTCACGAGTACTTTGGTGGACAGGCTATCTATTCCGATATTACCCAGTATGCAGCGAGAGTTCCCCAAGTGAAGTATGGTGTGTATAATTACGAAGCAAGGGATGCCGTAGGTGTAGCCATTGCCAAGGTTCTGGCTGGCCTTGACATTGATTCTGCCTTGCGTGAAGCGGAAGAGACTGTAAAATTCCTCATGGAATTCTAAGGTTACACTTGGCACTATGGTGCTGTGGAATGGGTTGCCCCGTTCCGCAGCATCTGCCTAAACGCAAGAGTGTATCGAACATAGTCAAGAAGGAGGGACTATCGTGGCCAAAACCACATCTCTACGATTAAGGACCAAGCAAGGCATCATTGGCTGGGCTTTTGTCATTCCTGCATCACTATTGATCTTCGCCTTTTTCTTCTACCCGATCGGCAAAGCGTTCCTTCTATCATTTCAGGCTGGCTTGGGGGCCCACGCTCAGTATGCCGGTTTGGCGAATTATAAGCGGTTGTTTGCAGACAATACCTTTCAGACGTCTTTAATCAATGTCCTTACGTTTTTGGTTCTACAGGTGCCAGTTATGCTGCTCTTGGCGTTAGCACTAGCCTATACGCTCAATGATCACAAACTGAAATTCCGAGGTCTCTTTCGAACTGCAATCTTCTTGCCCTGTGCCACTTCACTGGTGTCCTATTCTATTATCTTTAGGTCACTTTTTGCCCTTGATGGTTTTGTGAATGCCTTGCTCCTCAATTTGAATCTAATTGCAAATCCCATCAATTGGCTCGCAAATGCGTGGACGGCGAAACTTGTTGTAATGTTAGCCTTAACCTGGCGCTGGACAGGATATAACATGATCTTTTTCCTTTCCGCACTGCAAAATATCGATCGCTCCATTTTTGAGGCAGCCATCATCGACGGGGCAAATGGTTTTGCACGTTTCTTTAAGATCACCATCCCCATGCTCAAACCCATTATTCTGCTTACAGCTATCATGTCCACGAATGGAACTTTGCAGCTTTTCGATGAAACGGTGAACATCACAAATGGCGGGCCCACCAATGCAACCTTGTCAATTTCCCAGTATATTTATCGCTTGTCCTTCCAATACTCTCCTCGTTTTCCATATGCGGCG
>DHNI01000145.1:26139-28215 GCA_002409455.1 Firmicutes bacterium UBA5420 | reverse complement strand
GGTAACGCTTTTGAGCAACTCCCTGCAGCTATTATTGCAGCCCAAGGGCCCGTAGATGTGGTGAGTGGAGCGACAGTTACCAGTAAGGCAATCCTAGCTGCAGTGGAAGATGCAATCAACTGACACGCTGCGCTTAGCCTTACACGATATTCTATGAAGTTGAGAAGGGTCTCTCTCTAGAGACCCTTTCATACTTTTTCGGTCAATGGTCATACTAGCCACAAAGAAGCAAGAGGAGCTGTTGCCTATGCCGAGTTTAATGGAAATGCGCCATGTTGGACAAACGTGTAGTGCCTATGATGCCGAAGATGAGGATGCAGAACGGAGTTGTGAAAGTTGCGTGCATTGGAAAGGCGAGGAAGAAGACTGTGAGCTAGACATCTTCTGGGAACAACTCACCAATTTGGACCAAACGTAAGAGAAAGTCCTTGGCTAATTAAGAGTAGCCAGGGACTTTTTAGTTGTTGTAGAAAACAGAGAGGAAAAAGTGTATGATGAAAAGTGTACAGTGAATTGAGGTGATGGATTCTTATGGCGCAAATCGGTTTGTTTGATGTTGTTGGTCCGATTATGGTAGGCCCGTCGAGTTCGCATACAGCCGGAGCGGTACGTTTGGGTTTGGCCGCCCGGAGAATTCTTGGTAAAGATGTTACGAAAGCCCAGATTACGCTCCATGGGTCTTTTGCCGCTACCCATTGGGGACATCGTACAGATGTGGCGCTCATTGCAGGCCTATTGGGAATGGCCATGGATGATGAACGGATTCCCCATGCACTAGACATGGCACAGGACGCTAGTCTCGAATACACGTTTGAACATGGCGATTTAGGAGATGTACACCCGAATTCGGTACGGATTCAGGCTGAAGGATCGGGAGATAAGGTACAGATGGCGGGGGCTTCAGTAGGCGGAGGACGCATCAACATATTTGAAGTTAACGGCTTCGATGTGGGAGTCGATGGCACCTATACAACCCTTTTGACCAGGCATCGTGATGAACCAGGCGTAATTGCGGAAGTCACCAAGGTGCTAGCCATTCATGGAATCAACATTGCATTTTTGAATGTAAGTCGCAAGACCCGTGGTTCAGACGCATTACTATTAGCAGAAACCGACGATCTCATTCCGGATTTGGCGCTGCAACATGTGCTAAGAATACCGGGAGTCATGGTCGTCAGGATGTTACCGCGTTTTTAGGGGGATATATGTGGATATTACCAGTGCAAGTCAGTTATTAAGTCTATGTGCGGAGCGCGATCAAGATCTCGCGCAGGTCGTTGCCGAATACGAGGCGTTTCGTAGCAACACGTCTTGTGAAAAAGTGCGTGAGCAGATGCAAGAGACGCTAAAGGTTATGCGCGCCTCAGTGGAGAAAGGCATTCAAGATAAGGGAGAAAGGACCCATATCATTACCGGATATGGTCACCTCTTCAACGAGGCCAGTAAAGAGGGGCGGGTTTTAGGTGGTTCCCTGTTTAAAAATGTCATTCTCTATGCCTTGGCTGTCGGACAGCATAACGCTGGTTTAGGCCGAATTGTAGCTTGCCCTACGGCAGGAGCCTGTGGCGTTGTTCCAGGGGCGATGCTTGCTGTTGCTGAAGAAGTAGGTAGTGATGATGATGAGCTTATAGATGCTCTTTTAGTTATGGGTGGGGTGGGTATTGTGTCTGCATCTCAAGGTCCCATCAGCGGTGCTGAAGGTGGGTGTCAGAGCGAATGCGGTGTAGCCTCTGCCATGGCAGCAGGAGCAATCGTCCATTTGCTGGGTGGATCAGGCGAACAAGTCTTCGAAGCTGCATCTTTAGCGCTACAAAGCCATTTGGGTTTGGTGTGTGATCCTTTGGCATCCCTCGTCGAAGTCCCTTGCGTTACGCGCAATGCAACTTCAGCAACGACGGCAATTGTGGCTGCCAATATGGCATTAGCTGGGATTCCGGGAGTGATTCCCTATGATGAAACCGTTGTTGCCATGAAACAAATTGGCAAGGCTCTGCCGGAGAGTTTGCGGGAGACCTCTATGGGAGGATTGGCCGCTAGCCCTACGGGTAAGAGGCTCTACAAGGAGATGCGAGAAAA
>DHNI01000145.1:11490-25921 GCA_002409455.1 Firmicutes bacterium UBA5420 | reverse complement strand
ATAAGCAAAAATGGCGGAACCGACGAGACTCGAACTCGCGATCTTCGGCGTGACAGGCCGACGTGTTAACCAACTACACCACGGCTCCAAGCAATACTCATTATACAAGTGATTCTCCATTTTAGCAAGAGGTATTTCTTGATTCTTAGATTCTGAGGTTTTAGAAGGGGGTATTCCCATGCGTCGTAGGGGAATTGTCATTGAAAAGACGGACAAAGAAGTCGTGGTTGAAATCCAAGATCCAGCCCGCACTTGTGGTAGTTGTAAAGGGTGCATACGCATCGCGCCTGATAGGCCGCCAGAGGATTACATCGTGCGGATGCGTAACACCCGCAATCAATACGAGATAGGCGATGAAGTCATTGTAGATGGTGAAATTGGCCCTCTGATTAAGGCAGTTGTCGTGCTATATGGTATCCCTTTCGTATCGCTCTTCATTGGTTATCTTGTCACTCGTTTAATCACGGGAAGTGATCCTCAGGCTGGGCTTGGCGGAGTGGCAGGCTTGTTGCTCGGTGCCGTTGCGGCCCGAAAGATAACCAGGCGTTTCTTTGATCGTGAACCAGATTTTCGAATCGTCGCTCGCGCTTGTTCGTAGGAGGAATGGTTATGTCATTGATCGCAACAGAAATTACCAAACGCTTTCGAGATGTCACCGCAGTGGATAACTTGAGCTTCTCTGTCCAAAGGGGATCCCTCTTTGGATTCCTGGGGCCCAATGGCGCGGGAAAGACAACCACCATGCGGGTGGTTCTTGACATCATTAGACCCGACGAAGGGCAAGTGACTTGGGATGGCACGCCCTTTCATCGATTAGGACGAGGTTTTTTTGGCTACTTGCCAGAAGAACGGGGACTTTATCCCAAGATGCGGGTGGTAGAGCATCTAGAGTTTTTGGGACGCATTCATGGACTCGACAAGCGTAAGGCTCACATAGAGACCGCGCGCTGGATTGAACGGTTTGATCTGGGTGAACTGCGCCACAAACGCATTGAAGAATTGTCGAAGGGCAACCAACAGAAAGTTCAAACGATAGGAACCATGCTCCACGACCCTGAGTTGCTCGTTTTAGACGAACCCTTTAGTGGTTTAGATCCAGTGAATACGGCTCTACTTAAAGAAGTGTTGTTAGAAGCGCACAAAAGGGGAAAGACGATCATTTTCTCTAGCCATCGCATGGATCAAGTAGAAGAAATTTGCGAGGATATTGTGTTGATTGATCAGGGGCATCTAGTTTTACATGGCAATCTAAAACAGATTAAACGATCCATGGGCAGGCAGATCCTAAGGATTTCTTTAGAAGGTAACGAGGACTTCTGGTATAAGATACCAGGACTGGAGCTCTTGGCATCCCGTGCTGATTATCAGGAGTTTCGCTTAGGCGAGAATGCCGATCCTAATTCTGTGTTGAGGGAAGCCATGCAGGCTGGTCAAGTGATTCGTTTTGAATTAGTCGAACCATCCCTTGATCAGATTTTTGTGGAGAAGGTAGGTGTGGGGGCATGAGCATGATACCCATTTTGGTGAAACGTGAGTTTACTTCTCGGGTTAAGGGAGCTGCCTATATTATCACAACAATACTGGGTATCGTCGTCTTTGTGGGCTCATCATTTTTGCCTCCCTTGCTCCAACGGCTGTCAGAGAGCATGACCCCGTCGCATATTGATCTGGTGATCTATGAACAACCTGGAGAGAGTAGCATATTACCCTATTTAGAACAGGTGAGCGTGGAACGGGAGGGTTTTACGGTGCGTTCAGGCAGCGATCTCGACGAGCGTGAAGCATACCGTATGGTTCTTGATGAGGGCTTATCGGGCCTCTTACTCGTGGATGGCCCTCTGTACACACTCGTGTCACCCGATGTGAGCAATGTGATGCTTAATGACGAAATTGAAACCATCCTTAATCTTGCAGTAAGTCGCCAGAATGCTGTACGTCTAGGGCTTTCTGCGGAAGATATGGCCAGCCTTTTTCGTCGTGCTGATCTCCGCGTACGGGAGGTGTCACCTTTAGGCGTGGATGGAGAAGAGGTAGATAGTGCCGCCCATACCCAGGCCATGGTGTTAGCCTACTTCCTGCTTTTCATGATTTATATGGCCTTGATCATGTACGGTAACATGGTGGCTTCGGGTGTGGCAGAAGAGAAGAGTTCGCGCATTATGGAAGTGATGATTTCCACAGTGAAACCCTTAGAACTGATGTTGGGCAAGATTATAGGTGTCGGTTCTTTGGGCCTCTTGCAGTTTTTGATTTGGACTGGCACAGGCCTACTTATGAACACTATAGGAGCCTCTGGTGCCTTAGGGATGGTGCTTGGTGTAAGTGAGCCCCTTAGCACAATTCCCCTTGATACCGTGTTGTGGTTTGGTCTCTACTTTGTCTTAGGCTATTTTCTTTATGCCTCCATATTTGCGGCGGCCGGTGCTTTGGTGTCACGGGTTGAGGAAGTCAGTCAAGTTGTTTCCATTATCATGATGTTGATTATAGTAGGGTTCTTTGGCGCTTATATTTCATTTTTGAACCCTAATAGTACCTTTGCTGTAGCCGCTTCTCTCATTCCTTTTACCTCACCTATGGTAATGTTTTCGCGCATTGTGCTAGGAAGTCCCTCGGTGCTAGAGGTCTTAGCCTCTGTACTCATTTTGCTAGCCTCGGTGCTCGTTGGTGCCTGGGTATCTGGGAAGATTTACCGCATTGGAGTATTGATGTATGGAAAGCGCCCGACGCTCCGCCAAGTACTGACCCTCGTTCGAGGTTAGATGCTCTAGGAGGCTGGATTCGATGCGTATTAACATTTGTCCGTCAGATGCCAAGCTACATTCGCCCGTGCCCAACACAGTTCACACTTTGTTGAAGCTTTTAGCTGAAGTGGATGTGCTCCGTGGCACGGTTCGGCGCGTCACGCCCTCCTCTATCTTTATTGTCTTGCAGAATGAAGAAACCGAAATGGAGTTGCCCTTGCCTCTGCAGGGGCGCTCTTTAGCTCCGGGGCAGGGTGTGGAGCTCACAAAGGAGGATGGAGGCCTCGCTTTGAAGATGCTTCCCCATCAACCATTTACGCAGGTCTCAGTGGATCAGCATACGCTAGGTTCCAAACAACTAGAGCAGGTTTTAGTGGAGCTCAATATTCCTCCCACAGAGGAGGCGGTCCTAGTGGCTCAGGGTCTATTGGACAGGGGGTTTCCGCTTCAGGAATCTTTGGTGTGGTCCCTTCTGCCTTGGGCTGAACAGGGGCAGCTCGAAGAAGCCTTCTTAGTGTTACAGGCCAAGTTTCCTCTCAAACCAGAGTTGCTGGCTATGGTGGGGCAATGGAAGGCTAAGCCTGTTGGCGATGCCCTTCTAGCAGGGGCCCGGGAGAGCCTTTCCCCCGATCTTCAGGAGCTCTTAGAGCAGCCCAGCTTGGAGAGCCGTGCTCGCTGGAGCAAGAGGCCTTTTGAGGGTGAGTCCTTTAAGGCACTGGCCCGCCTTCTTGTAGAAGAGCGTTTCGTGGAGTCTTTGTTGGATAGGCAGAGTAACCCGAATCAATCTGAATATGTACTCGCACTACCCTTTTTACGTGAAGATGATTTGCATGCAACCTGGATTCGAATTACAAGAGATAAAACTACCTCGAAGGACGAGGGTGAGGGAGAAAAGAGTTATCGTGTGGAGCTTACGATTCCAACCTCCACTTGGGGTCTGGTGGGAGCAGAGCTGTTTGTGCAGGGCAAGGCTGTGACAGTTACCCTGAAGGTTAGTAAGCGGCCAGAATGTATGGAGGGTGCGCTTAAAGAGTTGGAGCTGGAATTGGGTGCTGCTGGATGGAATCCTAGGGAGCTCAAGGTCAGGGGGTGGGCTGATGCGCAAGGCAGTGGCGTTACGGTATGACCGCCAGAAAAACCAAGCCCCAGAAGTGGTTGCTTCGGGGCAAGGTTTTATAGCGGAGAAGATCATGGAGATAGCCACTAACAACGAGATCCCTTTCTATGAGCATCGTGAGTTAGTAGAGGCTCTCGTTCGGCTACCAGTGGGCTCGGAAGTTCCACCTGAGCTCTATGAGCTAATTGCCCATATTTTGGCTTTTGTCTTGCGGCTTGACAAGGAGTAGAGCAGAGACCAGGGCGGTAATGGGAATCGCCAGGGTCAAACCGATACTTCCGGTCATGGCTCGGATAACTTCAGAGGCCACCATATCCAGGTTTAAGACTTCACTCCAGCTACTTTGGCTTGCGTGAAAAAGGAGCAATAAAGGAAGAGAAGAACCAACATAGGCCAGAATTAGGGTGTTGGACATAGTGGCTATTAGATCTCTGCCCACCAAGATTCCTCTAGAAAAGAGCGTTTTGAAGTCGGTTGTGGGATCGGCTTCTTTGATTTGTTCCATGGCAGATGCAATGCTGATCCCAACGTCCAAAATTGCACCTAGGGCCCCGATGATCATGCCAGAGAAGAGCAAACCCTGAAAATCAATTGAGGAATCGATGTACTGCAGCATTTGTGCTTCGCTCGAAGCGAGCCCTGTGAGGTGGCCGGCTACACCACCGATGTAGGCAAGAATTCCTGCAGTCACAAGGCCTCCTACAGTTCCGCACACGGCTGCAGCCGTTTTCTTACTGTAACCGGCCACAAAGAGGATGAAAAGTCCTGTCAAAACTGAGGATAACCCCACCGTTACCACAATGGGATTGTAGCCCCTCAAGACCAGAGGAAGGATCATGGTTACAATCACGACGCCCATGCCAACTAAGGAGATGACGGCCTTCACTCCCTGGCGGCCTCCAATGAGCACAACAGAGAGGATAAAAAGAATGGTAACTACGGCCAGGGGCGTACCTCTGGCAAAGTCGCTTAAGTAATACTCTGGATCGGTTCCGCTGAAATCGCCTTCTACTATCACGCGATTTCCTTCACTGACCACTAGATCATGATAAGGGTGCCCGGTGAGCGTGTGCAGTATCTCAATATTTTGGTTCTTATGGGGACCTGATAAAAGGCGCACTGTTATAATCTGGCTTTCCCATCCTTCTTCTGCATAGGGTTGTGGAACCGCAGAATTTACGCTGATCACGCGTGCCTGGTAGGTTGCTGCCAAGACGCCGGTGCTTAAGGTAAGGACAAGTAGGAAGGTGCCTAGGATTTGTAGATATCGCATCACGAAATTACCTCCAGGTAGTGCAGATTTCTCTATGTTGTTCATTATAGCACGGGGAGAACCTGGTTGGAAGCTTTTCGGGAAATGCGAGCTGTTGGCCGCTGCGCTGGCAACCCGTAGGGCAACCCGCTGGTCAACTCAGCTGGAAATTCGCCCGAAAGTCCTCCTTGACTTTGGGGGAATCCCTCGATATAATAAACAATGTCATGGCGGCGTAGCTCAGTTGGTCAGAGCATACGGTTCATACCCGTAGAGTCGCTGGTTCAAATCCAGCCGCCGCTACCAAAAAAGCCACAAAACCCTACAAAATTTGTAGGGCTTTTTCGTTTTTATCGAGAAATTTGGACAATTGATCTGCCTTTTCCACAGTCTTCGACATATCTCTTTGCGTTTTCTTGCTATGGTTAATAGTGGTTGGAAGGAGATGATTGTGTGGCGAAGACGCTGTTGTTCCCTGTATCATCAGGTGAGGGTAGATTGAAGTTGTACCAAGTGCTGATTGGCTGGGCCAATTCACCGCTTGCCTGGGGCATGATTGGATTTTTAGCAGGAAGAGCAGCTATCTTCGGCGAAATCTGGCCCTTTGGTCTGGCATTGGTAGCAGCTTTTCGAAGGCTAAGGCCTAGACACCTGGGACTTCCGCTTTTAGGGGTTGTTTTGGGGCTAACAAGTTATGTTGGTTTCTGGCAGGCTTTGCCTTATTATGGGGCCTTGGCTGTTATTTCTTTTGCGCCGGGAGCAAGTGAAAGGAAGGGAAGGGCTTGGCTGATTTGCAGCATTCTTGGAGTCAAGCTTGTTTTGCACTATCTCCTGCAACCCATTCCCATGGTCGTTATCGTGGCTGTGACTGAATGTGTCTTTGCGGTATTTATTTATAGATTGCTGTATCCCGCCCTTGAGCGTTGCTTTGAGAAGCAATTGGGTTGGGCTGAGCTATATTCGTTCTTGTTTGCCTTAACACTCATTGTCTCCGTTAGCTGGAGCTGGGGAGGATTCTCGCCCCGTCTGTTCTTGGTTTGTGCTCTGATTGCGTTGGGGGCACGCTTGGGCGGGCTGGGCGTTTCGTGCGTCTTAGGGCCTGCCTTGGCGCTTCTAGTGCTTCTTTTGGGGGAACCCGTTCAGATGGTTCTCTTTATTGTGATTGCCAGCCTGTTGACTGGCTTTTTGCACAAGTTCAGTTGGGGCTACTACGTAGGCCCCCTTCTGGCTCTGGTTTTTTCTGCCTCGGGACCTGCAGATGCTGAGACAATCTCGTGGCTCTTTGTTATACTCACCGCTGTTTGGATAGCGCGGCGTGTACCTCAAGAGTGTCTAAACCTCCTGGCCCGCATCGTACCAGGTACGGATCCCTTTCAAAAGCAAAATCGTGGCTATGATGAGCATCTGAAGAAAGTATTTGACCAGAAAATCGATGGCTATCTGACCGTTTTTGAGGAATTGGAGAATAACCTGCTGGATAATGAAAACCCTCTCTTTCACAGACAGATGCATAGCATGGCGGAATTATTGAAGACTATGAAGACATCCTTCTCGCCTGAGGCGGCCTTTACCAAGGAGCTAGAGGAGGTTTTGCTGCGACAGTTTTCCCAAGAGGATCTTTCTCATATTACCGTATTGCCCACCCTCGATGGGTTTGAGATCTATGGAGCCAGGAAAGAGCCGTGCAGCACGGGCTGTTTTTGCCGTGAGGTTGCAGATTTTGCTAGTGGTACCATCGAATCGCAGCGTTACGGCGTTACGAGCTGCAATTGCCAATTAGAGAAAACCTGCGGGTTTAAAATAGCTCCCTGCCCAAATTACAAAATAGAAATTGGAAAGGCGAAGGTGGCCAGTGAAGAAGTGTCGGGGGACAATCAGATCACCTTTGAGATCGCCTCTAGCAAAGTTGCTATTGTATTGAGCGATGGGATGGGGGTAGGTCTCAAGGCTCACACAGAAAGCAATGTGGCGCTTCGTCTTTTGGAGCGTATGATTAAGGCGGGCTATGATCTGGCTACTTCCATGTCTTTGATCAACCGTTTGCTGATCTTGCGTAATCAAGATGATATGTTTGTCACCATCGATCTAGTTGTGGTCGATCTCTTTTCGGGTCAACTAGAATTTGTGAAGATCGGTGCAGCTCCAAGCTTCATCAAGCGAGGCCGTGAGGTGGAGATTATCTATAACCACACACTTCCCGTTGGCGTTTTATCACAGGTTGATGTTGAATCCGATAGGAGAATGCTGCAGGAAGGAGAAGTGTTAGTCATGACCACCGATGGCGTCTTGGACGCCCAGCGCAGTGTCGCTCGGAAGGATGAGTGGATGTGTTGGAATCTGAGGCGTCTGCAGGAGTCCGAAGACATGTCAGTCATGGCCGGAGCCATTCTTGCCGATAGCATTGACGTAGCGGATGGCCGTGTGGATGATGATATGATGGTGGTTGTGGCCCGACTTGTACGGGCCGATTGGGAGCTTGAAAGCTATAGGAGGGTACAATCAAGTGGCTAGTGACCTTTTTCCTGTGTTTATGAAAAACCTTGAGCTACTGTCTGTAACGAAGCATGATAGAATTTTGGTGGCGGTGAGCGGCGGGCCCGATTCCGTGGCTCTTTTGCATCTTCTCTGGCGCTTTAATGCCCAGAAAATTGGGGTTTTTCATTTGAATCATGGCTTCCGCGCTGCAGCATCTAAGGATGCAACCTTTGTACAGGACTATGCGGAGAAGCTCGGTATTCCTGCACAGATTGAAGCCTATGATATCATGGGCTTCTTGTCGGCCAGTGGCGAATCAAAACAGCAAGGAGCCCGCAAGATTCGCTATCAACTCTTACGTAACTTTGCAGAAGAGAATGGGTATCATCGCATTGCCCTCGGTCATCATGGAGATGATCAAGCTGAGACAGTTTTAATGCGTATCCTTAGAGGGACCGGCATACACGGCCTCGGCGGGATTCCACCTCAGAGAGGGCCTTTCATTCGTCCTCTTTTGAACGTATATAAGAAAGAGATTGTTCAGTATTGTCATGATTTTGAAATTCCCTACGTAGTAGACGAAAGCAATCTCGAGCCAGTTTACCTGCGTAATAAGATTCGCCAAGAACTACTTCCCTTGCTGGCCAAAGAGTACAATCCAGAGATTATGGCTCAGTTGGTGCAACTCTCTGATTTGGCCAGAGAGGACGAACTAGAATTACAGACAAGGGCCGAGGAGATTGCCAGAAGGCACCTCAAATGGCGACGGGGTCAAGTGCTTTTTCCCCGCAATGTTTTTGCGGAACTATCTCTAGCTATGCAGCGCCGTGTGCTTAGAGCCCTACTTCATGCTTATAGGGGCAATTTATTGCAAATTGGGTTCAACCACATCGAAAATTGGCGTCAGATGCTCTCCGAGAGCTCTAGTTTTCGCTTGTCCCTCCCCCAAGTTTGGGTTTCAGCTAACGTAGAGTATATTTTCGTGGGCGACTTTTTGGAGAAAGAATGGTCTGCTACCGAACTTGCATTACCGGGGCAGATTGAGGCAGGCCATTTTACCATTAAAGCAGAAATCGTAACACAAGATGAGGTAGACATTGAAGCCACAAATAGTGAAGACTTTGATCTTGATGCTCTGAGCCTTCCTCTGCTAGTACGGCCTCGCTATGAGGGTGATCGCATCACGCCTTTCGGCAATGTGGGATCAAAGAAGGTGAAAGATCTGCTTATTGATATGCACATTCCTTTAGATCAGAGGGATTTCTTACCTATATTGTGTGATCAAGATGATATTTTGTGGATTCCCACTGTGCGTAGGAGCTCGAAAGGAGCGATTTCCCCATCGACTTCCCGCATACTGCGTTTGAGTTGGGAATAATGGTTCCAAAATATTGTCACGCCCATACCCTTGTGTTATAATTGAGTGACGTATCGCTATTTTCCGTGCTCTTGGCTCTGGAAAGGGAGGGCAAAATTTGAACAAATTTCTTCGTGGAATCAGTCTGTATTTGCTGATTGCCATCATTGCAGTGTCTATTGTTAGTAATTTGTATTCGCCTGCATCTCCTACAAAGGAACTATATTACTCCGAGTTGCTACAATTCATCGATGATGATCGGGTGGCATCCGTAAAACTTGTAGGGGATCAGCATATTGAAGGTCGGCTCAAGGACGGGACAAACTTTACAGCTTTGGTGCCCATGGGAAAAATGTCCGATATAGCCGATCGTTTGGAAGTCAGGAATGTTCAGTTAGAAGCAGAATTACCGCCGCAAGCACCATGGTGGATGGCGTTACTTCCTAACATCATTTTCATCGTAGTGCTGGCCCTGTTCTGGTTCTTTATTATGAACCAAATGCAAGGAGGCAACAATCGTGCTATGTCCTTTGGAAAAAGTAAGGCTCGCTTACATCATGAAGAGAAGCGAAAGATTACTTTTGATCATGTGGCAGGCGTCGATGAGGCCAAGCAGGAACTTGTGGAAATTGTGGAGTTTCTGAAGCAGCCCAAAAAGTTCAATGATGTGGGAGCGAAGATTCCTAAGGGTGTCCTTTTGATAGGGCCTCCCGGTACAGGAAAAACCTTGCTGGCCCGCGCTGTTGCCGGCGAAGCTGGTGTGCCATTTTTCAGCATTAGTGGTTCTGAATTTGTGGAAATGTTTGTGGGCGTTGGTGCCTCAAGGGTACGGGATCTCTTTGAAAATGCCAAGAAGAACGCACCCTGTCTAATCTTCATTGACGAGTTAGACGCTGTGGGTCGTCAGCGCGGTGCAGGCCTTGGCGGCGGACATGATGAACGTGAGCAGACTCTCAATCAGCTGTTGGTAGAAATGGATGGTTTTGAGACAAACTCAGGAATCATTATCATGGCTGCTACAAATAGGGCTGACGTTTTAGACCCGGCGCTTTTAAGACCCGGACGTTTTGACCGCAAAGTAACAGTAGATCGACCGGATCTCCAAGGACGTACTGAAATTTTG
This sequence comes from Firmicutes bacterium UBA5420, assembly GCA_002409455.1. GTDB lineage: Bacteria > Bacillota > Limnochordia > Darwinibacteriales > Darwinibacteriaceae > UBA5420. The sequence goes on along the minus strand of DHNI01000145.1, from coordinate 15,856 downwards.
AAAATCCACAGTCGCAACAAGCCGTTGCAACCCGAAGTAGACCTAAAGGTGATTGCCAGGAGAACACCTGGCTTTTCTGGGGCAGATCTAGAAAATGTGCTGAATGAATCGGCCATTTTAGCTGCTAGAGCCAATCGTAAGGTGATCACCATGTCTGATGCCGAAGAGGCTATCGACAGGGTTCTCATGGGACCGGAAAAGAAGAATCGCAGGCTCCATGAGATTGACCGTAAAGTGTTTGCTTATCACGAAGCAGGTCACGCAGTGGTAGCACATTTCTCAAAACATGGAGACCCAGTCCATAAGGTTACCATTGTGGGTAGGGGCGGCGCAGGCGGCTATACGATGATGCTCCCTGAAGAGGAGCGCTTTGTAGCCAGTCGTTCCAAGCTCAAAGACGAGTTGATTAATCTCTTAGGCGGCCGGGCTGCTGAAGAACTTGCCCTCGATGAGATTAGTACAGGTGCTTCTAATGACCTTGAACGGGTAACCCGTATTGCCCGGAAGATGGTGATGGAATGGGGTATGAGCCCTAGACTTGGGCCTTTGACCTTTGGACGTCCTAATGGTGAAGATCTTGTTTTCTTAGGCCGCGATATCTCCCGAGAACGCAACTATAGCGAAGGAGTGGCCGAGATTATTGATGAAGAAGTGCACAAGCTCGTTGAGTCGAGTTACGATGCAGCCACTGCCTTGCTCACGGAACATCGTGCCAAACTTGATGCTGTGGCAGAAGCACTCTTAGATCGAGAGACGCTGGATAGAGAAGAGTTCTTAGCCCTCATGGAAGGCCAAGAGCTGACTGATCCAGACGAACCAGGTGTGCAAGAGCAAGCGATGACCGAAACCAAGGAAGAAGCCAAGAGCGATGCTGCAGGAAAGATCGCCAGAGGGCGTAGCGAACACTTAAGAACGCCAAGACCCGAAACTTCTATCTAACTAGGGAGAACAAAAAACAACCCTTCAATCGCTGGAGGGTTGTTTTGTACATATAGCTTAATTCGGTGATTCGCTGATACAGCCGATCATCTTAGATGGGCTGGCTTATCACCGATGGTGATTGGAATGAGGAGCATTTTACCTTGGCGCCAGATCGTAACCATGACCTCATCGCCTATGGAATACTCGGCCACTTCTTTCGCGACATCGTCGGTTGAAAAGACATCTTGTTCTCCAATGCGCCGAATAATGTCCCAAGCCTGTAGGCCAGCTTCTGCCGCTGGTGAATTCTCCACAACATCAGGGACTAAGACTCCCTTGGTATCGGGCAAACGCAGTTGGCTAGCGATGCTTTCCGTAATGTTATCCGGGTAAATACCCATCCAGGGCATACTGACACTTCCGGTTGTGATTAACTCTTCTAAGACGTCTTTGGCCACATTGATGGGAATAGCAAAGCCGATACCCTGTGCTTGTGAGTGAATGGCTGTGTTGATGCCGATGACCTCACCCTTCATATTCAGGAGCGGTCCGCCGGAGTTGCCGCTGTTAATGGCCGCATCCGTTTGCATGAGGTTTGTGTAGGTATTCGCTTTACCCGTTTCCTGATTCATGATGGTAATCTCCCGCCCCTTGGCGCTGAGTACTCCCACTGTTACAGTGTGGTGCAATGCTTCGCCATAGGGATTACCGATGGCGATGGTCCATTCACCGATTCGAGATTCATCGGAGTTTCCCAAGGGTATGGTGGGAAAGGTAGGTTCATCTTCACTAATAATACGTAGAGCAGCTAGGTCTAGGGAATAGTCAGACCCAATGATTTCGGCCTCGTATTCCGGCTCCAAGCCAGGAACATCCAAAACTACTGTGACAGTCTGCCCCTCACCTCGGTTACCTACTACATGCTGATTGGTGAGGATGATCCCCGATTCATCAATGATAAAGCCTGATCCTGCACTCCGTGGTTGCACGGGTTGGCGATTGGTGAAGGGATCATTGAACCAAGGGTCGAAGAAGAAGTTGAACAAGGGATCCCGAGTGATAATTCTCTGATCGGGAACTTGCTCTACAGCGGGCCATTCTACCGAAAGAAAAACCGTAGCAGGACTTGCCACCTCCGCTATGTCCGCGATAAGATAGGGATTGTCAACGATAATTGGAGCCGCACTAGGAACACTCTCTATTTGGATCTGAGGAGCCTCTTCGGCTATCAAAGTAGTCGTTGATGACAGGTGGGCTATTACGCCACTGAACACCAACAAAACACCGACAAGAAGCAGGACACTGACAATACGTTTTCTGTTTTGCATAATAATCCTCCTTAAGTTTGTTGTACTTTCCAAATACGTACATTATAACGTACTATAATGAGCTTTGGCAAGGGAGTGGGCGCATGATCCGGCCTGTTAAGTCTGTCCAATGGGGGAAGAAAATAGTCAAGGTAATTGAAATATATCCCAAGCTAGGCTCATCTAATCTGTTCGCAAGAGATGTGATTAAAAGTGGGGGTCTTTCTGGCACTGTATTATGGATCCTAGAACAGATTGAAGGAGTAGGGCGTAGGGGGCGTAAGTGGGATGCAGATCAGTCCTCCTTGACCTTTAGCATAATTTGGAGGTGTCCAAAAGATGAGGCTCCTCAAAACCTTACTCTGGCAGTGGGTCTTGGTTTAGTGCAGAGCCTGAGTGAAGCCATTGGCCTTTCAGAGCTGAAGGTGAAGTGGCCTAACGATCTGTGGATCGAGGGGAAAAAACTTGGAGGCATCCTGACTGAGGCAATGTACCATCGCGGCGACCGATGGATTATTCTGGGAATAGGCTTAAATGTGAATGCTCTGCCGCCAAAGGGTGATTTAAGCCCTCGCATATCCATGCAGCAAGCAACAGGCTGCTTTTGGCCCCGCCTAGGTGTTTTGGATGTGGCCCTTCTTGGGGTAGAAAGGGGCTTTGATTTGGCCAGGAACGGGGAAGATTTGTCTGCTTTGTTTCGAATACATGGCAATTTCCTCGATCGCACGATCACTGTCTTTCAAGGTGGCAAAGCATTTCGGGCGCTGGCTAAGGATGTATTGCCAGATGGGAGTCTATTAATCGAAGACGCCCGCGGTGAGCGGGCGGTTCTGCCAGAAGAAATTACGGTGCGGTTTTGATGCTTGCTGAATTCAGCTTGGAATTTGACCTCGTCAAACATCCACTTGATATTGGTGATAACTATGGTACAATAGACAGGCAAGGGAGGATCTGAGTTCCTGGTGGGCTCCGCAGGCTTCAAACCTGTCAGGGGGGTAACAAGGGTTATCCTCGGTGGGTTCGATTCCCATATTCTCCCGCCATTACGCTTTTTCGGGACGTTTGCCAAGTGTGCGAACGTCCCCTTTACGTTTCGTGATTCCTTGAGCATCAAAATACTCCAAGAAAGCGAGGGCAAACTTGCGGCTCGTTTCCAAGCGATCTCGAAAGGCGCTGAGCTCGAATCCGTCCTTAAAGGGCTCTTCTTGGAAGATGGCATCTAGAATGCCGCTCACGATTTCGGGGGTCGTCCAGTGCTCACCTGGCAGCGCGACCAAAAGTCCGAGGTGACTAGCTGCAAAGAGCAGTTCGCTTGGAAAACCAAGGTCACTTAGCGCGCTTAAGGTCAGGGGTTCATAGGGAGTCTTATTCATTAAGGCCTGGATTTCTTTGAGCTTTTGCTCTTCTTGATCCGAAAGGGTGACCTGATGTTTAGTACTGCTAATAGAACCCCGTACTTCTTTTAGATCGTGAGTCAGGCTTAGAATCTGGTCAAAGAGCCTTGAGGGAAGGCCAGTTCCGGCCCGCAGGGTCTCTTTGCTTGGTCCTGGTGCCAAGGGATTCGTATGGTGGAATTGTTCCACCATAGAACGCAGATACTCTTGGACCTTGTTATATTGATCCGGTGCCAAAATGTAGTCTCCGAGCACATGCAACTTGGGGTGAATGGCCCATCCCTGCTCACGAAATTGACTTCTTGTCCAATAGGTGCGATCCCGCGCCATCAGGAAACTAAGGGTATCGGGGTCACTTTTGTATTTGGCCTTTAGCATATCTAGATCGAGATGTGCTTCTGGCCTTTCAAAGGGGAAAAGGTGACGTAGGCGCTTTGGCCCCACCATGCGCAGGTTTGAGCCCCGTACGGGCACGCCTTCTTCAACAAAATGACCTCCACCCAGTGTATCCTGAAGCTCGCTGTGACGCAGGATAAAGCGATCTTGAAAACTAAAATGGGCTGGGGTCTCAAGCTCCAATTGAACAAAGCCTTCCTGACCAGGTTCAAGCTTTTCGGCTCCGAGAATTTTTACATTGGCCAGAGTCTCTAGGGTTCCCACATACAGTTTGACCTGTTGACCGGTTTCTAGAGCCGATGGTGCCTGGGCTAGCACACGCACATGGGCATTGATTAAGGAAAAATA
>DHNI01000145.1:7030-11221 GCA_002409455.1 Firmicutes bacterium UBA5420 | reverse complement strand
CCTGTGAGATTTACTGCTAGGCGCGAATGGGCTACTCCCATTTCCACCGTCTTGGTCTGGGTTTGCAAGGTGCGAATACGGGCCTCATGTCCTGGGGGTTCTATCACGACGTCCATTCCCACATGGAGTGAGCCACCCATTAATGTACCTGTCACTACAGTCCCTGCCCCCTTGATCGTAAAGACCCGATCGATCCAAAGTAGGGGGTTATCGCCATCATTGGTCTGGGGAAGCGTGACTAAAAGTTCATTAATGGTTTCTTTGAGCACATCTACGTTATAACCGGAGATGGCCGAAACTGGAATAATGGGAAAATCCTTGAGAGAGGTTTCTTCCAGATGGTCTCGAATATCTGCTTCCACGAGTTCTAGCCATTCTGGTTCAACTAAATCCGCTTTCGTAAGGGCAACGATCCCCCGCTCAACTCCATAGAGGTCAAGAATTTCTACATGTTCTTGTGTTTGGGGCATCCAACCATCATCCGCAGCAACCACAAGCAGAATAAAGTCGACCTGGCCCACACCAGCCAGCATGTTTTTTACTAAGCGTGAGTGTCCTGGAACGTCTACAACGCCCACATTACCTCGGGGAACGGAGAACCAAGCGAAGCCTAAATCCACAGTCATACCTCGGGTTTGTTCCTCTTGCAGGCGGTCGGGGTTTATCCCGGTTAGGGCTGTAATCAGCGTTGATTTTCCATGGTCGATGTGACCAGCAGTACCCATTATGAACATGTTGTTACACCACCTTGGAGCAAAGAGATGATCAGTTGATCTTGGGAGGGCAAGACAGTTCTCGGATCAAGCAGCACACTATCTTGCACAATTCTACCCATGACAGGGGGATCGCTTTGGCGCAGCCATTCTGCTAATTCAGCGCTGGAAAGCTGGGAACTCTGCAGTGCTAGGGCCCAAGAAGAAATGGTTTCTCCTGGCAATGAGCCTCCGCCCATCGTGGACTCAGTCTGCACGACCTCTCCCTGAAGCCCTGGCCCTAATTGGCTTTGCCATTTCTCTGCTCGTAGCTTAATGTCGTTGCAATCAAGATTTGCGAAGGCCCAGAGGGGAAGTTTATGATATGCTTTTTCTAAATGCAGTTCTAACACTGCCTCTAGGGCAATTAAGGACAGCTTATCAATGCGCAGGGCCCGGAGCAGAGGATCACGCTTAATGATGTCTATAAGATCCTTGTGGCCGCTAATGATGCCAGCTTGAGGCCCTCCAAAGAGCTTGTCACCACTATAGGTGACAAGATGGCTATGCCTTAGTGCACTAGACACAAGAGGTTCCTCAAAAGGACGGAAGGCACCACTGCCGATGTCTTCGATCAAAAGAAGCCCACGTTCCTTGGCGAGCTGGGCGAGTTTCTCTCTGGGGACACTTTCTGTGAAGCCAACGATAGAATAATTGCTGGGGTGCACTAAAAGAATGGCTTTAGTTTGCTCTGTAATCGCTCCTGCATAATCACTAAGGCGAGTGCGGTTGGTTGTGCCCACCTCCTTGAGGTGGCAGCCACTTGCCGCCATCACTTCAGGCACACGAAACCCTCCACCAATTTCGACCAATTGCCCCCTGGAGACAATGACTTCTTGGCCTGCGGTCAGTGCTTTAAGGGCAACTAAGACAGCACCGGCGTTGTTATTAACCACGACGGTGTCCAGTGTGGTGTTCGTATTCTTCTCTAGTGGCCCTTGCTCCCCCGTAAGCAATAGGTTGAAAAGTCTGGAGACGCTTGTATAACGGCTTCCCCTCTCTCCAGTGTTTAAATCGAGCTCCAAGTTGAAATAGCCCTGGCCAAGGGATTGTAAACGTTTTGTGGCCAGCTCTGGAAGGGGGGCTCGTCCTAGGTTTGTATGTAAGAGTACACCCGTTGCATTGACAACAGGCTGAAACTTTCGTCTCTTGTTTGCTCTTAGTTCTACGACCAACCGTGAGAGGATCTCGTCTTCGGAAAAGGCCACGTTTTGTGCTGCAATCTCTCGGCGCAGCTCATCAAGGCACTGCCGAATAATTGCAGTCACCTCGAGATGTGGCAATCCGTGGGATGCTTCGATGATGTTTGGATCTATCAAGATCTTATCAACGGCGGGTATATGGCGAAATAGGATTGACATCTATACTCCTCCCCTTGTGGATGTTTCACTGTAGTGAAACTCCGAGATGAATGTGTGAGCATTCATTACAGGTACTTATACGACATGGGGAGTAGCAACCCTTTTCTTACTTGGGATCGGAATTTTTCGCCAGTGCTTTTCCAAGTACGACCACGCCTCGATCCTTTGAGGCGGGTGATAGACCTTTATGTTCGCTGATCGTTTTCATGGCCGCTGCAATCATCTCACGCTTTTCCTTTTTGCTGAGCTTTGACATGGTCTGAACGTCCTTTCTCATTGTGATACGATAAGTATGGCCAAAAGATGGAAAATCATGCAAAATAGTGTAAGACAATATAGAGTGCGGCAAGAGCCCCAGCTACGTCCGCGATAAGGGAGGTAGCTAGAGTGTGACGGGTGCGTTTGAGGCCAACAGATCCTGCGTACACAGTGATCACATAAAGACTTGTCTCGCTGCTGCCCATAACCGTGGCAGCAAGGCGTCCCACTAGGGAGTCAGGCCCAAAGGTGGCTAACGTTTGCGACAGTAACGCCAGCGAACCCGAACCAGAAATGGGGCGCATCAATGCCAGGGGTAGCACTTCTCTGGGAAAGCCCAGCAAATTTGTGAGGGGACTTAAAAGGTCAATCAACTGCTCGAGAGCACCAGAATGCTGAAAGACTTGAATGGCTACCAGCATACCTACGAGGTAGGGCAAAATGCGCAGGGCGGTTTGCCATCCTTCTTTGGCACCTTCTACGAAACTTTCATAGATTGGCACACCCCTAGAGAGTCCGAGGGTTGCTATGCCTAGAAGCAAAATCGGTATGGCCCAGCGTGAAAGAGCCTGAATAGCAGGTGTCATGAAGAGCCTCCTTTATCGCCTTTTTGAGACGCGTCGCAGTAGCGCATCCACAAGAACTGCAGTCAACGTAGAACAGGTCGTGGCGAATATGACCGGACCGATGATCTCTGTTGGAGAGGCGGAACCATGTGTCAAACGAAGAGCAATAATTGTGGTTGGAATTATAGTCAGGCTCGAGGAGGTAATGGCCATAAAGGTGCACATGGCATCGGAGGCCGTCTCCTTATCGCCATTTAGCTCCTGTAAGTGGCCCATGGCTTTCAGTCCCAGGGGAGTGCAAGCATTGCCTAAGCCCAAAATGTTGGCACTCATGGCCACAAGCAGGGCTCCCATGGCCGGATGGCGACTGGGCACCTCGGGAAAGAGCTTGCGAGCTATAGGCCCCATGGCACGCGCGATCATATCCATTAAGCCCGAGTCCTGGGCGATTTTCATCACACCGGACCAGAATGAGATGATGCCGACGAGGCCGATTGCTACAAGTACCGCCTGTTCGCTACCCTTAAGGACGCCTTCGGTTACAAGGTTGATTTGACCTTTACTGGCCGCGGTGATTACGCCGGCTAGGATCATAAAAAACCAGATATAGTTGATCATGCTATCCCTCCCCAGAATCCCTATGCAAAAACCGGAGTAAATAGGAGGAAAACCGCGATTTTTTTCAAAGAGATCCTAAAACAGTCGGATATAGGCCTTTGATGTTTCCTGACCATTCTCTACAAGGTTGCATAGTCGCTTCGATTTTGTGCTATAATAGGGTTAAGGTCAGTAATAGTCAAAGAAAGCTGGGTGGAGAGCTATGGGTACTTTAGCGGATCACATTGAAGCGCACATTAAAAGAATGCTACGTAGCAGCCAAACCAATAGCGTTGAGTTGAGCCGCGCCCAAATGGCTGACGATTTTTCTTGCGTTCCATCGCAGATAAACTATGTTCTATCTACCCGTTTTACACTCGAAAGAGGGTATATTGTAGAAAGTAGGCGGGGGGGCGGTGGCTACATTCGAGTGGGTCATGTGCAGATAGACGATAGCTATGCTCATGCAGTCAGCCTACTTCAAAGTATTGGTTCAGAGCTTGATGACCGGCAGATGGAAAATATTCTAGCCCATCTCAAGGATCATCATGTGATTTCTCCGGGGGAGCTTCAGCTTATGCGCGGTATTGTGCAACAGGAAGTAGGTGGCATTAGCCAAGGAAAGAACGTACTGCGGGCCAGCTTGGTTCGCTCGCT
>DHNI01000145.1:2825-6903 GCA_002409455.1 Firmicutes bacterium UBA5420 | reverse complement strand
GGGCCAGCTTGGTTCGCTCGCTACTGTTTTTCATCATTGAATCGAGGTCGTGAAAGGCGGGTGATATTCAAATGTTATGCGAGAAATGTGGGCAAAATGAGGCTACGGTGAAGTTTGTGCAGATTGAAAACAACAATAGAACTGAGCTTCGGCTTTGCCAAGAATGTGCCCAAGGATACACGAATTTTAGCACTGGTTTTGATTTACAGCATTTATTATCGAGCCTGTTTCAGTCCGCAAAAATGGGTCAAACTTTGAGTCCGAGTCAGCCTGTCAAGAAGTGTCCTACTTGTGGGCGGTCGATTTTTGATGTGCAGAAGACGGGGCGCTTAGGTTGCAGTGACTGTTATGAAGTGTTCCATGATGAGCTGAACCCAGTTTTGCGTAGGATACATGGGTCGAGTACACATACAGGCAAAGTGCCAGCTCGAAGCTATCCCAAAGTACGTGTTGACCGGGAGATCGAGGATCTGCGCAGGCGCTTGCAGGAGTGTGTACTGCAAGAAAACTATGAACAAGCAGCCAAGTACCGTGATGAACTTCGCCTCTTAGAGAGCAAAGCGGCGGGGGGGAATAACGAATGAAGAAGATTGCGTCCTGGATGAAACAAAGTGGACCCCAGGGTGATATTATTTTAGGAACACGCTGTCGTTTGGCTCGAAATCTAGGAGGGATCCCTTTTCCCGAATCGGCCAGCCGCGACAACCTCCGAGAGGTTTTAAGCAAAATCTCTGCTGTTGTTCCCCATCTAGAAGGACTAGGCGGGTTTAGCTACCGCGAGATGGGCACGATGGATATGTTAGATCGACAAGTCTTGGCTGAAGAACATTTGATCAGCCCTAGTCATACCCAGAATCCTCAGCATAAGGCTGTTATTCTTAGTGACACATCCAATGTGAGCATTATGGTAAACGAAGAGGATCACCTGCGTATTCAGGTCTTAAAGCCCGGCCTACAGCTTGATGAAGCCTGGCGTTTGGCTACCGAGATTGACGATCGTTTGGAGGAATACCTGGACTATGCCTTTGACTTACAATCTGGATATTTGACTTGTTGTCCTACGAACGTGGGGACAGCGCTCAGGGCATCGGTGATGTTTCATCTGCCAGCTCTACGTAGGCTCAAGAAGGTTCAGGAAGTCTTAGGGGCAGTGTCCAAGTTTGGTTTAACGGTGAGAGGGCTTTATGGAGAAGGTAGCGATATTTGGGGCAATGTATTCCAACTTTCAAATCAGATTACGCTGGGTCAAAGTGAAGAAGAAACTATTGAACATTTGGCCCGCTTTACCGACCAGATTCTCCATAGTGAACGTCAAGCAAGGGAGTATTTGTTAGAAGAAGATCGAAAACTAGCAACAGAAGATTGGTTATTCCGGTCTTATGGAATTTTAAGTAACGCCCGGACCATTACAAGTCAGGAAGCCATGGAGCTTTTGTCAGATTTGAAACTTGGGGTAGACTTAGGCGTGATTGAGCATAGTGATCCCGAACGCGTGAAACAACTCATAGTACAAATTCGCTCAGCCCATTTGCAGCGAATGATGGGGCAGGTGTTGCCTGTGCAGGAAAGGGATCGTTTGCGGGCGAGTTTGATTCGAGATACACTTAACACTAATTCATAACGGAAAGAGGGTGTCTATATGTTTGGACGTTTTACGGAACGAGCGCAGCGAGTGATTGTCCTTTCACAAGAAGAAGCACGGAGGCTGGGGCATAATGTGGTGGGAACAGAGCACATTCTTCTTGGTTTAATTGCTGAAGGTGAAGATGTGGCAGCACGATCGCTGTTGTCCCTCGGAATCAGTATTGATCAAGTACGCGGAGAGGTAGAGCGAATTATTGGCCGTGGTGGCCAGCCAACCCAGGGTCAGATCGGCTTTACTCCCCGTTCAAAAAGGGTGCTGGAACTCGCTTTTGACGAAGCTAGGCGCCTTGGACATACCTATATTGGCACCGAGCATCTCTTGCTTGGCCTAATTCGTGAAGGAGAAGGAGTCGCAGCCCAGGTGCTTCATAATCTGGGTGCTGATCTAGAAAAGGTGCGCTCACAGGTCACCAGTCAACTGGGAGGTGGGGGTCAAGGAAAGGCTCAGGCACCCCGGCAGAACAAGACCCCTACACTTGATCAATTTGGTCGCGACTTGACCGCCTTGGCGCAAGAAGGCAATCTTGACCCTGTGATCGGGCGAGATAAAGAGATTCAGCGCGTGATTCAGATTCTCAGTCGACGTACTAAGAACAATCCGGTCTTGATTGGCGAGCCTGGTGTGGGAAAGACGGCTATTGCAGAAGGTTTAGCTTTGAAGATCATCCGGAATGATGTGCCGGAGACCTTGAGCAATAAACGTGTGGTCACGCTAGATTTAGGTAGCTTAGTAGCTGGTTCAAAGTTTCGAGGCGAGTTTGAAGAACGTCTGAAGAAAGTGATGGAAGAAATTCGCGGTGCAGGTGATGTAGTTCTTTTCATTGATGAAATGCATACAATCATTGGAGCCGGTGCCGCGGAAGGTGCTATTGATGCAGCCAATATTCTCAAACCGGCCTTAGCCCGAGGTGAATTGCAGGCTATTGGAGCAACCACACTCGATGAATATCAAAAGCATGTGGAAAAAGACGCAGCCCTCGAGCGACGTTTTCAGCCTGTAATGGTGGATGAGCCTAGTGTCGAAGAAACCATCGAAATTCTAAAAGGGTTAAGGGATCGCTATGAGGCACACCATAGGGTGAAGATTAATGATGAATCCATTGTGGCTGCAGCCCGCCTCAGTGATCGTTATATTAGTGATCGTTTCTTGCCCGACAAGGCCATTGACTTGATGGACGAAGCAGGTTCTCGTGTGCGTCTGGCAGGCTTGGTGGCTCCGCCAGAGCTAAAGGAGCTAGAGGCCAGAATTGAAGAAGTGAGTGTGGAGAAAGAGGCTGCCATCAAAAATGAAGAATTTGAGCAAGCGGCCAATCTAAGAGATACAGAACAGAAACTCCAGGAAGAGCTAGAATCCAAACGCACTGAATGGCGCAAGAGTCACGGCCGCAAAGAAGCTATGGTTACCGCTGAAGATATCGCCGCGGTTGTGGCAGGGGGGACTGGCGTACCTGTTACAGATATTACAGAAGAAGACGCTATTCGTCTACTCAATCTAGAGGAAGTGCTCCACGAGCGGGTTATTGGTCAAGATGAAGCTATCGGTGCCATTTCCAAGGCCGTTCGCAGGGCCCACGCAGGACTAAAAGATCCTAAGAGACCGATTGGTTCATTTATCTTCTTGGGGCCCACTGGGGTGGGTAAAACAGAACTAGCCAGGGCTTTAGCTGAGGCACTATTTGGAAATGAGGATGCCATGGTGCGCCTCGATATGTCCGAATATATGGAACGTCATGCTGTCTCCCGTTTGGTCGGCTCGCCTCCAGGTTATGTGGGCTATGATGAGGGGGGCCAACTCACAGAGCAAGTGCGCAGAAAGCCTTATTCAATCGTACTCTTTGATGAAATTGAAAAAGCCCACCCAGAAGTCTTTAATATTCTGCTCCAAGTGCTAGAAGATGGAAGGTTAACCGATTCTAAAGGCCGCGTTGTGGACTTCCGTAATACCGTGATTGTGATGACCTCTAACGTAGGTGCCCAGCAGATTCACAGAGATTCGGGTATTGGTTTTCGAACGGTCGTTGATGAGCGCAGTGATTACGAAGCCATGAAGGGCAAGGTTACCGATGAGCTCAAGAAGGCATTTCGCCCGGAATTTCTAAATAGGGTTGATGAAGTTGTGGTTTTCCATGCACTCAACAAGGTGCATATCAGCGAGATTGTGGAGATCATGCTAAAAGAACTCCGTGCGCAGCTCGATGACATGGAGATCACCCTATCCATAACGGATCAGGCCAAGGAACTCTTAACCAACAAGGGCTTTGACCCCGATTTTGGTGCCAGGCCACTTCGGAGAGCGATCCAAAAGTATATCGAGAATCCCCTTGCCGAAGAAATTCTGAAGGGGACGTTTGGAGAAGGGGGCACCATCACGGTGGACTCGAAAGAAGGAGAGTTTGTTTTTCATTAGGCAACACATTAACTAAAGGTTAGTTTA
>DHNI01000145.1:1995-2669 GCA_002409455.1 Firmicutes bacterium UBA5420 | reverse complement strand
GAGTGCAGATCCGCCTTATGGGCAGTTGTGCACTCCTTTTTCTGATGGTATAATAGAAGTGTAGGAAAATTTGGAACATAGAAAGGGTAGACTGTGGCTAGAAAAACGGTCGTATTTGTATGTCAGGCTTGTGGAGCCGAGAGCCCTCGCTGGATGGGAAAATGTCCTTCTTGCGAGGAGTGGAACACTCTAGTAGAAGAAACCATCCAACCTGTCACGAAAAACGCCCGCAGTTGGGTGGCCAAGAGCAAGCCTTTACCCTTAACGAAGATTGAAAATCGTGCTGAATCCCGTTTTAGCACAGGTATCGAGGAGCTTGATCGGGTTTTGGGAGGCGGCTTAGTGCCAGGTTGCTTAGGTCTGATCGGAGGCGACCCTGGAATCGGCAAATCAACCCTACTTTTGCAGGTGGCAAGCTGTGTGGCCCAAAATATCGGCAAGGTTCTCTACGTCACTGGTGAAGAGTCGTTAGCCCAACTCAAACTGCGAGCGCTACGCCTAAACGCCGTGGCCGAAGAGCTCATTGTTCTAAGCGAAGCCAACACGCATGCAATTTGCGAGGTCATCGAGGATGAAAATCCCGTCTTAGTGATTGTGGATTCTATTCAGACCATGTTTGTAGAAGAAGTATCGTCGCCTCCTGGTAGTGTGGGGCAGGTGCGCGAATCTACAGG
>DHNI01000145.1:1358-1841 GCA_002409455.1 Firmicutes bacterium UBA5420 | reverse complement strand
CGGTTTTTGCAGATGGCCAAAGGTAGCGATACATCCATACTTCTAGTGGGGCATGTAACCAAAGGCGGCAATCTGGCTGGTCCAAAGGTACTAGAACATGCTGTGGATTTCGTATTATATTTCGAAGGGGAAGTACACACCTCCTTTCGTATCATCCGCTCGGTGAAGAATCGCTTCGGTTCAACCCACGAAGTCGCCATCTTTGAGATGGGCCCACAAGGTCTCATTCCTGTGGCCAATCCATCACAGTTTTTGTTAGCACAGCGCCCAGAGAACAGTTCTGGTTCTGTTGTGGTACCATACATGGAAGGCACTCGTCCTCTCCTAGTGGAGGTGCAGGCCCTAGTTGCCCCAAGTCCTTATGGAGGCACTCCTCGTAGGCAGACAACGGGTGTTGATTACCAGAGATTCTCCATTATTCTAGCGGTGCTAGAAAAAAGGCAGGGGTATCCCTTGCAGTCGCAGGATGTATTTTTGAATATT
>DHNI01000145.1:991-1198 GCA_002409455.1 Firmicutes bacterium UBA5420 | reverse complement strand
CAGGATGTATTTTTGAATATTGCCGGGGGACTAAGGCTGCAAGAACCCGCCTTAGACCTGGGTATGGCTGTTGCTGTAGCCAGTAGCGTCTCTAATGTGAGTTGCGATCCACTTTGTGCCGTGTTGGGCGAGGTTGGGTTGTCTGGAGAAATACGGGCTGTTCGTGGTATGGAGCAGCGCCTGGCAGAGCTTCACCGTCTGGGCTTC
>DHNI01000145.1:859-982 GCA_002409455.1 Firmicutes bacterium UBA5420 | reverse complement strand
AACGAGCCAATTAAGGTTTATGGTGTAAGCACGATACAAGAGGCATTGAAATTATCGGTGAGAAGGTGAGTTCATGCGTGAGGATGATATGGTTTATGAGCACCTAGAGATGCTAGCACCCGG
>DHNI01000145.1:393-704 GCA_002409455.1 Firmicutes bacterium UBA5420 | reverse complement strand
ACTCAACTCTATGAGGGTCTTGATAGCATTTTGAAGGCAAGAACGGGCGGTTTGATTGTCATTGGAGATACGCCTGAAGTCTTGGAGTTGGTTAACGGTGGTTTTCACATTGATTCCGAGATGCACCCTGGTTCACTTTACGAGCTGGCTAAGATGGATGGAGCCATCGTGTTATCAAGTGATGCCAAACGCATTCTCTATGCCAATACGCAGTTGGTTCCAGATAGCATGATTCCCAGTTTCGAAACGGGGACACGGCACAAAACCGCAGAAAGGGTCGCCAAACAGACGGGCCAGATCGTGATCTCCAT
>DHNI01000145.1:0-206 GCA_002409455.1 Firmicutes bacterium UBA5420 | reverse complement strand
TCCCAAAGGCGTAATATTATTACCATTTATAGGGGAAACTGGAAGTACATTATTCGTGAAGTGAGCGTCATTTTAGCCAAGGCTAACCAAGCTTTATCGACTCTGGAGAAGTACCGCAGCGTCTTTCAGCAGTCCTTGACAAATCTGAGCGCGTTGGAGTTCGAAGATCTGGTCACTCTCACGGATGTAACCACGGTGTTACAACG
>DHNI01000128.1 GCA_002409455.1 Firmicutes bacterium UBA5420 | reverse complement strand
GTCTTGTCGCCCAAGAAGAGCTTCGTGCATTGGAACCAGAGCTGAACCCCGAACTAAAGTGGGGCCTACTTTGCGAAGGGGCCGGCGTCTGTTCGCCCTATGAGATGGCTATTGCTATGGCCGAAAACGCCATCACTAACGGTGCTGAGCTAAAGCTAGAGTCTGAAGTTATAGGTATTGGCGGCCGTCTTGGGGATTTTTTAATCGAGACTACCACCGAAAGCTTTCGGTCGCGCTATGTGATAAATGCAGCTGGAGTCTATGCCGATGCGATTTCACGGATGATGGGCGTAGATCACTTTTCGATTTTGCCTAGAGGTGGGCAATATCTTCTTTTTGCTAGAGGTAGCGGAAAGCCCATCAAGCATGTCATTTTTGGTCTTCCCACGACCAAGGGCAAGGGCATTTTGCTGGCATCAACGGTTTATGATAATCTTTTAATCGGTCCCGATGCCAGTGAACAAACAGACAGGGAAGACACCTCTACCGATTTGCAGAGGATGGCCGTGATCTACGATGCCTGTAAGATACTCTACGATGGCCTTGATCCGAGGCAGTTCATACGTAGTTTTACCGGAATTCGCGCCCGTAGTTCTACAGATGACTTTATTATTGAGGAGAGCAAGGTACCAGGGTTCATTCATGTAGCAGGTATTCAGTCACCTGGGTTAACTGCATCGCCAGCAATCGCCTACATGGTAGAAGGGATTCTAGGGCACGCAGGATTAGCCCTCAGGCCTGATACTTCCTTCAATCCTTATCGTAGCCCAATCATCCAGCATCAGGAGCTCAAACCCTTGCGGGAGATCAAGCCTCTCTTAGATATTCCATCTTCACCAGAAAAAATAATTTGTCGCTGCGAGCAGGTGACAGAAGGAGAGATCATGGATGCCTGTCAAAGGGGCATTCCTGTTAAGACCATTGATGGCGTAAAGAGGCGTACGAGAGCCTCTATGGGCTGGTGTCAGGGTACGTTTTGTCGACCCCGTATTGCGGAAGTTATGCGCGAAAACTTGGATCAACCCTTTGATACCCGGTTTGACATTGAGCATAGCGGGGTGAGCAGAGTGGAAAAATCGGAGCTTTTGGACTTTCTACAATCGCGGGAAGAATGAGTGCTGGTGTGGGAGGTCTGTCACACCAAAAATGGTAACGACCTCCCACAGAACAATGTCGCGTTTATGCTAATGGTTCAAAACGTGCAGTAAAGAAGCGCAGTACAGGCGGTTCATAGACAAAGCGGAGACCCTTCACTCGCTTCCTGTGTTCGTACAACTCTTTCACCGCATCTACAACAACATCCAGATGTGCATAGGTGTAGACCCGACGCGGAATCGTCAGACGCACTAATTCCAGTTTGGGATAGTAATGGTTGCCCTCTTTGTCACGTCCTGCCGAAATGATCCCCCGTTCCATACTGCGCACGCCCGATTCAAGATAAAGCTGAGCTGCCAGCATTTGCGCGGGGAACTCCTCTTGAGGAATATGCGGATAGAATTGGCGGGCATCGAGGAAAACAGCATGGCCGCCGATAGGTTTTACCACGGGAATCCCCGCTTCAATGAGTTTGTCACCTAAATATTTGACCTGATCCAGGCGATGGGCTATGAAATTATAATCCACCGATTCGTACAGGCCGCGGGCTAATGCTTCCATGTCACGACCAGTCATGCCGCCATAGGAGGGCATACCCTCGTAAACTACGACGAGACTGGTGGCCTTTTGATAGAGATCGTCATCGTTTAGGGCCAAGAATCCGCCGATATTTACGATGCCATCTTTCTTTCCGCTCATGGTGCATCCATCAGCATAGCTGTACATTTCGCGAACGATCTCTTTGATGGTTTTGTTTTCATAGCCAGGCTCACGTTGTTTAATAAAACAGGCGTTTTCAACGCAGCGGGTTGCATCCATCATGACCTTAATCTTGTACTTTTGAGCAAGCTCGTAGACGGCTTTTATGTTTTCCATGGCTACAGGCTGGCCACCCGCGAGATTTACGGTTACCGCCAAGCAGATGTAGGGAATGCGTTCTGCCCCCACTTCATCAATAAGGGCCTGCAATTTGTTCAAGTCTACGTTGCCCTTAAAGGGATGTTCGTTCTGGGAGTCGTGGGCCTCATCGATAATGATGTCCCTAAAGGTCGCCCCATTCATCTCTTGATGGGCACGGGTGGTTGTAAAATACATGTTACCGGGCACGTAATCACCGGGCTTAATCATGATTTGTGATAGTATGTTTTCTGCGCCGCGCCCTTGGTGGGTTGGTACTACATGCTTAAAGCCGTAGAGATCGCGTACAGCCTCTTGTAGATGCTTAAAGTTTCTGCTGCCAGAATAGGCTTCGTCGCCAAGCATGAGGCCAGCCCATTGGTTATCACTCATGGCATTGGTACCACTGTCTGTCAAAAGATCGATGTAGATATCATCTGTGGTAAGCAGAAATGTGTTCCACCCTGCTCTTTCCATTGCTTCCTCCCTTTGCTGTCTGGTGGTAACAGCAATGGGTTCAACCATTTTAATCTTGTACGGTTCAGCCAAATACTTGTAATCCACGAGCTACACTCCATTTCTTTGCTAATATTTTGTCTTATATTTAGTATAACTCAGCGTTAACGAAAAGTAAAATAAAACTACAAAACTCCGTGTTCTTCCATAGCGGGGCCGAGGTTAGCTGCGGGGATCTTGCTGTTGACGGCAAAAACCGCCACACCACCAATCCCGATATGGCATGCTAAGACACTACCGATTAAATTTACAATAAACTTCTGATAGCCTAGGGTGTCCCGGAGCATAGCCTTGAGCTGCTCGGCTACAGGGGCATCATCGGCATGGGTAATACCGATGATTTGATCGGCATGGCCTAGGGAGCGTTCCTTTACTAATTCCACAATACGTTTGATGGCCATATTCTTGCCCCGAACTTTTTGGAAGGGAATCATGAGCCCATCCTGTACATGCAGAATTGGTTTTACTTGTAAAAGCCCTCCCAAGAAGGCACTGGCGTAACTCACCCGTCCGCCACGATGGAGGTAGCCTAAGTCATCTACGGAAAAAATGTGTTCCACATTGTTGCTAGAGCGCTTTTGAGCCCTTTCGATGATGGCAGCAGGATCCATTCCTGCCAAAGCCATCTGCGCCGCTTCAAGGGCAATGAGTCCTTGCCCAAGGGATCCACTGAGGGTATCGACCACGGTCACTTGAAAATTCATGAAGCTCTTCTTCATTTCTTGGGCCACCAAGCGCACTGTATTATAGGTGCCTGACAATTTTGAAGAAAAACTTAAGTAGAGGCATTGTCGTCCCTGGTCAGC
This sequence comes from Firmicutes bacterium UBA5420, assembly GCA_002409455.1. Taxonomy (GTDB): domain Bacteria; phylum Bacillota; class Limnochordia; order Darwinibacteriales; family Darwinibacteriaceae; genus UBA5420. Next base: position 3,592 of record DHNI01000128.1, on the reverse strand, counting down.
GTAGCGTTTGAAGGTTGTGGCGATTGCATCCATTGGCACCTGCCCAGTGGTGGGAATTTTGCCTGCGTGAATGGCATCATACACTTCTGTGGTTGTTATGTTCACGCCATCCCGATACTCCTTGTCATCGACATACACCAAGAAGGGCAGCACATCTATGTCATACTTCTGGATGAGATCGTCAGGTAAATCACAGGCACTGTCGGTGATGATTTTTAAGGTCACTAGTATTCCTCCATTGTGGAACATATTCATAAATATCTTCGACTGTTTTTGTGAAGATTCCTTCTTAACGTGTTCGGAATCGAAAACTTGTAGCCGGGAAGTCAATCAATTTTCTGGGGGGGCTAACTATGAATCGATTTGCCGTAGCCGGTCTTATACGCGACCGCATCAATATTCTCAAGTCTGAGCAGGTTGGACTCAAGCTGTTCATTCATTCGGATCAGAGCCGTCATGAAGCTCTGGAAAAGGCGATCTCTGAACTTAACTGGGTTTTGGAGCAGCTTGAGGAAGTGGAGGAGTCTTAGGTGAAGTAAAAAGAAACCCCATTCGGAAGAATGGGGTTTCTCATTAATGTTCTGTTGAAGCAGCTTATCTAGGCCGCTGCAATGGTTGGATCTAGAGACGAACTACGTTAGCAGCTTGTGGGCCGCGGTCACCGTCAACGATATCAAAGCTGACTTCGTCACCCTCGTTCAGGGATTTGAAACCGCTACCTTGGATTGCGGAGAAGTGTACGAATACGTCGTCTCCATCTTCGCGCTCAATAAAACCGAACCCTTTTTCTGCGTTAAACCATTTTACTTTACCAGTCATTCAATGGCCTCCTAAAGATTGTTTTCTAGTCAAAAGCCTAAACTACGCAAACCGTGTAAACCCTTGTGCTCACTCTAAGGTAGAACTCGAGGCCATGTGTGTTCGCTTCATTTAAAGTCTTAACCGCGTCCACTGTATCACAAAAGTCGATTGCTGTCAAACAATTTCTGGGCCCCAAAATGACCCAAAATGACGATCAAGATGGGGAAAAAAGGGCACTGGCATCGGTCATTCTTGTTTGACGGGGTGCACTTTCGTGTAGAGCCAAGTCACAACAGCAAACCATGACAGATAAAGAAAAAACGGCAACAAAAGCCTGCCCTTGTTCCACCGGAAAATCTCTAGATTCATCAGAACATTGGAAAAGAGCGTGCTGTAGCAGGCAGCAAAGAGCACAAAAAGATATATCCAGGGTTTCTTTCGAGGGAGAAGATAGAAATAGATTATGAAGTAAATTGTCCATGCCAAAGGAGGAAAGAAGGCGATATTGCCGTATCCAAAGGGTCCCTTGTTCATCCATTCAAAGGCGTTGAAAGGTGAGTAGATGAAAACCATGACAACGCTTCCGACTCCGCCAAAGGTAATTGCATGGATTGCTTGTTCGCGCATCTGCTCCTTTGGCACGACGGCAACTAACGCCAAGGCTAGTACCGCTGTGTAAATTGGATATATAAAGTGTACTGGCATCTGTTCACCCACCTTGCACTAGACTCACACTTACTATTCCCCAGGAATTGTACTGCTAAACAAGGGAGATCAGGCGGCGATTCATAGCAGGGGTCTTTGTGGTTGTGGCGAAGTACATCCAGCAAGTTGGAAGTTTTGCCCACCGATTAAAGTAATTGAGAAGAACTGTCGATAATAACAGTAGAGAACCTTAAGGATGAGGTGACAATGATGAGAATATCTGGTCTGAATTCCGGGATCGATACCGAGCAGATGATTAAGGACATCATGACTGCGCAGCGGATTCCGGTTGACAGGGTGTTTCAACAGAAGGTCAAAGCGGAATGGAAACGTGACGCCTATCGCGACGTGAATACGAAGTTATACCGGTTTGATAGTTTTCTTTTGGGCCTGCGCTTACCAAGTACGTTCCAAAGGAATATAGCGACTTCGTCGCGTACCGATATTTTGAACGTGACTGCCGCGGGAGATGCGAGCCCCGGCACATATGATCTCAAGGTCACACAGCTCGCTACATCGGCCCAGTTTGTCTCTGATTCAGTGGAATTGGACGATAACACACCTGAGTCTTTTGTGATCAATGGAAAAACTATTAGCGTGGGCTCCTATGAGTCCGCTGAAGATTTCGTAGCCACTGTTGCTAAGGAGATTAACAAAGATAAGGATCTGGGTATCAGCGCTTACGCACATGGCTCACAGATCTCCTTTACCACGAAAGAAATTGGTGCGGGTGCAGAGATTATCGTGGACAAGAATTTTACCGAGATCTTCGGTGGAGAGGTTGACGTTGATGAAGTGCCTATAGAAGGCGAAGAGGGCGACCAACCCGCTGTTGGAACATTAAGACGTGGTGACCAAGAAATGATCGGCCAAGATGCTATTGTAGAAATAAACGGCCTAATTACGCATCAAAGTAGCAATACCTTTGACCTGAACGGAATTACCGTTAACTTGCTGGAGGCGAACAAGGAAAATCCAGTTACAGTTCGCATCGAAGTTCGCCATGATGTGGATGCTGTTGTGGACAAAATCAAGGAATTCGTGGATCTCTATAATGAATTGGTTGATGAGTTTAACCTGATGACCCGTGAAGAAACCTTCAGGGATTTCCCGCCTTTGACTGACGCCCAAAGGGCAGATATGTCTGACAAGGATATTGAGCTTTGGGAAGAGAAAGCCAAGAGCGGGTTGCTTCGTTCCGATTCTATACTGAGCGGGATTCTCAGTGAAATGCGAATCGCTTTAGGAGCCGTCGTCAAGGACGAAGATGGTAATGCTATGACCATGGCTCAAATTGGGATTACCACAGGTTCATGGTACGAATATGGTCGCTTGAATGTCAATGAAGACAAACTACGGGCTGCCGTGGAAGAGAACCCAGACGGTGTGCAAGACCTCTTTATGCAAGGTGGTGACAAAAGCACTGCAGAACCTGGTATAGCAAGGCGATTAGATGCGGCCTTAGATAAGGGTATGGAACGGCTCACAGAGACCGCCGGTAAGGCAAGCATATCCTACGATGAGAGTTATTTGGGCAAGCAGATCCGAGATTATGAATCCCGCTTAAGCGCCATGGAAGAACGCCTTCTCCGCTATGAAGAGAATCAATGGAGAAAGTTCACAGCTATGGAGCGAGTGCTCGGTGAGCTCTATGCCCAAGGCGATTGGCTTACTCAGCAACTGATGAGCATGCAAGGGTGATGATGAAGGTGCTTGTTGAACTTTATCAACGAAAACTAAAACTATTTAGACAGTTAGGCAAACTCAGCACGTCGATGGCTGGGTTTGCTCCTGATCAGCTTATCGGCGATGATGAAGTTGGGGGGAGCTTTTTCAGGTTATTTGACGAGCGCACTCTGCTCATTGGGGAAATCAATGATCTCACGACACAGATTCAGTCCTACGAAGACGCGGGGGCCGATCAAGAGGTAGAGCTTTTGAAATGTGCTCTGCAAGAAGAGGTCGTGAAGCTTCAAGACCAGAATGAAGCCATTGAGACTGTGGTCAAGAGAAGTTTGGATGATTTGCGCCAAGAATCACGGAAACTACAAAGCGGCAAGCAATCAAACAGGGCGTACATCGGACG
>DHNI01000166.1 GCA_002409455.1 Firmicutes bacterium UBA5420 | reverse complement strand
TCTCCTTTTTGTTTGTGACCAGGTACTCTTCCAACTGAAGGAGACATTGTAGCAAATGGGCAGGAATGCCATCCACATAGAGAGGAAAGGCGAAGATGAGAATATCGCATTGGCTCAAGTTGGCTATCTCTTCAGCCCTTATCGCGGGCCCATTCAAATGGTACGCATCAATCACGCGGTTTTCAGCTTCTAGAAGGGGACGAACATCTTGCAGTATAGCGGCAGAAGCACTGCCATTGGTCTTGGGACTACCGTTAATCAGCGCTATTCGCATGATACTTGAACCTCCAACTCTGCAAGACTATTGCTAAAAGAGACGCCCACAACATCCCAACACAAATTGGCTGCATTAGCCCGCACAAGATCGCGCGCTACGTGCCGTTCGCTTTCTGTAATATCCTCACAATAAAAATACACCTGTAAATCCACATGGTTCTTATATCGTCTTTTGTGATGCATTTCTCCGTTTCTGTTCCTAAAATTCGGATGAATGTAGGGTATACTTCGATCAAGGACATTCTTCACGAAGGGACTATATCCACCGTAAAAGCAGCGGCTGATGATCAAAGCCTCGCTACACTTTGAAAAAAGTTCACCAATGTTGCTGTACTTGTCTCGTATAACGCAGACTCCAGGCGTTTTTATCCAACATCCAAAACAGCCTAGGCAGTGATGTATCGTAGCGTCATTGGCAATAATCACGGCCTCGCCTGGTGGCTGGGGAAAGATGGACTGAAAATCGCTGCTTTCCAAATCATGTATGATGATTCGCATTTTTACTCTTCCCTTCGATCAAAAATGAGTCTGATTCCTTCATTATTCAAAAAAGCACCGGAAGATGCAACCCCCGGTGCCGTGTCCTTTTTCAACGGTGTACTTATTCTACCACCCCGAGAACTACAATTCCATCTTGGTAAGCTGCATCTCTAGCCACATCACCCAGGCGGATATCCAAGACATCGCGCCTTCCCATTTCAAAGACTTGTTCATAAGCGATGGGCATTTGGTTTACATACACACCCTGTAGCGCCACGAAAACAGGATCTCTCGTATCGTCGAGCAGTCTTACCGTGAACGTAAAATCCTCGATAGAAGCTCTTTCTTGGATACCAAATCAAAACCCCCTCGAATCGTTCTCTTGGAATCATTCTGCGGGGGGGCTTCTATTCCTTCCTTTTCCAGAGGCGATCGAAAGCAAGATTAGCCTTTTACAGCACCACTGGTCAGGCCTGAAACCAAGTATTTCTGCAAAAACATGAACAAGAGCACAATCGGCAGTGCCCCGAGAACTGAGGCGGCTGCGAAAACGCCCCAACGGCTAGCATATTGATCTTGAATAAAGAGCTGCAAGCCCACAGCTAGCGTATACTTATCGCTCGAACTGATCAAGACACTGGCCAAGATAAACTCTGAGTAGGTTCCAATAAACTGTAATAAGAAGATGACGGCCAAAATGGGTCTGGCTAGGGGCAGGATGATCATGTAATACGCCTGAAATGGAGATGCACCATCGATCATGGCTGATTCCTCTAGCGAAGTGGGAATGGTATCGAAATACCCTTTCATCAACCAGGCATTCACTCCCATGGCGCCGCCTAAGTAAATCATGATCAAACCAGCATGGGTATTGATCCCCAGGGAAGGAATGAGTTTGCCAATACTGAGAATCAAGAGATAAATGGATACGGCTGCCAACATCTGCGGAAAAACCTGCACTAAGAGGGAGGCAAAAAGCCCTTCTCTGCGCCCCTTAAAGCGAAAACGCGAGAAAGCATAGGCCGCCAGTGAGGTCATGACTACAACAAGTGTAGATGTAATCAGCCCGATTACCACTGAGTTTTTGATCCAAAGGGCGATGGGGTACTGCTCACTTGTGAAGACTTCAATGTAATTAGCAAGACTGGCGTTGCGCGGAATCAAGCTCTGGCCAACTAAGGTGTTGGCAGGGTTAAAGGATGCCGAGATGACCCACAAGATAGGGAACAAAGCGAATACGAGAAACACCAGCATAATCGCATGGCGCCATAGGCCTCTGAAGAACGTGTGTCTTCTATACATTTTTATTCACATCCTCTAGGGCTCCAGTAAACCGGAAGTTAAAGAACGTAATGGCCCCGGTAATCAAGAAGATAACGAGTGTAACAGCACTAGCGAGTCCGTAATCAATGCCCCTGCCACTCTCAAATGCCAACCGATAGGTATAGGAGATCAAAATATCGGTATGGCCCGCAGGAGTCTGGGCCCCTACAATGGGTGGACGCCCCCTAGTTAGGAGATAGATGACGGAGAAGTTGTTGAAATTAAAGGAGAAAGAAGAAATCAAAAGCGGAGCCACACTCACCATCAGAAGTGGCAACGTAATGTGCCGAAACTGCTGCCAAGCGGTGGCACCATCTACAACGGCAGCTTCATACATCTCTGCACTAATGCTCTGTAGTGCACCTAAACAAATAATCATCATATAAGGGAAGCCTAACCAAAGATTGAGGATGATTAAGGCTACCTTGGCCCAAAATGGATCTTGCAACCAGGGTACGGATGAGCCAATTGTGGCTTGTAGAATCTGGTTAATGATACCTAAATCGGTGTTAAACAGACCTCGCCAAATTAGGGCCGAGATAAAGGCGGGAATGGCATAGGGCAAAATCAAAAGTGAGCGGTACACCTTCCGCAAACGCAAGTAAGGATCGTTGAGCAAAATAGCCAGAAATAAGCCCACCACAAAGGTTGTACCCACACTAAGTAATGCCCACTGAATGGTCCAGATAAAAACACTAACAAAGGGCCCTGTAATCTGGGGATTGCCAAAGAGCCTGCGAAAGTTGCCAAAACCCACAACAGCCCTAAATCCTGGGGTAAGGTGCGTTCCATCGGGAGCCCGAAAATATCCGTCTTCTGGTGTATAGACAATGCCTGTCTGCACCTCTAACAATACATCGCGTTCCCTGTCGTAGCTGTATTGCTGCAGATAAAGGTTAAAAGCGTTAATGTTACGCATTCTCAGTTCATGGGTATCGTCGTAGGCAAAAGATTGGGACGAAAGCTCATTGGTAGCCCTGACCAAATCAACCCTGGAAAGTTCCGTATATCCAGCTAGTTGACGAAGGAGAGGATCATCTTCTCGCAAATGTGTAAGCTCACCATCGTGGCCTACCAATTGCCCACCTAGGGAGTCTGTAAACAGGAACCATAGATCACCCTGCGGGTCGCGGTAGGTCTGAAAGGCAAAGCTGTCGGAATTTGGTTCTAGAGTATATTTGCTCTCAAACTGAGCAACCACCTGTTCCTTATTGAGAATGTTACCCGTTCCATAGTTGGTGATCGAAATATAGACCGTATACACAATGGGGTAAACTACCAGGAGCACCATAAAAAACGCAGCGGGTAACAAGTAGCGATAAGGGTAGGCCCTTGGCAGTAGAAAAATAACGTTCGTTAAGAGTGCACCTAACAAAAGTAGGACGAATACTAGATAGGCCTCGGCACCAAGAAGGTAAAGCGCAATCCAAATGAACACCACATTGACGATGCCTAAGAACGCGCCCTTAATAATCTTGCCCACTTTGCATCACCCATTTCTTTTAGAACAATCAGATGGATTCCCCTTGGAGAAGCAAGCTCCAAGGGGAATATCCAGTAACTCAATATACCATTTTAGTAACCGCTGTCTTCAATTGTTTGAATGATGAGTTGAACGGCATTTTCGATGGCAGGTCTAGGAGCAGATTGCTGATTGATAACCAGTTCAAGAGCATCGCTCCAAGCAGTCCAGACTGCATTCATGGCAGGAATAGCTGGCATTGGAATACCTTCTGCGGCAGATTCCATTACACCGCGCATATCGGGATCTTCATTAATGATGTCCGCTGCGGGCAAGAAAGCTGTTGGGCGGGGGTCTCCCTCATAAATAGCCAACATAGTATCTTTCGTAGCAACAAATTCGTTAAGGAACAGGTTCGCTAACATTTTATTCTCACTGAAAGCGCTCATCATAAAGCCTTGAGCACCCAAGAATGGTCTACCATATTGTCCCTTATAAGAAGGAATCTGTTGGAATCCATAGTCGATACCAGCAGAACGCACATCATTAAAAGCCCAAGGGCCAGTGATCATGCCGGCTGCGTTGCCATTTTGGAAGAGGCTCATCATGGTGTCATATGGTGTGGCGCGAGCCATAATACGTTCGTCCATGAGATATTCGAAAAGCTCGAAACCTTCCACAGCGCCGTCATTGGCCAAACCAACATCGAGAGGATCCAAAACGCCGTCAGCATCCATTCCAAAAACATAGCCTCCTAAGATGCTAAAGAATGGGAAGGTGTGGTAAGGATCAGGCTGAGGCATAACAAGCGCGTACTTGCCTTCGTCCCGAAGCTTCGTACCTAATTCAATCATTTCTTCGAAGCTTTGGAAACCATCTTCGCCTGCTAAATCCTTGTTATAGATAAGACCAATCGCTTCAATGGCGTAAGGGATACCATAGCGCTGGCCGCCCCAGGTAAAGGCTTCTAAACCAGATTCAAGGAACAAAGACTCGTCATCCACGTCAATAGGGTCGATGAGACCGTCTGTCACCAATTGACCTAACCAGTCATGGGCACCAACAATAAGGTCGGGGCCTTCGCCGGTAGGAGCAACAATAGCTAGATTGTCGCGAATGTCGCCAAAGGGTAGTTCTTGAATTCGGACAGTAACACCGTACTCAATCACAAATTGCTTGGCCACCTCGTTGAGAATTGGTGCTCTTTCGCCATCGGACCAAATCAACAATTCTCCTGGAACAGAAGCCATGACAGGTAGACTAATCGACAGAGCCAGTACAAGCACGACAAGCATCGTAGTTACTCTTTTCATTCTACGCACCTCCATTTGATAGTCAAGAAAACAACAGTACAAAACCCTAAAACCCCATCACCTCCACAATGACAACGTTTGCACTGGTAACGATAGAAACGGGGAGGTCTTTCAACCTCCGCCTGTTAACCTTCGCTAACAACCCTATGCTTCCTGCTTAGTTTGTTAAGTTACGCCATATAATGTGTGATTTAACAAACTGGGTAGTTCCTATATTTTCCTGACAATCTATCGCCATTTGTCTTAAGCTAGTGCTTGCCACCCCTGCCCTTGTAGTCTTGCTCGATCTTCTCCTTCCAACGATCGTCCATCTTCCCCGTCCTGCGAAACTCGGCCACACTTTCGCTCATCACCGCAAAGTTCAGCGCAACTCCTGCCTCATCTGCATGGTAGCTCTGGGCCCGATCAGCCCCAATACCAAAATGTTTGGCCGTCTCAATGGCGTCAATATTAGCTCCTAAAAAGACAAACTCCCACTCAGCTTGCTCCTTATGATGTTCCACCAGTGCTTTAATCTGGTCATGAGAATATTCGCGGCTGCTATTTTCTTGCCCGTCTGTGATCACAACAAACATCACCTTATTTGCACGATGTTCCTCGACCGTATGCTTCTGCACTTTCGCGATTTTTTGGATGGTGAAGCCGATAGCATCGAGAAGAGCAGTTGAACCCCCTACCTGGTATTCCTCTTCGGTGATAGGATTGACCGCTCTGACATCAATGCGATCGTGAAGTAGCTCATAACCATGATCAAAAAGTACAGTTGTTACCACACATTCGCCTTCTACCTGTTTTTGCTTGTCTAGCATTGAGTTATACCCACCGATAGTGTCACTCTCCAAACCGCTCATGGATCCGCTTTTGTCCAAGATAAAAACAAGTTCCATGCATCCCTGTCTCACATGATAACCCCCTTGTGTTTTGTTGATCTGAGGATATCATGATGCGAGGATCTATAGGTCGCTTCGCAAGCGACAAATTACCAAATGCCAGGAATTAAGCGATAGCGTACCTGCTGCGTATATTCCTGGTAACCATCTAGCTTTTCTTGTAGCATTTTATCTTCAAGATGCGTTCGAACTACAATGATGATGGCTACGACCACAGCTGTCAGGCAAACATAGGGTGTGGAAAATACTAAGGATATCCCTAGAGCGGAGAGTAGCACCGCCAAATAGGTGGGGTGTCTCACAACACTATAGACCCCTGTACTAATCACCTCTTGGTCTCTATCCTGCTGGATGCGGGCTGTAGATTCTAGGTAAGTGTTGACTAGTAGGGCTGCCATGGCAAGTACAGCTGAGGCTATACCGAGGAGCATTCCTATCCAGAATGAAGCCAGACTTGGCGGAGTGCCCTGCCACTCCAATCCTGCCGCGAGATGGATGACAAAAAAATGCAAAGCCCAATACAACCCTAAGAGTACTTTATCCCAGGAGGGTGAATCGGTAACGACCTTTCCCCGCTGGTTCAGCGTCTCTTGGTTGACTTTAAACATGATGGCTAACGAAATAATCGCAACAACAAAACTTGTGCCAAAATAGACCCAGATATGCCAGCTCAGCTGACGAGCACCAAGCCAGAACAGAGCCAGCCCCAAGACGCGCTGCAGCATAACCCGAAATGCGTAGCTAAATGCACCTTTTTGCATATTACCCCGCCTACCTCAAAGGAAAATTTTCCAGAGTAACCAGAACATGAAACACCACAAACAGTAAGGCCGTAACCGAGATAATGGAGACTTTTTTTGCCAAACCTGCCAAGAAAAAAGCTACCGGCGGCAAGACTACCATGGAATAAAGCACCAGATTACCCTGCATGCCTGCATAATACAGTATCCAACAGAACCAGTAGAGCAATATGGCTCCGAAAGCGAAGGTGGCTGTTCTGCCCCTGGGTATGAGCTCGCGATCCGTTTTGCCCACCAGAAACAAGAGCATCATAATAATGGCAACTCCGAGCATGTGCTCCCCGTACTCCAAAAAAGGCTTAACGGATGCATTCGTTGTAAGAATATTCGGCTCAGGAGGAAGGAGAACCCAAATCACATTGGGTAACAACTGCAAGACTGCCACCAGAAATCCAAACCTAGAGAAACCTAGGCGTACATCTTTCATATAACCATCCCCCGATCTAGCTTACGATCCACCAAGTAGCGGTTGATCGTATCGGAACAATACTTCATTAATCTCATAAATATTATACTTGCGATGCAGAATAAAGTATTCCACAATCACATCACCCACTTGGCTCGGGGAAAGAGCAAAGCCCGCACGCTTCAAAAGGTCATTTGTTTCCTCAAGTGAGAGTTCTAGACTAATGGCCAGGGCAATGACCGTGCGCTTACTAGGCATATAGGCCTTATTGCTGCGGATCTTTGAGAAAAGCCTACGATCAAGATTAGCCTTTTTGTACACTTCCACATCGTCTTTCCCCTTGGCCTCAATTAGTCGTAGCAATGTCTTGGTAAAAGGCTCATCTAAATTGCCCACCAAATTCTCTAGCGGAGCTTGGGGCGTCGCCTCCCTTACAACTCCACGGCACCGCTGCCCCACATCTTCTTCCACATAATTTGCATCTAGATAACTGGCCACCTCACCTAAAAGCTCCTCGCTTACAGCAAACGCCCCGTTATCACGCATTTGCAATCGCATCCACACCCATTTTGGTGATGTCTTGTCTTACAATGGTCAAAGGCATTCCGTCCCCTCCAAGTGTCTTTAGTTATCCTTACAGAATGAATCAGTTAGCACTTCCATTTCCAAATATTTCTCCAAATATCGGAGTATCCCTCTTGGTAGCAGATTCTCAGCGAAGGCCATTTGTCTGGCGATACTTACCATCTAGATTTCGAAAGGGAGACAACACATCCAGCAAGAAAGGATTGTCAAAGCAGACAGAAATGGGATGAGTATGAAAAAACTTCTCTTAACTGGTCTTTTGATGCTTGGCGCAATGGGTATAACCGGATGCACGCCAGAACGGAATCAGGTAGACCTGAAAGTCCAAATGCAGGGACAGGGCATGGTAGAGCCTAGTGAAGGCGGCAAATTTACCCAGGGATCTGTCGTTGACGTTAAGGCGTTACCAGCTACAGGGTGGCAGTTTTCTAGATGGGAAGGTGCGGTGGCAGAAGCATATCGTTCCGAAACCACCGTTTTGATGGATGGGAGGAAGACGATTCGGGCCATCTTCATACCCGATTCTGACCCAGAAATCATGGAGGCACCAGGAGGCATAATCAACTGGAGGGCTGACGGGTCCGAAGTGTTACGCAGAATTGGGGGCGAAGCAGACATCGAATACATCATGATTCACGCTATCAGCGATGCTGCCGCTAATCCCAGCAATCCCTACGAAATAAGCAGAATCAGGGACATTTTCGATAGTTATGGCGTAGAATCGCACTACGTCATTGACAGAGAAGGCGCGATCTATCAATTTGTCCATGATGAGCGCATCGCGCATCATGCTGGAGCCGGTTCTTGGAATCAGGATCCCAAGTTGACCAATGCTATGAATCGCTATGCCATTGGCATTGAGCTACTCGGGATCGGAACAAGAGCCGAAATGAAGGATGTTATCGGGACGCTCGCCAATACACAGGTCAGGTCAGCTGATCGGGGATACACAGAGAATCAATACAGCGCCTTGGATCACTTATTACACCACCTAATGGAGCGCTATGGAATCCCCCGTGGGAACATTATCGGCCACGAAGCCTATGATCCTGGGCGCAAGTGGGATCCAGGAGCGTTGTTTGACTGGAATAGAATCTTGCCTTAATGAAAGTAGCCCCCGCAAAATGCGAGGGCTACTATCGTCTCAGAGGTAATGAGAGGTACTCTTAGACTTGGTTATTTCAGAAAAGCATCTAACATCCACATCGTCTTTTCGTATTCAGCCAAACTGCCAATCATCAGATCGGCACTGACTTCGTCATTCGCTTCTTGGGCCGCAGCAATTCCGGCACGCAATCCCGCCACCAATTGGCCGTAATCTGCCAACAGGGCATTGGCGATATCATTGCGGGATATTCCCACATTTTCTGCTTCCTTCAATTTCGCCTTCTTCAAGTAGGCGGCTAGCGATGCAGATGGCCGGTGTCCGATCATCAAAATGCGTTCGGCAACCTCATCAATCTCTTCCGCTACACCATCATACAGTTCTTCCAATTTTGCATGTAGGGTAAAGAATCCTGGCCCTTCCACAAACCAATGATAGTTGTGGAGCTTAGCGTAAAGTACATGAAGATCAGCGAGATGTTGATCAAGATGCTCGGCTACCTTCTTCGTTGCTTCGTTCGATAAACCAATTTTATTCATGACATGCCCTCCTTATACGCACGATATTCTTAGGATTTGGTTCCTAAAGCTGTCATTTGGTTTAATGATAACCCTTACTATTAAAACTGTCAAGGCCAAATACAGAATTTCTTTCATTCGATTTCAAGCTCCTCACTGAATTACTATGTCAACTTTCACAGGAAACTATTCAGCGCAAGCCATCTATACCGTGAAAGGTTTAACGAAAGGACTTTTTACCAAGTGCGCAGAACCATTACCACGTATCCCTATCGGGAATAACAATCTGGAGGCGAACACGATGACCCATGACAATATCAAAGAACCCAAAACGCTAGCAAGCAAAATAGACGTACTCACCGCAATTGGTCACCGGCGTAGCATCCGCCGCTACACATCGAAGCCAATCAACGATGCGGCAGTTAACACTATCTTACAGGCCGGTCTTTCGGCCCCCACCGCCATGAATCGACGCCCCTTTCATTTTGTGGTGATTAGGGACAAGAACGCCCTTGCTAGACTTGCTGTCGGTAAGAAATACGCTTGGATGCTTTCAAACGCTCCGATGGCTATTGCCATTTGCGGCGACACCACCGTTGAAGACAGGCTCGAACACCTTTATGCCGATTGCTTTGCGGCCACTCAAAACATGTTATTGGCCATCCATGGGCTGGGTTTGGGAGGGGTATGGATCGGGGTAAGCCAAGGATCAAAGTGGTACGAACTGCTCCAAGAGATGCTGAATTTACCCGAGCAGATCAAACCTACAGCGGTGATCTCCCTTG
>DHNI01000074.1:13567-13850 GCA_002409455.1 Firmicutes bacterium UBA5420 | reverse complement strand
CATTGTCCCTCAGTTGCCCTGCTGAGACCGGTTAAAACTCGAATGGTAGATGTCTTTCCTACTCCATTAGGCCCTAAAAACCCGAACACTTCACCAGAGGCAACCGAGAGACTGATATTGTCCACAGCTACAAATTGGCCATATCGCTTGGTCAGGTTCTGCACTTCAATCACTTTCATTGATCTGTCTCCCCATCTTCCATGGAGCTTGGATCCCACAGCAAGTATAGAGACTTCTGAGTACTACTAGGATGACCGACCGCAACGTAGACCGTTTTCGATAC
>DHNI01000074.1:6454-13353 GCA_002409455.1 Firmicutes bacterium UBA5420 | reverse complement strand
ACAAAGTGGGCCCTGTAGCTTATCTCAACACCGTATACGTGCAGAACTTGGTTTGGGGGTAATAATTGCCGAAGAGTACGGGGAAGCTCAGGGTTTTCATTTACCTCACCCACCTCAATCTCTTTCAACTCCAGACGAAGTCGTTCAAAATGATGTCGCTGGAACTCTACATAATCCTCTTCTGACACACTTTCCTGGATACTTGGATACATAGCTGCATAGACGGCATCAAAAGCCTGCCCTGCATATTCTTGATAGACCTGACCAACAAAGGCCTGCAATTCACTTGTGGAGGTCTCGCCATAGGCAACACCATGCACTAGAATGCACAAGCAGGCTAGCAATACAAGAACCTTCTTAATCATATGAATTCACCATCCTTCGATAGGCAAAAAACGTTGCTCCCATTAGAAACATGGAGAAGAACAAAAGAGCCACGAGCTTGGCCCCAACCCCTCCCACTCCTTGGTTATGCAGGAGAACAGATTCTAACCCGGCAAACAAATGGAAGGTTGGGAAGAGACTGGCCAGTATACGAGTGAAAGACGAAAGATCAGAGACCAAAGTAGGAAAGAGCAAGGGAAAATACGTTATGGTTGCCACCGATCGAGCGGTAGATTGACCACTGGCCAAGACTCCGATTAGTAGTCCAATGGATGTAAAGGAAGCTGCTCCCAGCAAAGTAAGGGCGCTAAGGGCTATCCAGCTTGAAAACCCTAGGTCTTGGACGCGGTTGAGAGCTATCATGATCACAACCGTTCCAGAGCTGAGCAGTACCCCAAATAAGCCCTTACCAAGAAGAAACTCGCTGTAACCAGCTGGCGAAACCCCAATGGCTTCGATTGTCTTTGTATCCTTTTCCTCTGCTAGCATCCCCGAAACAACCATCACACCGATCATGCTCATGGTCACGGTAATCCACACCGGGAGCACCGAACGGCTCACAGTAGTGTCACCCACCGCGATGATCTCTAGATCGTAGCGAATTGGTATGCCTAAATAAACCTCAACGAGCTGTGTAATACTCTCACTAAGCGCGAAGAAATATACGGGACGTCCACTATCCAAGAATACCAGGAACTCATCTTCATCCTTTACTTGAATAAACCCGTGAATCTCACCGTGTTTTACGAGTTCTTGGCCGCGCTCAACACTTGGAGCCGCTTCTAGATCAAAGTTGAGTGCAGTATTCGCCACAAATTGCGTAAAGTCGCTTCCTGTTTCTTCATAAATAGCGATTGAGAAATTCTTTGGAGTCTGAACAGTATCTAGAAGGCCAAACAAGAGTGATGCCACAACCGGAAGGGCTACGGCAATCAGTATGGATCTATTTTTTACAGACTCATACAAGTCTTTCTGCACAAATGCCCGAATACGGCGTAGTTTTTCTCCCATAGTGTTTCTCCTTATTAAAAGAATAAAGGAGAGACGCCGCAGGGGATCTCTCCAATACTGCCTGGATCGCCAGGCTAGCATGCGTTTCTAAGCATTCGCTCCTTTTAAGGTGTAATCCTACCTAGAAAATAGATGACAACCCAAACTACGACAACTGCACCGATTAATTCGAGCATACATCTTCCCTCCCTTAGTTATTACTTCTATGCGTTTAGAATACCATATGTTTCGCTCACTGTCTGAACGAAAATAATACCATTTCCTGGTTCGTCGATCTTCAAATTATCGCGAACAGCTTTGATGATTCCATCGGCCGATTCGGTCTTGGTTAACATCAATACGATCTCTTTTTCGGGCTCAATTTCCATATTTAAGAGTTTTGCCGTTTCGTGGATGCTAGAACCGCGAGCGTTAATGATGGTTCCCCCCCGCGCCCCCACTTCTTTGGCAACACTCATCACTTTTTCTCCATTACCTTTGTCCACGATTACAAAAATCGCTTTATACATGCAACCGGCACCTCCGTCTTCGGCATTGAAATCGTATTCGTAGTTCCCTGTTCCGATAAATGCCCCAACTGGCATGACAAAGCCAATACCATGATTGGGTTTACTAAAGTCAAGCTCCGCATTGACGACTGCAAGGGCTTTTCTGGCCAGTGGTTTTTCTGCAACCATCAATACGACTTCTTTTCGTATATCAGTTAACTCTAGAAGTTCCAACAAACGATTGTGGACGGTACCCCTGCCCAGCATGATTGTGCCACCTGAGAGACCATTCTTTTTGGCCATACCGAGCACTTTGCTTCCCAAACCAAAGTTCACGATTACACAGATTAGCTCGTACTCCTTTTTTCCAGGGTTAGCTTGCTGCATCAGTATCAACTCCTTGCTTTTTGGACCTGGCTTGATAGATAAAGCCTAGAATCTGTAATGTGAGAATTGGCCACATAGCCACAAGTGCAATCATCCCAAAGCCATCACGTAACAGATTAGCTCCTTCGAAGGCACTTGCTGCTCCTTGGACAAAGGCAAGGATGAAGGTGGCCGTCATAGGTCCGGTGGCGACGCCACCGGCATCAAAGGCAATTCCGACAAATAACGTGGGTACAAAACGCATCATAGCAATGGCAATAATATAGCCAGGCAACAGATAATGCCACAACTGTATAGAGGGCGTCAAAATCCGTATAACTGCCATAACTACCGCAAGGCCTACACCAATGGACAAAGCTCCGTTTACCGCTTTACGTTTGATGGATCCACTGGTCACGTCCTCGATTTGATGGGTTAGTACATACACAGCCGGTTCAGCGATAATTGTAAAGAAACCCAGATAGAAAGAGATCAGCACCAACCAGATCTTATTGCCCAAAGAGGCTAAACCGAACCCCATGACACTACTTACTTCCATGAATCCACCGTTAACTCCTACAAGGAACACAATCAGGCCCACAAATGCATACAGAAATCCTTTGACGATCTTGGCAAATTGTTCTTTCCCAAGCTTAAATAGTATCTTTTGCAGGATAAAAAGCGCGGCCGTTAATGGCAAAAGACTAATGAAACTCTCACTGAGGGCATCAGGGATGAAGGTAAGAAAGGGTTGTAAGATGGAGACGCTCTCGACTTCGACTGGCTCTAAGCTCGCTACCGCATAATCTTGTGCGCCAATTAGAAGGTTCAGAACCATAACAGCCATGATGGCTCCGACTGATGCAAATGCAACCAGTCCAAAGCTATCTTCTTCTGACGCTTTACTGTCCTTGCGAAGACTTGATATACCTATGGCCAAGGCTAAAAGAAACGGTACCGCCAAGATCCCCGTAGTAGCACCGGAAGCATCAAAGGCAATGGCCAAAAATTCTGGTTGCGTAAAAAACGCCAGAATAAACACTATGATATAGCACACTAATAGGAAAACTTTCAAAGATATGTTCAAGACGACCCGGAGAAACCCCAAGGCAACCATAATGGCAAAGCCAATAGATACCACCACTAAGATCATTCTTGAAGAAAGGGCCCCAAGGGTAACAAAGTCAATCTGACTAGCCAGCACCATGAGACCTGGTTCAGCAATGGAGATCATGAAACCCAGTATAAGTCCACCGAGAAGAACCACGTAAAGCTTGTTGGTCTTGACTAAAGAAGTCCCTGTAAGGCTGCCCATGGGCGTAATGCCAATATCCACCCCAACCAGGAAGAGGGAAAGCCCAAAAATCACCAAAATAGACCCAACCAAAAATCGTAGTACTAATGACCACCCAATTGGTACTAGGGTGAGGTTCAATAGTACTACAACTAAGGCGAGTGGAAATACTGCTTTTGCGTTGTCCTTAATGTAACCAACAAGTATGTTCAAACAACCACCCTACCTTTCCGAATTATAACCACTAATGGTAATTATATCATAGCAAAGTGCGGGAGTGAACCAAGAATCAGCCTAAGGCTCTTTTTCCACAGGAGTTCGCAGACACCACCCATCGATTTCGAAACCATTCGTAATGTATAAGACGTAGCTAAAGAGATCCTCGGCGATCTGCATTCTTTCCACGCTTCCATGCAGTTTGCGCTCCTTCTAAAACTCGAATTTTAACGGCCGCAAAAATAAGTCAAGGAGGACTTCTTTTGCGTCTTTGGTCTCAAAAAGTATGGAGTAAATTGCATTACAGATAGGGAGTTCAAGCTCATGCCGTTCCGATAGAATGCGGAGAGCCTTTACAGTCTGAACACCTTCCGCTAGCTTTTCAAACCTCTCGCCTTCAACGAATGCCTGGCCAAATCTTCTATTGTGGCTGTGAGATGAAAACAAGGTAGCCTCATAATCACCGAGGTGACTTAATCCATAGACAGTCAACTCATTTCCTCCCATGGCTCTGACCAAACGGGCTATCTCCCGAGCCCCTCTGGCCATTAAGGCGCCTTTTAGACTACTGTATTTAAGGCCATCGAGCATTCCAGCGGCTATGCCCATCACGTTTTTGGCAGCGGCACCGATCTCATTTCCGATCATGTCTTGTCCATAGTAAAATCGAATCAAGTCACTACCAAATGTCTCAACGATGGCTTTCGTGGTTTCAATATCTTCGGATCCTATTACCATGCAATTTGGAATTCCTGCAACAAAATCTTGTACATGACCTGGACCCACCCAGATAGAAACGGAACAGTTCGTACCAATTTCTTCACTAAATACCTGGGAGAGCCTCTTTCCTGTGGCTGATTCGATTCCTTTCA
Source organism: Firmicutes bacterium UBA5420 (assembly GCA_002409455.1). Lineage (GTDB taxonomy): Bacteria > Bacillota > Limnochordia > Darwinibacteriales > Darwinibacteriaceae > UBA5420. The sequence continues at coordinate 8,722 of DHNI01000074.1, read as the reverse complement.
TACAAAGAAGGAACGTTTTGCCGGTCGGTTTATATAGACTTATCTCCCGTGCGAACGTCCTGAGATTCTGGGAGCTAATGGAAATAATGACAAAATCACCATCTAGTGCTTGCTCTAGCGAGTTGCAGAGGATTACACTGCCGGGAAGATCCAAATACTCGTTGCTTCGCTCGTTTCTGAGCCGCTGAAACGTTAAAGAATCTTCCCTACCCCATAAGCAAACCTCATGACCGATTGTTGCTGCATACCATGCTAAAAAGGTACCCCATCGTCCACAACCCAAAACTGAAACCTTCAACAGTTTTCTCCTCTCTTTCGCCTGTGGGGTGACGTGCCCCCATTTCGTGCTACATATACTCAGACTTAAGAATACCATAGTAGATCAGATCGTAATGTTTCCCCCACTTGCACACATGATCCCTTAAAACACCTTCCTGCTTCATACCCAACTTCGTCATAACTCTACCTGATGCTGGATTATGACTAATATGAGTGGCAAAAACCCGATGAAGATCGAGTTGCTCAAAGGCATATTTGATCATGACTTTCGCTGCTTCCGTACAATACCCTTGATTCCAATATAGTTCCCCAATCCAATATCCTAATGATGCTTTTTGATCAGGAACAGAGAGAAGTAGACCTATGCATCCAATCAGTTCATCCGATTCCTTCAGGCATATAGCCAGGGTAAGCGAGTGCCTGTCTTGAAAATTCTTTTCATGATTTGTTATCCATTCTTCTGCTACTCCATCTGCATACGGATGGGGGATGTTCAACGTCGTTGAAGCCACTGCTTTGGATCCAGCAAGCTCTTGAACACGCTTGGCGTCGCTTAAGCGAAAGGGTCGCAGAATCAGTCTTTCCGATCTTAATATAGGTAATTTATCCGCTACCCCTCCTATTACGCGCTCAAAAAAACGCCTAAACCCATTCGTCTGGGGCGGATCGTACTTGCCTAGGTGAGAGTCATCATTCTCAAGATCAAAGTAATACTTGTTTGTTTTGCAGTCAACAGAAAGGCTGTCCAAAGGAAAACCTTCTACTCTTTGTTGGTGAGGTTTGGAAGTGATGATAAACTCCTCCGACGCCATATCTTCGCCATCATATTCGTAAATAGTGTGCGGATTCATAACCAAGCAGATCGCGTTTCTGTATCTAGCTTTCACCTTTCCCCCGAATTTTGATGCAAGTGTGGAATAATACTCTAGCATCTGCTCATCGCTCAGTTCTTTGCCCTTCACTCTGCGGATATGCACACCGGGCTGTTCATGAGAACTTAACCCTTCTATGTATAGTCCTGAATCACAAGAGAAGACGGGGGCTTGCACGAGGTCGAAGTAGGCAAGGGCCTTAATGCGAGCGTTTTCCAGGGGATTGTTCCCTGTTTCGTCAATATCTACTGTCATTGCTGTTCTATGTTCTAGGCCTGCCACTTCGATGTCCATTCCCTCAAGCATATCTCTCATATGCTGCACTTTAGCAGAATTCGTCGTTCCATATATAAGTTGCGTGGGAACCCCTCCTCTAGTTGCGCTCATTCTCAAAATCAAAGTAGACTTGACTTCCCGTAGCATCCCGTTGACCTTGATACTTCCCTTCGTAGGGATAGTGTGCTTCTTGATCCATTTGGGCAAAAACCAGCTGGCATATTCTGCGCCCAGCTGTGAGCTTGATGGGCAGCTGATTGGCGTTGTATAATTCGAGAGTTATTTCTCCCTCAAAGCCAGGATCGACCCAACCTGCATTTTGGATAAATAGTCCCATACGCCCGATTGAACTTCGCCCCTCAACAAAGGCAGTCAAGTTGTTGGGCAGCTTAACGTATTCCATGGTCGTGGCCAGCATGAAGGAGCGGGGCGGCAGAATAATCTCATCCTTATCAAAGGAAATGTATTTGGCCGGATTTTCCAGATCGATGAAGGGAATATTGTGCTCGTCTAGCTTGAGAAAGTGCGTTCCCAATCTCAAATCAACGCTGGCTGGCTGAATTTGCTTGCCTACGCGCACAAGTTTTCCGTTGATCTGGTCATCCTCCAAAGGATGGATGGCCAATGTTCCTTGATCTAATAAGTCTCGAATCGTCTTGTCAGATAAAATCATATGTCTGCCCTCTTTTCCTAAAGTCTGTGTGTACCTTTCTGTTATTGATGGTCACATAATGGGATTGCCTATTTTCTTGTCCAGTCTCCATTGTGGTGCCTCTCCATCTTCACCCCAATACTCATCGAGCCGTATTATTCTATCCTCTCGGAATTGAAAAAACGAAAC
>DHNI01000074.1:6036-6282 GCA_002409455.1 Firmicutes bacterium UBA5420 | reverse complement strand
ATGACCAGGTTCTCTGTAACCAATTCTATCCGCTCCAGGTTACCATGCCAATCACCGGGATAGTCGCAGTTTGCAATCATGTATTCCTCAACTGAAAACTGCTCATTTGTATTGTGCCAATTTATGATGGCATCAGGTGAGAAGTATTCTGTGAGCTTCACAGCGTCTTGTGCCGCAACATCTTTCCAGAATCTAATAACTAGTTGGCTCTTATCCATACTCCAAGCTCCTTTTGTTCAGGTTCCC
>DHNI01000074.1:1996-5726 GCA_002409455.1 Firmicutes bacterium UBA5420 | reverse complement strand
ATGCCCTTTGGGCATATAAAGCTGCACCACCTGACACATCTTCATAATCGCTCTGTAGGGCAGCTCTTGCCGATATAGTGGCAAATATCCAAAACAATGTTACCGTGTTCATCGGGAGTTGTGAAGCGAGGACAGACATATCTCTCAAAAAGCCAAAAAGCTCCTAAATCGTCGGGAATGATCGTATAGCCCTGGTTCTCACAGCTTTCGGCACACTTATGCTCTTGTGCAAAAACTTCATTGGTTTTCCCGTAGACCCAGGTGACACCTAGCTCAGCTTCTGGGAAATCAACATAGGCATATCCTTCGGGAATTGCGGTTTCTTGGGGACAGAAGACTCCTATCCAGTACTCAAATGGTTCTCCCTTTTTCCAGCGCATGAGGCCAATCGTTGCATCGCCGTCTTCGTAGAGAGCTTTTGAACCTGGGTTACTCTGTAGCTGATCAAACCAACCGTTAGCGAACCATTCGCGCCACTGTTTCCCAAATCCACCGTCGACCCTATCCTCGTCACCGTATCTCTTTCCAATGAACCGCATTGCCGGAACAGCCTGCCTATAGGTTTTTATTAGCTCTGCCATTTGCCATGCCTCCATTTCCGTATGGTATTGATGCTGCTTTGTCACTTGCCTGTTGGTGCTTCTAATCATTCAGCACTCAGCAAACGTATTCTCCATAACTCCGGGCAGTACCGTGTAAATTGATTGTCCCAGTTCCCGCGCAAAACCGTCTTTGATGGACACAACCTGCTTCCACTTTGATACAGTGTGCTCATTTGTTCCATATCGAAAGGCCACATCGATCATGCGTTTTTCGAGCAAGCAAAAACCGGATGGCAACGCCAGTGAATCACATAATTGGATTAAGCGATCATATGAATCATACTCTGCCTCACGGAGTTTCTCAAGAATGAGTGTTAACTGCAGAGGTGATACATCCTTGGCACCAAAATACGAATCTACTTCCTTAAGCGGAAATGAATGGGTCAAGCATATCTGAGCAGCGTCTACGTACCCCATTTCCTCGAGAAAACTATAGCCGTCCACAACATGTCGTAAGTGCGATCTGCCTTCTCTCCGCCCTATATCATGCAACAAGCCTAATACGTAAGCGATATCGGGATCAAGTTCGGGGTGATGCACAGCAATGAGCCGCGCTGCTTCCGCTGTGTAGTGGCTATGTTCTATCCATGGACCTGGATTTAGTAAACTCGCTTTTTTGAGAAAGCTCTCGGCTTGTACAATCGACGGTATGCGCATAGTTCTTCAGCTCCTTATGAATTGAGGCGGGAAATGACTGGTTTGACACAAACATACCTCGGTGCTATAATTGCTGCACGTGATTGCGAATTGGGGTGGCCACTCGAACATATCAACATGGCATTAGTATTTTTTAAAGCTCAGAATGCCAAAAAGGGGAATGCAATTGTGATAACTAGTCTAGACTTAAAGCATTTACGACGCTGTATACAATTGGCAGAAATGGCGTTGCAAAAAGGCGACCAACCATTCGGTTCAATCCTTGTATCAGCCGATGGGGAAATTCTTGCGGAGGATCATAACCGCGTTGCTGGTGGCGATCACACTCAACATCCGGAATTTGCTTTGGCACGATGGGCAGCTGCCAACATGACACCTGAAGAAAGAAAACAAGCTACGGTGTACACCTCTGGCGAGCACTGCCCCATGTGCGCCGCAGCTCATGGATGGGTTGGCTTGGGTCGGATCGTCTATGCAAGCTCGTCTGAACAGCTGGTTCGGTGGCTAGCTGAAATGGACGTTGGCCCATCGAGGGTTCGAAATCTGCCTATTCACGAGGTCATTCGGGACACCAGAGTCGATGGGCCCGTACCTGAACTAGCAGAGCAAGTTCGTCGACTTCATCTGGAGTTTTACGCCCGAAAGCGCTGAGGCATCAGACAATCAAATTCACCCGGTCAAGCCTAAGATAGAGCTAATGTTGCTATAGGCAAATTTCTATCGTTCCTCCGCCGAGAAATCCATCTGATCTAGGAGTGAGCAGTATAACTCATAGTCTCTTGTTGGATAATCGGTGCCAAAAATCAAACGTTCTGCTCCAAACATACACAAAATTCTACGCGTCTGCTCTACCCCGAAAAATTCCACAAACTCAGGCAAGACAAAAGAGATGTCCACCCATGTGCAGCCAGACCATGCATCCAGATACTTCATTCCCCCCATGTGCGCAGTGATAAACTGGATGTCTGGAAACACTTTGATCATCCTGTTGAGCTTGCCAGGGGCACAGTTCTCATGAAATCCAGTCATACAAGGATTCGAGTGATACATCACCGGAATATTCAGTTCTGCCGCTTTTCTCAATACAGGAATAAAGCGAAGGTCATCTGGATCCATGCAAAGATTGCTCGGATGGATTTTAAGGCCGTGAAGCCCTAGTTCCTTGACGGCATACTCTAATTCATAAGGGGCTTCGTCTAGAACATAAGCTCCGTTTGCGTTTAAATCGGCGAAGGCAACAAATCGATTAGGGTATCTATGCACTATTTCTGCCAAGTATTCGTTCGTTTCTCTTGCAGTGTAATACATGTGGAAATCATTCGTTGGCTGGAGGATCGCTGTGACCACATTGTATTCATCCATCAGCCCTATGTATCGCGAAAGTTCAGCCTTAGCCCATGTAGATTCTTCGCCCTGATATTGCACAAATCCCTGCCTTTTTTCCTCGGGGAGTATATGTACATGCGCATCAATTTTGTGAAGTGATTTCCAGTCCATTGACAATCCCCCCATGTGGCCCTAAAGTTCCTTAATCAAATAAGCAATCAATTTGTTACTCTAATTACACCTTGCACTAAAACCCCTAAGAAAAGGACAATTCCAAAAGCGGCGAACCAAGATATATTCCCTCTAGCATAGCCTTCCTCAACTGCCTTTGGGAAAAGGTATGGGATCATCGTTCGCCACAAAATCTTGACGAAGAGTACATTAATGAAGACGACCATTACAATGACAAAAACATTAAAGATCAAAAGGTCTCCTAATTGAATGGATATCATTTTACTCTCCTCTTTTCGGTTTTTCATAGATAGGATCCTGGTTAATATCGCTAACTTTGCCAGTTTTCGTGTAGCCACGTAACTCCCAGAAATCTGCCGGCGCATCGGAGGTCAGGTAAATACACTCGGCTCCACGATCGTAAAGAACCTTTTCAGGGTGTGTTATCAATTTTGAGCCAAGTCCCCTGCCTCCCAGACAATCACTTAAGGGTGTATCAACCTGGTAGGAGATGAAACCAACCAATTTCAAGTCAAGCAATAGTACGTCCAACGGTTATCGAAGGAACGAATTTCAATACTTCGCGCGACCATTCCATCCCCCTTGTTCATGGTAATTATCACAACGCATAGCGCATCACGAGTTCGTCGCCATCATCCTTTTGAGGTTTGCGTACAAAGCCAAGACTCTCATAAAGTTTTTCAGCAACCGAATCACCCGTGATGAAGCAAAGCTCTGCTGCAGCGTAACGATTGTCTTTCTTTACGTTAGCTAACCAGGATTCCATGGCAGCTTTTCCATATCCTCTCCCCTGGAAGTCCTTATCAATGAAAAATTGATCCAAGATGCATAGCTGGTTTCCCTCATCGTCTCGATGATCCCTTTGCATCAGCAAACCAATTGGGGTGTCATCGCAATATATGGCGTATACCACACTATGAGAATTGCGGTACACGTAGGCCCTTGCTAATGTT
>DHNI01000074.1:0-1819 GCA_002409455.1 Firmicutes bacterium UBA5420 | reverse complement strand
TTATCTTTCGCACAAGCAAAATGGATGACCAGCGGGATCTATCATGACTATCCATTGATCCGAAAATTGTGGGGACGCCATGGTTGCCCCACAGTCAAGGGCATGCTGAACGGCGGTTTTTCTATCGGAAACGGCAAAGTCTAGGTGGATGCTTTTTTGCTGGTCATCGGGATTGTCTGGCCATACAGGAGGTCTATAACCAGGTTCTTCCTGAAAAATTAGGAAAGGTGAGATTCCTTGCTTGCCGACCGCGATCCACTCGGGATCGTCAGTATACTTCCGCCATCCGAGCACAGCTGCATAAAAGTCAGCCAACGCATTCGCATCTTTACAATCAATTACTATAGAGAACAGCCGGATGCTTGGTTCTCCAGCGCGTGTCTCATACATTCTCTATTTCCCCCTTCCCGCTCTGTCTTTCTACATACTCAACTATTTCCTGGAGCGAATTGATTTCCCACTCACTTTCCTTCTGTCCAGTTCTTTTTAAATGAAAGGAGGTGAATCCTAGTGCTCTAGCACCGTCAGCCTCAACATCATAATCGTCTACATAGAGGCTCTCTTCTGCGGACACGTTTAACGATTTTAGGGCAGAGTTATAGATGACAGGGTCTGGTTTCATCGCTCCGACCAAATCACTACAGGTGTAACTATCAATGTACTTGCCTAATCCCAACTGCTCCAGCGTAATTTGAAGAGATGGAGACGTATCACTTATGACGCCAATTTTGTAGCCCCTATGCTTAAAGTACTGCATTACGTCAATAACTTCGTCGTACAAATCTCTATCATTGTTACACCAAAGTTCAGCAAAAAGCAGTTCTGCTTTCTCTTTTAGAGAGCTAACTACACCTTCATTTTTCAAGAGTACTTCATAGTACCGTTTCCAGAAGTCTTTCTCTTGTTCAATGCTTTTCAAACCCTCTTTGGGATAGCCGGCACGATCGAACAGCATCATCATTTTGTCATAATCCAACGCAAACTTCCTCTGTGACCATTCTTCAACGGTTTCTCTGTACCATGTCAGCTTTTCTTTATTCCCATATGTGAGCGTACCGTCCCTATCGAAGAAAATCGCTTTATAATGCATAAGCTCTCACCCTTTGTCTCATTCTCGTAACTGGAGAAGATAAGATCTCTAAAGATTGATCAGTCCACTGAACACCGTTCTTGCCTGTCCACATAGATAGACTCTCTCATCAACCTTGATCTTTACTATGCCGCCTCTTTCCGATGCCTGATAAGCTACAAACTCATCTTGATGCAACTTTCGCTTCCAATAGGGTCCTAAACAACAATGGGCAGATCCTGTGACTGGATCTTCATCAATTCCAAGGGCTGGAGCAAAAAAGCGTGAGAGAAAATCAAACTCTTCCCTTTCTGATTTGCATGTGACAATGATACCTCTGTTGCCTAGCTGACGAAGTACCTCCTTATTGGGCTTAAGCTGCCTTAGGATCGCTTCGGACTCGACTTCGACAATGTAATCCATGCGATTTTTGCCCACATATTGAAACTGCACGTTGAATCCATCAACTAGTTCTTTGGGAGGGTTTACTTCTGCATCTTCCTCCAGCGGAAAGTCCAGTTGTATCCAATTTCCCATCTTCAGCGCTTTCAGCACACCACTCTTCGTGAAAAACTTGACTTCGTGAGTGGGATCCAATTCGCCCATTTCCCACAGAACATGAGCTGCGGCCAGCGTGGCGTGTCCACACAGATCCACCTCTGTGGTAGGGGTGAACCACCGTAACCCGTATCCATCATCAACTTTGGTCAAAAACGCTGTTTCTGAGAGGTTCATTTCATTAGCCATGTT
>DHNI01000130.1:2028-15397 GCA_002409455.1 Firmicutes bacterium UBA5420 | reverse complement strand
TAGAGGTTACTCTAATCTGCTTGTTGAGCGAAAGAGTGGAGAGATTAAGCGGAGTTTAGTGGCCGTATGTGTTATGCTTGCGGTCTTGATTACTGTCTGTTGGGGCATGCTCGGACAGAAGTACTTGGTACTAGCCTCCGTGGCTGCCTGGGGGCTCGGTGATGCAGCGGCAGCATTAGTTGGCAAGCGGTTTGGAAAGCGCCACATTGAGGGAAAGCTTGTGGAGGGTCGCAAGAGCCTGGAGGGAACGATGGCTATGTTTGTGGTATCGTTTATCTCGGTGCTCCTGATCTTGCTTGCTCACGGGTCGCTCAAGTGGCATGGCTATATTCCAATCTCTCTATTGACTGCGGCAGTGAGTGCAGTTGTGGAGCTTTATACAAAAGGCGGTATGGATACATTAACCTGTCCACTTGCTGCCGCGTCAGTTCTAATACCATTGGTCTTTTTGTGGGGGGCTTAGGACTATGAAGAAGAATTCAGGGGAGCGTACCCTCCTTGCTTCCGTACTTTTGAGTTCGCCTGGCCCGCTTGTTTTGGGTGTAGCTCTCTTTTTTGGCCGCTCAAGTACACAACTTGCGGACTTTATCAGGCGCACCGCCGAACTTGCAGCCATCATTGTGTCATGGGTAGTGTTTCGAACACTCCATCGGGATGGAGATCCTGAACCTTTGCAGAAAGAACGGTTAGAAGGTACCGCAAACACGTGCGTGGGTGTGGCAATGTTTCTTTCAGGACTTACGATGCTCTTCATTGCTCTCTTTTCGTCTAATGCTGATCAAGGTAATGTGATTCCCGGGTTGATCATTGCGATCTTGGGAGTACTGGTAAACTCCTGGTTTTGGCTTAGGTATCGCAAGCTCGATCGTGAACGATCCGATGCTATTCTAGCGGTACAAAGTAGGCTCTATGGTGCAAAATCGGTAGTAGATACCTGTGTGGTCGTGGCGCTGATGTTTGTTGCCATCGCCCCGATGGCACCCATCACACGCTTCGTAGATCTAGGAGGATCGCTCGTTGTTGCAGCTTATCTTATGGGAAACGGTTTTATCACAATAAGAACGAAAGCAAGGGCCACCGACTAGGTGGTTTTTTTTGCTATAACAAAAAGAGGAATGCCTATAATATTTTCCGATAGACATGGCCCGGGCATTGGAAAACAGTATTGGAAGTAATACCGACCTTCCTGTAAGATCAATTAGTGAAAAGTCTATCAAACTATAGTTGAAGACTAGCTAAGACAGGGAGGAAATAAAGTGAAGGAAAATCAACTACCCAAAAATTTCGAGAGTTTTGCTGACGCAAGAAAACAAGGTTTCCTGCATATCAAGGCCCTAAAGGATGCAGGGAAGAACGTAGTGGGGACATTTTGTACTTATACCCCCGCAGAAGTAATCATGGCTACAGGAGCGGTATGCGTTGGAATCTGTTCTTTCAGTGATGAAACCATCCCAGAGGCGGAGAGAGTGTTGCCTAGAAACCTCTGCCCATTGATTAAATCCAGCTATGGGTTTGCCCTCACAGAGAAATGCCCTTACATGTATTTTTCAGATTTACTCGTTGGGGAGACCACCTGTGATGGCAAGAAAAAGATGTACGAATTACTTGGAGAATTGAAAGATACGCATGTGCTGCAGCTTCCTCAGACCCAAACGGATGAAGTCTCAAAAGAGATGTGGTATAAAGAGGTTCTTCGGCTGAAAGACAGACTCGAGGAAAAGTTTGGGGTCGTCATTACCGATGAGGATATCAAGGCGGCTATTAAGTTGAAAAATGAAGAGCGTATCGTTTTGAAGGAGCTCTATGAACTGAGCAAAGCTTGTCCACCACCCATAAGTGGGGCGGAGCAATTGAAGGTGCTCTACGGTTCGCAGTTTAAGTTTGATTATAATGTTAAACTCCATGAATTGCGTGATACTGTCGCTAAGATCAAACAAGATTATGAAAAGGGTGAGAGGCCCGTATCTGAATCAGCAAAAAGGATACTAATCACGGGTTGTCCATTAGCTGGCGCTACCGAAAAGGTTGTAACCGCTATCGAAGAATCTGGAGGAGTCGTGGTAGCCTACGAAAATTGCATAGGAGCTAAGACAGTGGAGAGATTGGTTGATGAGAACGAAGAACCCTACAAGGCTATCGCTGACAGATATCTACAAATCGGCTGTTCTGTCATGACACCTGACACAAAGCGCTATGAGTTGCTAACCCGGCTTATAGATGAGTTTCAAGTTGACGGTGTTGTGGAGATGACCTTACAGGCTTGCCACACTTACGCTGTGGAAACCCAGTCTATCAGAAGACTTGTCCAGGATAGGGATGTACCCTTCATAAGTGTTGAGACAGATTATTCAGCGGCGGATAGTGCGCAATTGAAGAATAGACTTGCAGCGTTCATTGAGATGATGGCATGATGGATCAAAACTTTGTCGGAATTGATTCGGGCTCGACAATGTGTAAAACAGTCCTGTTTCGAGGCAACCAAGTTTTAGATACACTGATGTCAAAAACCGGCTGGAATCCAAGACTCTCTGCCAAGCAAGATTCTGACCTTTTGCTTGAAAGGCACCGTCTTTCTAGGGAGAACATTGTCTTTGCTACTACTGGCTATGGACGTGAAACCATTGATTTCAGTGATCATGTCTTTACTGAGATCATTTGCCATGCCTTTGGAGGTATGCATCTTGTCCCGGGTATTCAAGGCATAATCGATATCGGTGGGCAAGATAGCAAGGTCATCAAGATCATCAACCAAAAAGTGGCAGACTTCCTGATGAATGACAAATGCGCGGCTGGTACTGGCCGTTTCTTGAGCATGGCCTGTGACAAATTAGGTATTGAACTAGAGAGTATTGATGAGTTTGTTAACCTGGATGAATACAGCCAAATCAACAGCATGTGTGCGGTTTTCGCCGAGTCAGAAATCATTGGGCTCTTGTCCCTGGAGACGGATCGTTCCAAGATCATGGCGGGGGTTCTACAATCCATAGCACAAAGGATCAGGCAGATGATTGAAAAGCTCGGTTTCTCCAAGGAGCTCCCTTTGTTGATGACGGGTGGACTGTCACGATCGCAGGCGTTGATGGAGGCTATTTCGGTGGCGACAGGTTTCAATGTCATAACCCATAGGTATGCCCCCTTTGCGGGTGCCATTGGGGCATGTGTATGTGCCCATGGCCGGGAGCGGCAGAGCCCATGATTGCTGGAGGTGACTTGCTTGATCTACTTTGATAACAGCGCCACAACTTTGTCCAAGCCTCCAGAAGTTGCAGAAGCGGTGAAGTATGCCGTTGATAATTTCGGTAACGCTGGACGATCCTTTTACGATACGGTGATGGCGGCAAACCGCGAGATTTACCAAACCCGTGTTGAACTCGCTCGACTTGTGGGACTTGACGATCCGCTGCAGGTGGCTTTTACTTCATCGGCTACGGAGAGTCTTAATCTTGTCATTTATGGCCTAATTAGCGAAACGGATTCCGTGATCACCACAATCACTGAGCACAACTCGGTGTTGCGCCCCTTGTATTTGTCTGGATGTGATCTTGACTTCTTAGACTGTGATGGCAATGGTAAGGTAATGGTTGATTCGTTTTCAGGCCTTGTCAAAGAATCTACGAGGTTTCTTGTATGTACCCACGGTTCTAATCTCACAGGCAACATTACAGACGTGGAAACGCTGCATAATCTGTGCCGCGAATATGGCATAACGCTGATTCTAGATGTATCGCAGACTCTTGGAGCTATCCCGGTGAACATTTCCATGGCCGATATCATGTGCTTCACTGGTCACAAAGCACTGTTTGGACCCCAGGGCACAGGTGGGGTGATGACCAATGGTTCCTATGACTTTGACGTTGTTAAAACCGGTGGAGCAGGCACAAACAGCTTCGGCAGGTTCCAATCTACAGATATGCCAGATATCTTCGAAACTGGGACGTTGAACAGCCACGGCATTTACGGACTGCAAAAAGGTGTTCAATTCGTGAATGCCATAGGCCCCCAGAATATTCATGGTGAAGAAATGAAGCTACACAACCTGTTTTATGAAGGGATTCGGGGAATTGACAAGGTGAGAGTCTACGGCGATTTCTCGGTTCCAAATAGGTTACCCGTCGTCTCACTCCTGGTTGAGGGAATGACCTCATCGGAGCTTGCTGGAAGACTCTGGGAAGAATATCGAATTGCGACAAGGGCAGGGAGCCATTGTGCCCCCCTTTTACATAAACATTTTGACACCGTAGACAGTGGTTTGGTGAGGTTTTCTTTTTCCTATTTCAACACAGCGGAAGAGATCAAGAAAGGGATTGCCGCTCTAAAGTCTATAGCAAATGGGTGAGGGTAGGGATGAGATGGATTACATCTTTGTATTTGAGAATACAAACTCGGCAATGAAGGCAGAGAAATGTCTGCTTGATGAAAACTTGAAGGTCACAGCATTACCGCTTCCTAATCAGGTGGGAGCGGGCTGTGGCATCTGTCTAAAAGTCGGACAGGAAGAATGGGAAGCGGCCTCAGAAACTCTAAGGAAGAGCCAAATTTCTGGGATTTGTGTCTATGCCCGTGACGAAGAGGCCGGTGGTATCGTGTATCGAGAACTCCAGGACTTTTTTGTGTGAACCCATTTTGATCTTAATACTCTTAGCAGCTCATTGGTATCCTCCTTGCTGGCAATACCTGTGAGCTTTTTTGTATTGGTAGCGACGTAGTACTCCCAGTTCAAGAATAGTGATCTAGGTCACGGCATTTTTTTTGGAACATGACTATAATGTACCTAGATAACAAAGACCTTCAGAAGCACAGAAGCATCTGCAGTTCTTGAATAGGGAAAGGTGAGGCACTATGAGTGAAACTTTGTATCAGCGAGAAGAGATGGCCAAAGCGTGGGAAGGATTTAAGCTGGGCAGCTGGTCTCAGAAAATTGATGTTCGCGATTTTATTCAACAGAACTACAAACCTTATCACGGTGATGATAGTTTTCTAGAGGGTGCCACCGAAAACACGACCAGGCTGTGGAATGAGGTAAACGAACGTATTCAGGATGAAGTGAGGAACAAAACCGTTCATGTTGACCTTGAACGATTCAGTGGTATTGACAATTTTCCACCAGGATATATTGACAAGGACAAGGAGCTTATTGTGGGTTTGCAGGCCGATGAACCATTGAAGAGAATCATAAATCCATACGGTGGTTTTCGCATGGTAAAAAACTCTCTAAGCGCATACGGACTCGCCATGGATCCTGATATGGCAGCAAAGTTCAATGAGTATCGAAAGACGCACAACCAAGGTGTATTTGATGCTTACACCAAAGAGATGAGAGCGGTTCGTTCTGCAGGGCTGCTCACAGGGTTGCCTGACGCCTACGGCCGAGGGCGAATCATCGGTGACTATCGAAGGGTCGCTCTCTATGGGACTGACTATCTTAAGGAAATGCGCATTAAGGATAAAGAAAACAACACTGGCCTCACTACGGAAGAAAGCATTCGAGCTCGGGAGGAATTTACCGAACAGATTAGGGCTTTAGATGCAATGAAATCCATGGCCTCCAAGTATGGCTACGATATTGGAAGGCCTGCAGAAAACGGGAGAGAAGCAGTACAGTGGCTATACTTCGCATATCTAGCAGCGGTGAAAGAAAACAACGGCGCGGCTACCAGTATTGGCCGGAATACAGCATTCCTTGACGTCTATCTTGAGAGAGATTTAAGGCTTGGACTCATCAATGAAAAGCAAGCCCAAGAGCTTATTGATCAATTGGTGATCAAGCTACGCCTGGTACGACATCTACGTACTCCGGAGTACGATGAATTGTTTGCTGGAGATCCTACATGGGTTACAGAGGCCATAGGCGGGATTGGTGAAGATGGCAGGCCACTAGTCACGAAGACATCCTATAGATTCTTGCACACTCTAATCAACTTGGGCACGGCGCCAGAACCCAATATGACAGTCTTGTGGTCCGACAAACTACCTCGTGAGTTCATGGAGTATTGCTCACAGATGAGTATCAAGACGGCATCCATCCAATACGAAAACGATGATCTTATGCGACCGATTTACGGCGATGACTATGCCATAGCCTGCTGCGTTTCAGCCATGAGAGTGGGTAAGGAAATGCAATTCTTCGGAGCCAGGGCTAATCTTGCCAAGGCATTGCTCTACGCCATCAATGGAGGTAGAGACGAGCTCGCCAGAGCTAAGGAGACCGGCGAATGGGTCACAGTCTTACCGGGGATCCAGCAAAATGCGCAGGAGGTTCTAGAATACGAGACGGTGTTAGAGAGCTTCAAGGCTGTTATGGACAAACTGGCGAAAATCTATGTTGAAACGATGAATACCATCCACTATATGCACGACAAATATGCCTATGAGGCAGGGCAGATGGCACTTCACGATCCTTATGTGCATAGATATATTGCCTTTGGTATCGCAGGACTCTCCATCGTGGCTGATTCCTTGTCCGCGATAAAGTACGCTAAAGTGAGGCCCATTCGGAATGAAGCAGGAATTTCGGTGGATTTTGAGACCGAAGGAGTCTTTCCGCGCTATGGCAATGACGACGATCGAGCGGATGCGATTGCGGTTGAAGTCAACCAATACTTCATGGAAGCCTTAAGGAGAACGCCCGCATATAGGGGGGCTGAGCACACTCTTTCTCTTTTGACGATCACGTCGAACGTCGCCTACGGGAAGAAAACAGGAGCAACGCCCGATGGACGTAAGCAGGGGGAGCCTTTTGCCCCGGGCGCGAATCCCATGAACGGCGCGGATCAATCTGGTGCCTTGGCGGCTTTGAACTCCGTAGCGAAGCTCCCGTTTAAGGGTGTAAACCAAGATGGAATTTCTAATACCTTCTCGATTATACCTTCCGCTCTGGGCAAGAACATGCAGGAGCGCGTGGTTAATCTCACCAACATCCTAGGTGGCTACTTCAGGCAGGATGGCTTTCACGTGAATGTTAATGTGATGGATAAGGATCTTTTGCTCGATGCCATGGAAAATCCCGATAAATATCCGAATCTAACCATTAGAGTATCGGGATACGCAGTGCGCTTCAATCAACTGGACAAAGAACACCAACTTGACGTGATTAACCGGACGTTCTACGAGTTTGTTTGAGTATACAAGGGGGTTGGAGTGATGAAAGGTTTCTTGCACTCCATTGAGACAATGGGACTTTTGGATGGGCCGGGAACCCGAACCGTTTTTTTCCTACAGGGCTGTCCCCTTAGGTGTGCCTATTGCCATAACCCAGATGCAATAGCAAGAGCTGGGGGCGAAAAAATAACACCGGCCAGAGTATTAGAAATCGCAGCGCGATACAGATCCTATTATGGCGAAGAAGGTGGCATCACCTTTTCAGGTGGAGAACCCTTACTTCAAGGTGAGTTTGTTCATAAATCGTTGGAGCTTTTGAAAAAAGAGGGATATAATACTTGTGTCGATACATCTGGGTTTGGAAACCCCAAGTATTTTCCTAGAATACTCCCACTTGTCGATACCCTAATCCTAGATGTCAAGGCTTTTACCAGCCAGTCTTTCGAAGATCTCACGACGATTGCAGGGTTTGAACGGTATCTGTCGTTCCTTACCAGTCTCGATAACTACGGTTTCCGCGGGCAGGTATGGGCACGCCATGTGATGGTTCCTGGCTACACCGATAATGACCAGTCTATGAGAGAACTTGTGGGGATCCTAAAACCTATAGGGCAACGGATCGATCGTATCGAGATACTTC
Source organism: Firmicutes bacterium UBA5420 (assembly GCA_002409455.1). Lineage (GTDB taxonomy): Bacteria > Bacillota > Limnochordia > Darwinibacteriales > Darwinibacteriaceae > UBA5420. The sequence continues at coordinate 7,659 of DHNI01000130.1, read as the reverse complement.
CTTACCATACCTCCGGTGTTCAGAAGTATCGCCAGATCGGCCTGCCCTATCGATTAGAAGGAGTAGAACCCATGGACAAGGATAGAGCGAAGGAGCTGGAGATCGGCGCTAATAGAATGTTTGCGGAGAGCCTACACCAAGAGAGAAAGAAAGCCCAAGAGAAGAATCAAGATAAGCTTAGAATTCTGAAAGATAGGGAAGTGGTCTCCAAAGCGGAACAGGCTGAAATGTTCTCTGCTTTGCGTAAGCTCCCTCTCTTAAGTGACGTAGATGTAGACGATGTAGACAATGTATTAGCTGAAGTCATTTTGTCTAATATAAAGGCTGGCGATTACATTTTCCGGACAGGGGACTCGCCTGATTTTATGTACCTGATCTACCATGGCCAGATGAAGATCTTCTTTAACACAATTGACGGAGAAGAGCAGATATTCTATATTTATCGAGATGGCGATTTCGTGGGAGGCTTGAATCTTTTAGTTAACTTACCGTATCGATATGTAGGGCAAGCTCTTACGGATTGTAAAGTGGTTGCCATTCCTAAAAGCACATTTGATACGTATTTTTATGACTCACCGGTAGTCTTGAGGAGCGTTTTGACGAAAAGTTTTGAGAGAATACACTGGGCAGAGGATTTAATCCAGAGGCTAGCCACCAGCAACGCATCAATGAAGACGGCTGGTTTGCTTTTGAAACTTGCAGCAAGAATTGGAGTTAGAACAGAAGACGGAGGCATTCGACTAGAACTATCTATGAATAGGGAAGAACTAGGCAACTATTCAGGATTAAGACGGGAGACCATAACCCGCAAGCTCGGGCAGTTCAAGGAATTAGGGTATATTGAGCTTGTGGGTAATAAGGTCATCATCATTAAGGATCTAGAGGCATTGGAAGGGTATGTGCTTTGATCAGCGAGAGAAGGGCAACAAAACTTGCCCTTCTCTGAAATGATAAGAATACTTTCCCTTCTCTGATATTTGACTTCTGCAGGGCTTTTTGATACCATCGTAGTGAGTAAGCTCCGAATGCGTATCCGAGCAATGGGGGACCCAATCATTTGGGGTGAATTGCGACTTTTGTTGCAAAGGGAGACTTGGGCTCCCTAACCCGTCAGCTAACCCCATAGGAGTACACCAAGCGTATTGCTGTTTTGGCCACAACCAAAACGCCATGCGTTTTTTTGTTGCCTAATTTTAAGCGTTTTCGACCTGCTTGGCCTAATGTCAATTAATATAAGCAGAAAAATCAGAAATTAGGTGATGTTAATGAAAATGGTAAAAAACACTATAAATTGTTATGGGGGAGGTAGGATATGGTTCTATTACTAGCGGTGCTGCTTTTGTTGGCAACATTTTCGACGAAAATATCTGATAAACTGGGCGTACCCGGTCTTGTCATTTTCATGGGTATCGGTATGTTGTTTGGAAAAGGCGGATTGGGTCTGGTTGAGTTTAGCGATCCGGTTCTCGCTCAACAGATTGCCAATATGTGTCTGCTCTTTATCTTGTTTCAAGGTGGTTTCAGTACGAAACAGGAAGTATTGAAAGATGCATGGGTTCCCTCTTCGCTCCTGGCCACAATCGGCGTCATCGTCACAGCGCTCGTTGTAGGCCTAGGAATTTATTTCATTTTAGGAATTGAACTTGCTTATGCTTTGTTAATTGGTTCGATCATCTCGTCAACGGATGCCGCGGCCATTTTTGCCCTACTAAAAGGGCGCGTCCTCAAGGGTTCGCTGCGAGTGACCCTCGAATCTGAGTCTGCATCAAATGACCCAATGGCCATTATTTTGACGGTGGCCATGATTCGCCTTATCCAAGGCCAAGCAGATACAGTAGTGGGCATGATTGTGAACTTGGTCGGGCAGTTGATTGTGGGGGTTTTAGTTGGTGCTCTAGTAGCCAAAATCGGTGTCTTCTTGTTTAACAAGCTACGCCTCAAGGAACAGAGCTTTTATTATGTGCTGGCTTTAGGCGTTGCACTTTTGAGCTATGGACTCGCGGAATTGTTGTATGGGAACGGCTTTTTGTCGGTGTTCATAACCGGGATTATTATCGGTAATACAGACTACGTTTTCAAACGGGGCATGGCCTTGTTTATTGAAGGTGTCTCCACATTTTCTCACGTAATGCTGTTTCTAATTCTCGGTTTCCTGCTCATACCTCAAGAGGCAACTTTGGTGTGGAAGGAAGGCCTAATCGTTGCACTGACCCTTATCTTCGTCGCCAGGCCAATCGCTGTATTCTTAATAGTGGCATTCCATAAGTACGATTTCCGGGACAAACTTTTTCTCAGTTGGGCTGGAATTAAGGGTGCCGTTCCTGTTGTGCTAGCAACGTATCCTTTGGCCGCTGGCTTGGACATGGGAAGCTACATCTTCAATATCGTCTTTTTTGTGGTGTTGATTTCCACAACCTTGCAGGGTTCAACGATTGACTGGGTTGCGAAAAAGCTTGGTCTCTTTGTTGGAGTCAGGCAACAACCTACCCATTCACTTGAGTTGATTTCCATGGCCGAGGCGCAGGTGGAGGTCATAGAATATGAAGTTACTTCATCATCACGTGCCCGGGAGGAGAAGATCAACAAGCTTGATTTACCTGATCAGACCTTGGTTCTTAGCATAACGAGGGGCAACGATCTGATTACACCCCGTGGTTGGACGCGGATCAAGGAAGGCGACATTTTGATCATACTTGTTCGGTATGATGAACGAGATCTTGTTTTGGCATGTCTGGAAGAGCACAACATAGATAGTGCAAAGCTTAGCATGGCCACCTCTGGCTAGAAGGGAGAATTACATGGCGGTTTCTCAGTACGAGGAGTATGGGATCGATGATGCGTGCATTCTTAGTCAACGACACGAAATGGTTTTTGTTATGGTTAGACCAGGCCTTGGGGAAAAAATCACAATGGTTGCTAAGGATCATGGGATTGAACACGGTGCGATTCTTTCGGCGGTCTACAGAGAAAAGGGCGGCGAAACAGGCTTCTTTGATCTACTTAGAGACGACCGAATGGAAGTGGTTGTGCTGGTGTGCCCCAAACATAGTGTTGATAGCATCATTGAAGGGGTTATACATGAGCTAGAGATTAGGAACGAACCCCAAGGTATGGTCTTTTCAATGGCTGATTTTGCACCCTTCAGTGATGGAGAAGGAAGCAAAGTGCGAGACTTGAATTCTGGAGGTGCTGATTGTATGTTCCATTCAATTATAGTCATGGTTGAAAAAGGCAGGGGCGATGCTGTGATTGATGCTGCAAATCAGGGGGGAGCTCAAGGCGGTGCTATTTTGAGTGGAAAGGGAATTGGGGCCCATGAGACTAGCCGCTTTTTTAACATGGAAATAGTGCAGCCCAAAGAGATCATCATGATTTTGTCAGCACGCAGTCGCACCAACTCGATTGTATCGGCTATTCGTGATCAGCTCAACATGCGTAAACCAGAGGATGGCATCATCATGGTTCAAGGCATTTGTCAACATCACAATGTGCAAGCATAGTCTGGGTAGTGCAATGAGGCATTCGGGATTTTCCTGAGTGCCTTTTTTGCTCTTCCTTTAGAATTTGACCTAGATCATTTTTTCTAAGGCAAAGTGATGCTAGACTACACATAGAACGCCAACACTAAACAGATGATACGTGAAAAGGAGAGTGCACGATGACCACATTTAATCAACTAAAGGAACAACACATGAGCAAACTAGAACTTTATGTGCCGGTTGTAGCACGTGTCCATGGTGGAAGTCACCCCGAGTTTCATGATGTCCGGAGACTTTATGATCAGATCAGTGTAAAAGCAAAGGCAGCCGGATCAGAACGACCAAAGCTAGATGAAGAATTCGAGCAACTGCGCCAAGTCACAGACAATTACGCGGTGCCAGGTGATGTCTGTGAAAGTTATGAGGCCGTATATGATCTGTTGGCCGAATTAGATAAGGCCTATCACGCTTAAGAGGTCTAACGATAATAGGAAGGGAGTGAGGGAATGCAACGTCAAATCTTGCGCAGCAAGAATACGATCATGGCAATGAGTGGCATCTTGATTGTCGTTGGCTTTCTCAGCCTATGGACAATTGGCCATATGGGCATTTTTGAAGGCGCTTTGATTCTAGCCTCCATCTTCGGTGTAGCGCCCATTGCGATTCAAGCCTATCAAGCGTTAAAGGTAAAAGTAGTAAGCATTGATGTCTTAGTGACCATAGCAGTCCTGGGTGCGTTTTTTATTCGAAACTTTGAAGAATCAGCCATCGTCACCTTTCTATTCCTTTTTGGTGCTTTTCTGGAGCAGCGTACATTAAACAAAACGCGTTCGGCTATTAAAGAACTAACCGAAATGGCACCAGAACGTGCATTGAAGCAGATGGAGGATGGAGAGTTCATAGAAGTCGATGTGGAGGACGTTGATGTAGGTGATGTGCTACTTGTTAAGACGGGTGCTCAAGTGCCCGTCGATGGCACCGTCTTACTGGGTGAAGGCAGCATTAATGAGGCGAGTATTACAGGAGAATCGATTCCGGTTCCCAAAGAAAGGGATTCCCGCGTTTTTGCGGGCACCATCTTAGATAACGGAACCATCCAGATCATGGCCGATCGTGTTGGCGAAGATACCACCTTTGGCAAAATCATTGAACTGGTAGAAGAGGCACAGGACTCGAAATCGGAAGCAGAACGCTTTATTGATCGTTTCGCCAAATACTATACTCCGGCTGTCCTCGTTCTATCCTTGATAGTATGGCTTATCTCAAGAGATATTGAATTAGCCATTACTATTCTGGTTCTAGGTTGCCCGGGGGCGTTAGTCATTGGTGTGCCAGTTTCGAATGTTGCAGGGATCGGAAATGGGGCGCGTCATGGTGTCTTACTAAAAGGCAGTGAAGTCATCCGTGATTTCAGCAGATTGGACACAATGGTATTTGACAAAACGGGAACCCTAACGGTAGGAAAGCCTTCCGTTGCCGAGGCAGAGTACTATGGAGATAACATCGATCAAGCTCTTGGTTACCTGGCTAGTGTTGAGCGTGAGTCAGATCATCCATTGGCAAAAGCGGTACTAGAGAAGGTTGGTGAGACGACGTTTTCAGCCGTTACCGATACAGAAGTTGTAAAAGGCGGCGGAATTGTCGCTACTGTAGGTGGTCATAGAGTGGCTGTTGGTAATGTGGCTTTGATGGAAAAAGAAAGTGTCAAGCTTAGTGACAAGGCGCGGGCAGATGTAGCCCGGTTTGAGAAGAATGGAAACTCATTGGTATTGACTTCTATCGATGGACAGTTGCAGATTTTGATGGGTGTTCGTGACCAAGTACGTGCAGGGGTTAAAGAAGATCTGCAGCGGTTGAAACGACTGGGAGTAAGAAATCTTGTGGTTCTCTCTGGTGACAACCAGGGAACAGTTGATGCCGTCAGTCGAGAGTTAGAACTTACGGAAGCCCATGGTCACATGTTTCCCGAAGACAAATCTGCCTATGTCAAGAAGCTCATTGAAGAAGAAGGCCAGATCGTTGCCTTTGTTGGAGATGGTGTAAATGATAGTCCTTCATTAGCTTTGGCGAACATTGGCATAGCCATGGGTGGCGGTACAGACGTAGCTATTGAAACATCAGATGTTGTCTTAATGAACTCCGATTTCAGCCG
>DHNI01000130.1:1546-1885 GCA_002409455.1 Firmicutes bacterium UBA5420 | reverse complement strand
TAATGAACTCCGATTTCAGCCGTTTACCGCATGCTCTGGGTTTGACAAAAGCTACGGCCCGAAACATGAAGCAGAATATCATGATTGCTGTGGGTGTGGTTTTGGTCTTGCTGGCTAGTGTGTTGTTTAGTGATTGGATGAATATGTCTATAGGCATGCTCGTGCACGAAGGCAGTATCTTGGTTGTTATCGTCAATGGAATGCGATTGCTACGCTACCAACTGCGAAGATAGCTAGACAGTGTAGAATGAGAGGAGATGGCAAAGTGAAAACAGCTACAATTCAATTGGAAACTCTAACATGTCCGTCATGTGTTCAAAAGATCGAAGGTGCATTAAA
>DHNI01000130.1:916-1396 GCA_002409455.1 Firmicutes bacterium UBA5420 | reverse complement strand
CAAAAGATCGAAGGTGCATTAAAGAACGTAAAGGGCGTTGATCGCGACTCCACAAAAATCATGTTTAACTCTAGCAAGGTAAAACTAGACTTCGACGAGGAAACTGTCTCCATTGGCGAAATCGAAAAAGCGATTACTACGATGGGATATGAGGTTCACAAGTCGTCAGTGAGATAAAAAGTGTGGTGCGCCTGCGAAATGGAGGCGCACCTTTTTTGGTGCGGATCAATGCCTATGCAAAGCTTGTGCTAAATGTCAGTTGCGGTATAATGATAATACAAGCAGACGAAACAGAACCACAGCTTGAATGGGAGGGCAATGATGGAGATCACAATCAGGGAAGAGCATGGGCTTAAAGTCGCCGTTATACAAAGTGAGCTAGAGGTTATAACTGACGTCCAATCGGCTCTTGACTTTATCGCTACAGTAGCGTGGGAAACGGGTTGTTACCACATCATTCTAAATAAAGCTGCAATAATA
>DHNI01000130.1:420-691 GCA_002409455.1 Firmicutes bacterium UBA5420 | reverse complement strand
ACTTTTCCGCATATACAAGTAAGAGCTTGCAGGATTTCATCCGCGAGAGCAATCAGGGTAGACAGGTATTCTTCGTGGCGCATGAAGATGAGGCGATGGAGAAACTCGGTCGGTGTATGTAGTGTGATCAGTAGCCCTCTTTCAGATCGACCACATTGATCATCTCGCCCCCGTTTAGATAGGCATTGAGATTGTGGTCAATTATTTCCAGAGCTTTTTCGGTATACCGCGGAGAAACCCCGCAGATGTGAGGAGTAATGATTACGTTTTC
>DHNI01000130.1:0-161 GCA_002409455.1 Firmicutes bacterium UBA5420 | reverse complement strand
GCTCCAAGGCATGGATCATGTCAGCTTCGTTGACTGTGGCACCCCGACCGATATTGATGAAACAGGCGTCCTTTTTCATCAAATTGAAGAAATGGGCATCGATTTTTCCTGTGGTTCTTGGCGTATGAGGAAGTAGGTTGATTATATAATCACTCTGAGAG
>DHNI01000059.1:5089-5361 GCA_002409455.1 Firmicutes bacterium UBA5420 | reverse complement strand
ACCTTTATGGGGGCATGGAATAGTTACCTTTGGCCTTTGATTATTATGCAAAATGCTAATAGTCGAACGATGCCACTGGTTCTCTCTAACCTTATCGCCGGATACGTTACCGATTATGGCTTACTCATGCTGGCTGTTTCCATTAGTGTTCTGCCAACGATTGTGATCTTTCTCTTGCTACAGAAGAGCTTTGCAGAGGGCATTATCGCATCGGCCAAATAGGATTGTGCGGAATCCGTTAAATTGCGCTAAATTGATCGAAGGACTGTCCC
>DHNI01000059.1:0-4943 GCA_002409455.1 Firmicutes bacterium UBA5420 | reverse complement strand
GGACTGTCCCTCGATCAATTTAGCGTGAATTCGTCAAATTGTGTGAGGGACAGTCCCCAAATCAAGTTGTGCCTGTAGTCTCGTAAAGAATTCCATCTGGAAGGTTATCCGATCTTTCCATAAGTGGGTTCCAGTCTTGGTTGCAAACTCTATTTCGTTATACTTGCTCAGCTTCTGTAGAACGTTGCGAACATATTCGGCCTGTTCTTCGAGGGGTAGGTCTGTAAATGACCTGTTCTTCAAGGTTTCATGAATCCTATAGACATCAAACCGATCAATATTGTCGCAATCCCCTATGCTCACTGCCAAAGGAGAGCGTTCACCGGGAAAATCGGCTTGATCATCCACATGAATGGCAATCCCATAACAGATCGCATCAATCTGTTCCTGAGATAGATCCAAAGTCTCCAAGAAAGGCCTCGCCATCTTGGCAGCGTTTCTACCATGATTCAACCAGTCATCCTCGGAATTAAAGGTATCAACATAACTAAGATCATGTAAAAGGCAGCCAATAATCAAGGTTTCCTCCTCAAAGCCCTCCCCCCTTGCGATTAGCTGGCCGATCTTGGCAACCCGCATGGTATGTTCCAGCCTGTATTTCTTATCCATTGGGTGCGACGACATATACACGCTTTGATCAAACTGCTGTTTCAAAAAATCGAGTGTACGTCTGATATTATGCTCCATGGCGATTGTTTCCCTCCTTGTAGTTATCTTACCAATCAATCTGCTCGGGGTAATCTACGTTAAGCTCAATACTATCTGGTGCGCAATCATGAGCGCGTGCCGCCTGGTTTACCGCAACCCGATATTCCTGATACTCATCACCCTTCTCTACCAGTCGCTTCACCATAATAGAGATATTCTTCACCCGCTGTTCCTTATCGAGCTGTAGAAATCTGGTGTTTAACACATCCACATACTGTGTGGTATAGTGATCAAATGAAACGTAGTAGCCAAACATCATGTTCTTAAGGCGCCCAAGGACGGTTGGAGACACCGTCTGTTCGATGCACCGATGGACACGGGCTTGAAATAATCTCACCTGGGCCAGGCTCAGATCCCAAGCCACGTTTTTGTGCGTGAACGAATCATAGTGATTCTTCAAAAGCTTCTTGGCCCGGAGTTTAACAAAGTCATTGAGAGCCATAGTGTAAAACAACAACTCTGGCCAGAGAACATTGGTGCTTAAGTAAACATTCTTATCAGGGGCCACAATGCCCAGCCAACGCCTTGTCTCATCGTGAAGTCCATTTTGCACAAAGGAAACGCCTCGATGCCCCATATTAGCATGTCGCAGTTCATAGCAAAGCGCCAGAAGCCTAGACCTTGCAGTGCAGTAGCTTGGATATTCATCCTCTTCCCCAACAACTTCATGCAATGCATCATAGAGCTGATCAAAATCAAAAAAGTCGCCTTCGATTGTTACGCCAGCATGGTTTGGTGTTGATTCTATCTTCAACATCTAGCCATCCTCCCCGTCTTCTTTAATTCCGAATAAACCAAATACATCGGGATCAGCTAAGACCCGATTCGTGGATTTTCCAGCATTTTTGAGCATGCTCTCCATTTTCTGTTCAATCGTCTTTTTCAGCAGAAGGTGAAAATCAATATTCCTTAAAGTAAAAAACAACATGGGATCCCCATCAAAGCGAGCCCCAACTCCATATAAGACTGCCGTGACGTGCTTGCACATACTGGCCCAGTCAGGGCAGGTGCAATCAAAGTGGATCTCTTTATTCGTGGGAAAAAGACCCTGTCCCTTCGCTGTAAAAAGTTCTCCGAGCTCCTTAGGGAACTTGCCTGCAATGAGCTGTTCTAAATCGGTAATTCTCTGATCGCAGATCCTCACAATATTCTTCAGCTGGCGTTCTGGCAAGGGATCTATCTGAACCTGAACTGTATAGGGCGTGCGCCTACTGCCCTGAACCATTGCGGTAACGGTACCCGTATCAATCTGTAAATCTAGAACCGAACCGGTTCTAACATAGCTCCTTCCCCTCGCTAATCTGTTGGAGTAATCTGCGTAGAGTTCGAGGTTATGGTTCCAAGCTTTGCCCCACCATGTACGCGCAATACTTCTGCCCTCAAGTACCACTGGTGCTAGGTTTGGGTTCTTCTTCCTTAGCTTCTCGATTTGCTTTTGCGCCTTTGCTTTTTTGGCACTAACAGGGACATACTCAGGATAATCTCCATAACGCGCCATTAGCCCTCACCTCCCGCCGCTAAGGTAAAGAGATCCATTAGCTCTTTATTATCTAGTTCCGTGATCCAACCTTCGCCAGATGAGGCCAAGATGTCTTCGGCTAACTGGCTCTTCTCTTCAATCATCGCATCAATTTTCTCCTCAATGGTTCCGGAAGTTACAAACTTGTGCACCATCACGTTCTTTTGCTGCCCAATACGAAAAGCCCGGTCTGTGGCCTGGTTTTCTACGGCAGGGTTCCACCAGCGATCAAAGTGAATGACGTGATTAGCGGCAGTGAGGTTAAGACCTACCCCACCGGCTTTTAAAGATAAGACCATAAAGGGAATGTACTCTGCAGCTCCAAAACGATCTACTAACTCCGCGCGTTTTTTCACCGGAGTTTCCCCATGTAGAACCAAACCCTCACGGCCAAATATGGTTGTAAGCAACTCAGCCAAAGGCCCTATCATTTCCCGAAATTGCGTAAACACTAAGATTCGTTCGCGCTTCTCTACGATAGTCTCACAGATATCCTTCAACATCTCAAACTTCCCGCTGTGTTGGGCTGAAAAGGAGGATTGCCCCAAGTATTGATCAGGGTGGTTACAGATTTGTTTTGCCTTCATAATGCTGGCTAAGACTAAGCCCTTCCGGCCAATACCTTCAGCAGACTGTAGATTCTCTTCAAGCTCCGCCACAAGCTTCTGATACAACACAACCTGCTTTTTAGAAAGGCCAGTATAGGCCTTGAGTTCAATCTTGTCTGGCAGGTCAGCAATGATGGACTTGTCCGTCTTTAGGCGTCGCAAAACAAAGGGGCTGATCATTTGACGTAGCTTAGAATAGTCTAGGCCATTATTGCCGAGGCTCTTAGTTACGGCCTTAAACTCCTTGGCTGAACCGAGCAAACCACAATTGAGAAAATCAAAAAGCGACCAAAGATCCGCTAAGCGGTTCTCGATGGGCGTGCCCGTCAGAGCGATTCTTGCCTTCCCTGACAGCTGTTTAATAGCTTTCGTCTGCTTAGTGCCAGGGTTTTTGATCGCCTGGGCCTCATCAAGGATAATGAGATCCCATTCTATAGCCTGCAATTCTTCGAGGCGGGTGGCTAAACCATAGGTCGTAATGATCAAGCTTTCGTCATCGCTGGCGAGATCAAAATCGTCTTTAGTACTATAGATAGCTTGATACTTTATCTTCGGGGCAAAGCGCACTAGCTCTTTCTGCCAGTTACCCATTAACGATGCGGGAATAATAAGTAACACCTTACCCGGATTCGTCTTGCGCATCTGTTCTAGTAAGGCAATGACTTGGACTGTCTTGCCTAGCCCCATATCATCGGCCAAACAGGCTCCAAACCCCAAATCCTGCATGAGCTTAAGCCAATTCAGCCCTTCCTGCTGGTATTCTCGAAGTGTGGCCTTGAAATCATCGCCGGGGGCTACATCCTGGATTGAAACGGGGCGAGTTAGCTTATCAATAACTTCACGGAGCCACTCACCATTGGTAACCTCTATAGTAACCTGATCCTCTTCCACACCTAGCGTCTGCCGAAGGTTGAGTTCGAGACGCATGGCCTCTGCAAACGTGTATCCCCCGCTTTGGGCTAACTCTTTAGCCTTCTCATAAGCGGCCAGTGTGGCTTGAAGCTTCTCCGAATCAACCTCTACCCACTTGCCTTTGATGAAATGTAAGCCAGACGTTTCGGCCAAGAGGGCTCGTAGTTCTTCTTCGGTGATTCTTTCCTCCCCCAGGTAGAGCCCTGGTTCAAACTCTAGAAGACTATCGATTCCAAGTTTTGCTGGTTCACGGTTACCAACGCTCACTGCGAGGGTTAAACCGCTACTTTTCTTTTTCCACCAATCGGGAATTCTACATAGAATGCCGCATTCCTCATATAGTGGTACCTCTTGGAGAAAGGTGTACGCTTCATTGCTGGAAAACCTAAGGGGGCTGAAAAGTTCGCCGCTTTCCACAAGACCTGATAGGAGCCCGCTTTGTTCTGCCGCGGAGCTTACTGTGGAAAGAAGCTTTAAAAGAAGCTCGTCCTGCCCTTTATATTCAAGCAGAGCATTCTGCAAGGGGGTATGCGTCCTTGAGGGTTTCTTAGCTTTGGCCTGCTCCGTACTGTAGGTTGCCAAAAAGGCAAAGGGAAAGCTCTCATCTTTTCTATTCTCTACTAGATGGAAAAACACGCGCCCAACAACCGCCACTTTAGCGCCACGGTCACGTAAGTAGCTGTCTACGCTACCGGGATAAATGGCGATTTCTCGGACGAAAACCTGTTTTAGGCGGTAGAAAGCATCTTTGATCCAGTTGTCTGTAATAAATTCGGCACCGAGAGCAAAGGGTACCTGCGCCATCAAGATGCTTACATCCTCATCGGTCGCCGTGATAACCGCATCTTCCCTAGTAGATTCTACGTCCACCGTCTGAGCTAGACGCTCGATAAACTTCGTCGCAACTCGAGCTAGAAAGACTAAAGATGGGGACAACGCATGGATACCGTTCGTGCAACCAAGCGAAAAAAGGGCAGCGTATGGATCCTCGAGGTATTGTTTGTAGATTGCATCCTCCATAGCGATTACGGCCTCTCGCCTTCCCTTGGTTGAGCTTGGATCATAATCCAAGGTAAAACCATTCTCGGAGAAGATGGCTACTAATTGTTCGTTCTGCATATTTGTTCTCATAACTCCTCCATGTAGGCAGCATTAATCGAGATCCTACCTCGGGTGATATTCTTCAAAAAAGCAGT
>DHNI01000057.1:8515-8793 GCA_002409455.1 Firmicutes bacterium UBA5420 | reverse complement strand
GTCTTTGTCAGCATCTTACCGCAAAAATATTTTGTGGAACGGATCGGGGGCGAAAATGTTGACGTTTCAGTGTTGGTCGGACCGGGGCAAAGCCCGACAACATATGAGCCCTTGCCGAAACAGATGGCTGCTTTGGCGGAAACGACCCTCTATTTTCGAATTGGCGTTCCCTTTGAGTCTGCCTGGATCGATCGAATTCAAGGGCTTAATCCAAAGTTGAAGATCGTCGACACTAGGGAAGGCATTTCCCTCAGAGCGATCGATCGAACCAGGGTCGC
>DHNI01000057.1:6237-8434 GCA_002409455.1 Firmicutes bacterium UBA5420 | reverse complement strand
TGCAGGCAGAGACGATTTACAACAAGTTAGTGGGTTTCGATCCGGAGAATGTTGAATTTTACAAGAATAATCTTGAAGGCTTTCAGCTGGAATTGGATCAACTGCACTTGGAGCTTCGAGAAACTCTTGGCGGACTTTTGACGAAGAAAGTGATGGTGTTCCATCCAGCCTGGGGCTATTTGTTTGATCGCTATGGCTTGGAGCAGCTTCCGATTGAACATGAGGGGAAGGAACCAGGGCCTAAAGCCCTAGCCGAGCTAACTGAACTAGCACAAAAAGAGGGGATTCAGGTGATCTTCTTGGAGGCGCAAAAGCCCACCGAAACAGCGCTTGCCGTGGCAAACGCCGTGGGAGCAAAACTCGTGGTTCTAGATCCTTTAGCGGAAGATTATTTTGCTAACCTTAGGTTGATTGCCGATACTATTCAAAAGGAGCTTTGATTATGATCCCTGTGATAAAACTGGAAGGCATCAGTTTCGCCTATGAGGATCGCTTGATCTTGGAAAATCTCAATCTAGAGGTCAAGGAAAAGGACTTTTTGGCGATTATTGGGCCAAATGGTGGAGGGAAAACGACGTTACTGCGCTTAATCTTGGGTACATTACGCCCCAATAAGGGGGATTTGCGGGTTTTTGGTTTGGCACCAAAGAAGGCCCGTCATTTGATCGGTTATGTGCCGCAACATGGCCTTTTTGACCAGGACTTTCCCATCTCGGCACTTGATGTTGTGTTGACAGGACGATTAGGTCTCCATTCTCTGTTTCCTCGCTATTCTGCTACGGATCTGGCTCTGGCCAAGGAAGCAATGCGAACACTCGCAGTCGAGGACTTGGCTAATCTGCGTTACGGAGAACTATCTGGTGGTCAAAAGCAGCGGGTGTTAATTGCTCGGGCCTTGGTTGGCAAACCTAAATTGTTGATCCTTGATGAACCTACCTCCAGTGTAGACAGTAGGGTGGAAGAGGATGTCTACGCGTTGCTTACGGAGCTAAACGAAGAGATCACAATTATTATTGTTTCTCACGATCTAGGGTTTGTGTCCTCCTACGTTGATCAGGTGGCTTGCCTAAACCGGAGGATGGTCATTCATACCACGGAGGAGATCACGAAGGACGTTGTGGCGGGTTTGTACCAAAGCCCGATGGACATGATTGAACATCAGTGTAATCTCTAAGACTAAAGAAGGTGTGGAACGAAAATGGGTGAATTTCTTGGGGCTGTATTGAAATATAGCTTTATGCAAAACGCGGTTTTCGCGGGCGTTCTCGCTAGTTTGGCTAGCGGGCTAATTGGAACGTATGTAGTAGTCAAACGGATAACGTTTATCAGCGGGGGAATTGCCCATACTGTTTTAGGCGGCATGGGGGTTGCTTACTATTTGGGAGTGGATCCTTTAGCGGGAGCGATTGTTGCTGCCCTGGGGGCTGCGGTTTTGCTTGGTTTTGTCAATGTTAAGGCCAAGCAACACGAGGATACCATTATTGGTGCTCTGTGGGCAGTGGGCATGGCCGTGGGAATTGTGTTTATGTCTTTGACCCCCGGCTATAATGTTGATTTAATGAGCTTTCTCTTTGGCAACATTCTAATGGTCACCAATCCGGTTTTGCGGATTTTGATCTACTTAGATCTTTCCATCATTCTTCTCGTAACGGTTTTTTATCGCCAGTTCTTGCTTATTGCCTTCGATGAAGAACATGCCCGGCTTCGGGGGTTGCCGGTGACTTTTTTGTACATCCTTCTGCTCTGCCTAATCGCTTTAACTGTGGTAATTCTGATCAAGATTGTCGGTTTGATCATGGTTATTGCCCTTTTGACCTTGCCCGCGGCTATTGCTGGACTGTTTACCCACACTTTAGGATACATGATGGGGGCGGCTACGGGACTGAGTCTGGTTTTCACCTTGGGTGGGTTAGCAGTAGCATACAATCTTGATCTACCTGCAGGTGCCGTGATTGTTATTACCGCTGGACTTGCCTATTTACTAGCCCTGGGCGGCCAAAAGTTGTTCATCAATCGTCTTAAAGCAAAAGCGGAAAAAGAGACTCAGCCAAGCGATGGCTCTTTAGCTTAAGGGCCGGCGTGAGCACAATCTCGCGTCACAAGAGTTAGTTGAGAAATAAAAGCCATCGCTCTATGCGCTATTCGTTTGGAAAATAGCCTGTGTCATTAGTGTGCAGGGAGGTGGGGAATATAACGA
>DHNI01000057.1:1055-6027 GCA_002409455.1 Firmicutes bacterium UBA5420 | reverse complement strand
CCGTGTCCTTGGATAGCGAACCACTACATAGTTCTGGTATACTGCTGTTCGTGCCTGTGTGCTTTGACATATGGATCGCTATAGAACGCAAAGAAAAGCTGGACGAACATGATACACCAGATAGCCGGCTCACATAGAATAATGCCTGGATAGCCTGTAAACGGAAAGATCCAGAAGGTAAAGATAACCTTACCGATAAGCTCGATGATACTGGAGACAAGAGGTATGACTTTTCTGCCAAGGCTTTGTAAAGCATAGCGGAGATTGAATAACGGCCCTAGAACCAAGTAAAAAGGGGTCACAAGTCGGATAAACCTCACTCCATAGGTTATGACCGTCATATCTTCGGAACCGGTCAAGAGCCTTACCAACACGGGAGCGGCGTAATGAGCAAAAACGATGACAAACGCGGCCCAGGTAATGGAGATCAAGTTGGCATACTTCACGGCTTTCCTGATTCTAAAGCCTTGATCGGCGCCCTTGTTCTGGGCTACAAACGCAGATAGTGAGGAACACATGGCAACGAGAGGCATCACCGTAAAAAAGAAAAGCTTTTTGCCGGCTAGATAACCGGCTATGGCTAAGTAGCCCAGGGTATTAATGGCGTATTGCATAACCAGTGACCCTAAATTGACGAGGGAGTTCATCAAACCCATGGAGACTCCTTGGCTGACTAGATCCGCATAGAGCTCTTTGTCAAATGCGAAATGTTTCTTAGCTGGAATAAGAAAAGGACACTTTTTGAATATGTAAATTAGACACAAAACTGCAGACAAACCTTGTGCAATGATCGTGGCAATGGCTGCACCTCTGATACCCATCTTAAAGCTCTTGATAAACAAAAGATCAAGTCCAATGTTGGCAAGTGCTGAGATGGCCAAGAAGATCAATGGCATAACGCTATCGCCAATGGCGCGCAAAATACCAGAAAAGACGTTAAATGCCATCATGACACCGACGAACGAGGTAATCACCGCAATATATGAATAGGCTTCATCCATAATTTCTAAAGGAGTTTCTAGGAGTCTTAGTAAGGGCATGATCGTCAAGCGAGAAAGAATCATGAGTGCAATCGTAACAATGGTTCCAATGATTAGTGTAGCTGCGACGGAGCTCTTTAAGCGCTCTTGATCTCCGGCACCGTAGTTACGGCCCAGAACAATGCTCATTCCACTCCCTATCCCCAGAGCCAAGCCAACCAGGAGATTATATAGGGGTCCACTTGCTCCGATGGCTGCTAAAGAGGCGTCTCCCAGGTTATAGCCTACAATAATGGTATCCACAGTATTATAAAGCTGTTGGAAGATGTTTGATACAAGAAAGGGAATAGCAAAGGCTATCATCACTTTTAGTATGCTTCCTTTCAGAAGATCGATCTGTGTTCTTGCCATCTCGCTTCCCCCAGTTTCTTCAGATATTTGATAAAACTACTCAGTGTACCCTCATAGTACCACGTAGAGTTAACTTTAAGTCAAGATTTCTTTTTGGCCACGTAAGAACAGTCCGCTACGCAGGAAGGACGTTCAAAATGAGCTGAACATTTCACAAAGTATGGCGGGGCGAATCCTACGATCAATGGTGGAGAAAGATTTGTTGGAGATCACAGGCAGGGGTAAAAACACAGCCTATCTGCCGAAGGACAAGTTTAAGTAATAAGACAAGACGAGGCTTAGGCTGTGAGTTTTGCCGACGATAGAGGGACAGGTCATATCCTTGAAAAGATGTCGTTTCCCCAGACATGTATGTTGAGTGCGTAGTAATGTGATCGCCAGGTCGTTAGGGAAAGCATTTGATTTGAGAAAGCAATTTTAACGTTATAGACATTAGATGATATAATTTGACTAGACGATAATCTGAAACGGGGTGTCGGTGTGGAAGTAATTAGACCATCATCCGATTTGAGGAATCACTATAACGAGATCTCTATGCAGTGCAGGGAATCAAAAAATGTGGTGATTATTACTGTGAATGGCAGAGGAGATACTGCTGTGTTAGGGTTACAGCAGTATAACCAAATGAAATCTGAACTTGAGTTGCTAAGAACACTTGCTGAAGCGGACGAAGATGTCAAGAGTGGACGTGTTGCTTCTATGCAAGATAGTTTTGATCAAGTTCGTGCTTCTTTATTAGCTAGAAAAAAGTTTGATGTATAGAATGTTGAGGACTGATAAGGCAGAGGATCAGCTACGAGAAGTCATATTTTACATTGTGGAAGATACAGGGGATGTTGATGTGGCTTTAGCTTATTTAGGCAAAATTGAAAGTGCGATTAATCGGCTTCAGGAGTTTGCAGAGTCGGGAAGTCCGCCTAGGTATTCGATTTTAAAGAAACAGGGTTATCGGGTGTTGGTTGTTGAGCGCCATCTTGTGTTTTATAGGATTAATGAAGCGGACAAGTTGGTGATTATCTACGCCATAGTTGATGGACGACGGGAATATCTCAATTTAATTTAGGCCAGTGGGTTCTCAGAAGAGCGCGGATAGTTCGTTGGGTTTGCGTAGCTGGAAAAGAATCTTTGTAGGTACCGAACTCGATTGCCCTAGCGAATGCAGATTCCAGCTCCATGTCTACGCCGCGGTATTTTCCAGGTGTTTGGCCAGTATAACGCTTAAATGTTGTTTGAGAATAGCTTTG
The DNA here is from genome assembly GCA_002409455.1 of Firmicutes bacterium UBA5420. GTDB lineage: Bacteria > Bacillota > Limnochordia > Darwinibacteriales > Darwinibacteriaceae > UBA5420. The sequence goes on along the minus strand of DHNI01000057.1, from coordinate 3,392 downwards.
CGATGGGAACCCAAGATAGCTAGAGATCGCCATTTGGCTGACCCCGAGAATGCATCTCTTTGTATGATGTAACCGCAATCAATCAGGATATCAAGAAGATTTTGCCGATTACGAATTGTAGCCGGAGGCAACTATTAAGAAATACTTTATAGTTCAAAACGAGGGCGGGCGTGAGGTTTCCCGCGAAATTGACCATTATAATGATCATTTTGCCATTCATGGTCACAGAGTGGCAGAGGTTCTTGTACAATGGGCGAGCGCAGAACGCCCCAATATGGGCCTTGCGACTTGGTAGGATGCTCCGAGGGGGAACTCCAAAAACTGATGTCGTTATTGCCAAGATTACCTCACTGAATTTGAACTTACCCATATGAGGCACATGGTATCGTGCTTATATTGATTTTGATGAACCCATGGCTTTACGCACCATTCCAATGACAAAAATCGCTGAGGCCGTGAGGCGTCTAGAATATGGGACAGAGTTTAGGCGTAACATAAAACTCCATTGGGACAGCAGATTGCGTACAATGTTGGCTATTGAGAGCTCCATAATAGCTTCTCGCCCATTCTTTGACCAGAATGGTTAGAATGTGTTAGAACAAGTGATGAGTAATAGCAGGAGGTCGTTGTCATGAAGCTTGAAGAAAGTCCTACGGTGGAGCTTAAGCATCAAGTGGTTGACGGCCTGCAGAAAGACATTATCGCTTTCGCTAACACAAAAGGCGGCAGCGCTTATATAGTTTTGTCGGTGTTCTGGTGCTATTATATCAATCGCGGTTTGGGATCGGCTACAAACGAATAACTTCGGCCAGAGATAATTTGCCAAAATAATTAGACAGGCAGGAGTCAAAAGAATTAAACTTCACGGTTTGACGGAAGAGGGAAGGAAAAGGATTATGGCCTTGGTCTCTGTTTATTAAGGAGTTCGTGGACTTTTCCAATGCTGTCTTCTAGAAAATCTCTTATGATGGTACGCCGGAGATTGTCTTTGCTATCGAAGAAATTATAGATGGATGCTCTCGAAACGCGCGCTATTTCTGCAATGTCCGTCATCGACACTTTGTCAAACCCATACTGACTGAACAATTCCAAAGCCGTCTGTAAGATGGCTTTCTTTTTATTGTGTCGTCTTCTCTCAAATCCGTCCATGACAAGATGTGTAGAGGATGATTACCAAAACGCAAATTTGGCGGATTACTGGGTTTACAAGACTGATGTTTCAGAGTCCGATGTTGCTGGAATCCATGCTTTACCGTAACCACGATTTTCGACAATTTCCTCCAAAATAGGAAGAAGCCCCTCATCACCGCAACTTGCAGTAATAGGGGCTTCTGGCAGTTCCTCTCCTTCGGTCTGGCTGAAATCAAAGACATAGACAATCTTAAAGAACGAGATGGTTTTCTCATCGGCATCCTCTTCATCCGCTTCAGGTCGGGATCTCCAACAAGGTACCGGCTAGCTTGTGCCCCTAACATTTGCTGTACGAGCCTCTCTTGCACGGCATTGATGTCTTGATACTCATCGATCAGGATGTGGTGGAAACGTTTGTGGATCTGATGCCTGATTGCCGGGTTCTTTAATACGTCCACAGCCTTCACGACCATGTTATTAAGGTCAATGGCATTTTGTTCCCGCATGACTCGCTCGTAAAGATCAATGGCCATCTGGATGTCGCTGGGCAAATCGCTGAGCAGAACCATCCCATTTTTTACCTTAGTAATGTGATCTACGAGCTCATCGTCGGAAAGGTATCGATGCCTTTGCTGCGTGAGTACAAACCGGCACAAAAGCCCCTTGCGTTCTTCTACATCAATGATAGTAAAATCATCCCTAAGACCGGCAGCTGTTGGAAATGTCCTAAGCAGCTGCAGACCGGCGCTATGAAAGGCGCGGATCCACATGGCTTTGGATGTTACACCAACCCTCTTGTGTACCCGCTGGCGAAGTTCTGTGGCAGCCTTTGAGGTAAAGGTGAGGGCCATAATAGACTCTGGTGGAACTTGGAGCGTTTTCACCAAGTGATGAATTCGCTCCACGAGCAGGGCGGTCTTACCTCCCCCAGGATTAGCTAGGACAACAACATCTTGGGACTTGATCTCTACGGCTTGACGCTGTTCTGGTGTTAATAGGAACCTTCTAGTCAAGTTCATCATCCTTTCAAGGCAGAAGCACCCCCTACAAGGAGGAAGCGCTCCTTTCTGTTCTTTGGGCTCGAACCTTAGCACTAAGCTCGGTAATGGTCAGGCTCGCTTGATGTTTAGTTAGGGAGTCAAGCTTTGAAATGTCCTCATCCGTGAAGTTAAGCTGCAGTGCCAGGCTGTGCAGAACCATCATTTG
>DHNI01000057.1:0-838 GCA_002409455.1 Firmicutes bacterium UBA5420 | reverse complement strand
GTGCGATCAGTGACAAGCTCCTCGACAGACGTCATGGTAATGCCGTAAGCATCACGAAGGACTCTGGCCTTGGCTCTGGTACTAGCTACTCGAAGCAGGTGGGGAATGAACTTGTCAGCACCCACAGATTCTGGGCTGGCATCGCCCACATCAATAAACACGGATCCATCACTGGTCACAGCTTTAGCACTGGCAATGGCAGTCTGTCCATTTTCGATGCTGGGGATCTGCTGAATGGAGACAGATAGCTCCTTGATTCCCTCCTCTTGGGCCACGTGCAAAAGTCCCGCATAAAGCACAACGGGCTTTCCTTCAATCAATAAGATGAACTGCTCTGGTACTACGATCGGTGTTCTCATCTTCAATCTCTCCTCTAATGTAGGTTTTGGAACGCAAAAAAGGCCCCAGGCATTACCCCAGGACCCGAAGAGCGGCTTGCCACTCATTCGGCAGCCAAGACAGCGGACAACAAGAATAACCTCCTTCCTTTACCAAGCACCATCTAAGAGCCTGTTCGTTCCCCTTCGACGCCCCCAGAAGCCATCGTGGCGTCAGGAAAAGGGGTGGGGCGTGTTACGGAAGAACACAGTTAAAGAACAATACCTATTACTGCCTAGAAAAATTGTGCAATTTTCAAATTGCCTAAGGAAAATGATCGAATCATCGGGCAAAAGCTATCGCTGGAGCTGCAATACCCTCTTTGGAATTAGCTCAAAAACATTTACATCCGAGTTATTTTGTGATAATATGAAAGTGAAGCAGCGAGGATGTTCTTTAATATATGCACATAGATGCTCGAATGTAGATTATACAGAGCAAAAAACAAAGTGAGGTGGGC
>DHNI01000072.1:23217-23360 GCA_002409455.1 Firmicutes bacterium UBA5420 | reverse complement strand
AGCCCACTGCCGGGAATTTTGCTGTTACGTGCTTTATCAATGCGATAGAAACGTTCGAAAATGCGTTGTTGTTCTTTTTTGGGAATGGCAATCCCCTCATTGTATATGGAGATAACAAGGAAGTTCTTATCAACATAGGCATT
>DHNI01000072.1:22000-22938 GCA_002409455.1 Firmicutes bacterium UBA5420 | reverse complement strand
TTTCCGAAGATATGTGCATCATCGGTTGGAATGTTGCAGGTGAACTGTTGTTGCTTTTTCTCTGCCATAATTCTAATCAGTGGCAAAGAATTCGAGATCGTTTCAACAGCATTGAAGTTTGTTGTGTAATCAGTATGAATTTGGTGCTCAATGTGAGACAGCTCCAGTAACTGGGATATTAGGCGTGTTAACCTTTGGGCCTCGACACTAATAATATCTAAAGCCTGTGAATGCTCTTCCTCACTTATGGAATTCCATTCTCGTAGGGTCTCGACAAATCCGCTAATCAGAGTCAGGGGTGTTCTTAGCTCATGGGAGACATTGGTAACAAAATCAACCCTCTGCTGTTCCGCTTCTTTGATCTCGGTTACATCTCTAAGAATCGCCAGAATACCATAATCTTGAAAGGGGCGATATTTATTCGCGATTGGCGATGTGCTTACCTCTAAGATCACGTCTTCATCGATCCTCAAGTCAAATCTGCTATTGGTCTTTGTTTCCATCACATGAGTGACCTCCTGCGACAGCAAGTTCATAATGTAGTTCGATTGACCAATCTCCCGGATATCTCGAAAGAAAATCTCGTTATCAACACCAATAAACTCCTTTGCTTGCGGGTTAATCATCTGTATAGCACCTGATAAATCAAACAATATGATTCCGTCTTTCAAGCCTGTAAACAAGGTGCTTAGGCGGCTAATGCGGTCGTCAGCAAAATCTCTGGCAATCGTTTGCTCCAAGGAGTGGGTTGATTCATCTTTTGGAAGTGGCCCTTTAAGCCCGCCCTTTGAAGAAAACATCATAAACGCTATACCAAAAACAAAGGCAGTGATGGAAAGCCAAACCAGGAACCAGGCGTGCTTTAGTGCTTCGCCGCCCGATAGGGGTTTCTCTAGATGAAGTATGACGGAGATATCACCAATAGGGAAGGGAGGGGT
>DHNI01000072.1:18726-21790 GCA_002409455.1 Firmicutes bacterium UBA5420 | reverse complement strand
GCTCCCTTTCTTCGCCTCTAGGACTTCAACGTTATAGATATAGGAGTTAAGCGTCACATTATTTGGCGAGGAATCTAGTATTAAGGATCCGTTTTCCGTCAGTATAGAAATACGACTGTTAGTTAGGTCTGCTAATCCAGTTATCTGTGCAGCCAGTCTTTCCATAGGGAAAAGGTTGCTCTGAATATCATTCTGGAGAGCAGCTGTCATCCTGAATGCCTCTTGAATATGCTCTTCTCTGCGTATATTGTTCATGAACCCTTGCAGGATAACCAATAGCATGTAGAGTGCGATCGTCATATAGAGGAAGGCTTTCAGCGTTTTCTCTTTAGCTCCATTTTCTTCAGGATTTCTTTTTCTCATGATGTTCAGTCTCCGTATCTGCGATGACGTTTAGTCTGTAGCCAACACCACGTACAGTCTCAATACGGAAATCCCCAATTTTCCGCCGCAATTTTAATACGTGGACATTCAGGGTGCTTTGATCGATGGAAGAATCAGGGCTCAGATACGTAGCCAATTGTTCCCTGGTGACTACATTACCAGCATTGCCAACCAGTAGTTTCAGAATGCTGAATTCAGAAGGCGTTAAGTCAATTCGCCGATCAGCAACGGTCACCAGATAGGCCGCGGTATCAATTTGAATATCCCCCGCCATTAGAAGGTGGTCACTTGTAAAGTGATTTCTTCGCAAAATGGCATTGATTCGGGCAAACAGTTCTCTTAGCCCAAAGGGTTTGGTTACATAGTCATCTGCCCCAACACTTAAGCCAATAACCTTGTCAATTTCCTCACTTTTGGCGGTCAACATGATGATAGGAATCGACCGCAGTTTGGGGTTCTGTTTCAGCCTTCTACATGTTTCAATTCCATCTATATCCGGCATCATGATGTCCAATAAGATTAAATCTGGCAGATAGCGTTCGGCAGACTCAAGCGCTTCCATACCCGAGTAGGCACAGAGCGGTTCATAACCATGTTGCTTTAAGTTCATTTTCAAAAGTTCCACAACATGGGCCTCATCATCTACAACAAGTACTTTTTTTGCCATATATAACACACTCCCGGCTTTATGTTTAGCGATACTTAAGACACTCTTTATTGATTGTATATTATTATATCATGCTAAATCTCAATGAACAACGACCCCAAGGATTCTACGGATGCACAAAGAGGAGGCCGTTGCCGCAATGGGGCTTTCTGCAGGTACCCAGGTCTTGGAGATGATCCTTTCTTGGAAAGGAGAATATTTGAGTTGACAACAAAGGAATGTGATGGTAATGTTAATCTGACACCAACGATAAATTAATGTAAGATTAATCTAGAGTTGGAGCCGAATCACCAAAACTTAAGGAGGAGAATTATTTGGAAAAGCACAAGTACAAGTACATGTTTGTTCTTTTGGTAGTAAGCGTTGCAACTTTGTTTCTTGTTTCTGGTAGTGCACTAATGTATGAGGGCCCTTCGGCTGAGCTGATCGAACACGCTCAGGCTGAGGGCGTAGTCGTAGTCTATTCAGCCACAAGTCGTATTGCAGCTGCAGCAGAAGCCTTTCAGGCAAAGTATAACATCAGGGTAGAATACAGCCAATTAGGTGATGGCGAAATGATTGCGAAAGTAACACGGGAAAACATTGCGGACGTTGCAGGTGCAGACTTTGTTCTTGCCCAAGATGGTGGCAGGGTATTTGGTGAATTAATCCAGCCAGGTTATCTTGAAAACTATATTCCCGACTCTTTAGCGGATATTATCCCCGACACATATCAAACGCCCATGGTGTTTCAGTTCTGTAATAAGCTTTTTGTTTATAATTCGGAGAACGCAGAAGAAAGCCCTATCACAAATGTCTGGGCACTTACTGATCCAGAGTGGCAAGGCCGTCTACACTTAAAGGATCCCTTTCAAGAAGGTGTAAACGCGAACTTCTTTACAATGGTAACCTCGCCTAGCCTTGCAGCTGAGCTAGAGAAGGCCTATAAGAATCACTATGGGGTAGAAATCGAGCTAACCACTCCTAATGCGGGATATGAATGGATTAAGGGAATATTCGCAAATGGAGTAGTCCTCGGTACTTCTGATACAAGAATCTCGGAGGCCGTTGGAGCAAAAGGGCAATCGGAGCAACTAATAGGATTGTTTACCTTTAATAAGGTTGGGCCAGGCAACCAAGATAAGAACTTAGCATTAGCCCCGGCCATGGATTTGGAGCCATTTTCTGGCTTCTATTACCCAATGTATGCCTTGATTAACAGTAAGGCAGCCAACCCTAATGCAGCCAAGCTTTTTATCGAATTCTTGCTAACGGATGAAGGGTTCGGACCGTGGATTCATACCACAGGTGATTATTCTCCGAATCCAACCGTACCAATACCTGATGGAGACTATCCCTTATCGTTCTGGGATGAGATCTTGGTTCGTGAAGATCCTGAATGGACTTTTCAGAATCGGGCCGAGGTTGAAGATTTCCTAAACTCATATATGTACTAGATCCAGGAAGTACTTTGGACTAAAGAAACTATTCTCCTTAAAAATCTAGGTTAGCGTTTTTAGGGAGAATAGTTATTTTGACAGGTTTGGAGAAGGAGGGTTAATTTGAACCTACTAAATCGCACCAAGTTCTACTTGAAAAAACCACATAATGTAATATTTATTGTCCTGTCCCTTACATTGGCATACCTTACAGTATTACCCATGATTAGTATTGTTATTGATACTATAACGGTTCATGCCTCTGAGGTTATGCGCATTAGTGGTAAAGCGATTGGAGACTTTACTACCTATCATTGGAAAAAAGTCATGTTTGATGCTGGAAGCGTTAACATTTTGTACAAGCCAATGCTAAATTCATTGACGGTCTCACTGTGGTCATGTGTCGTGGCCATTGCTATTGGGGGCGCATTTGCCTGGTTTGTGACGCGGACGAATATTCGTTTCAAGAAAATCTTGTCGACACTTTTTGTATTCCCCTATATTATGCCTTCCTGGACATTAGCTCTGGCATGGATGAACATTTTTAAGAATAGAGTGGTTGGCGGCGCCCCGGGGATCTTCACGGCATTAACAG
>DHNI01000072.1:13686-18567 GCA_002409455.1 Firmicutes bacterium UBA5420 | reverse complement strand
AAATTGGTTTGCTTATGGGGCTTTCCCGATAATTTTGGTAACTGGGTTACATTATGCACCATTTGCGTACATTCTAATCGGCGGTGTTCTGCGTAATATGGATGCTAATCTGGAAGAAGCAGCAGTGATTCTTAAGACTTCCAGACTCAAAATCATGTGGAAAATTACTATTCCTATGGTATTACCGGCCATTCTATCGACGTTCTTGCTGACATTTTCTTCTTCGATGAGCGCTTTTGCAGTGCCGTCGTTTTTAGGTCTACCTGTACGCTACCAGGTATTGACAACACAGATGTTTCGAACGTTGAATGGCTTAAACCCAGGGTATGGGTATGTTTTGGCATTATTAATGATTTTACTAAGCGTCTTGATCTTAGCAATTAACCAGCGCCTTATTGGAGGGAGAAGATCCTACGCGACGGTGACTGGAAAGAGTTCCAATATTTCGCTTGTAAATTTAGGGCGGGGACGGAGTATATGCTCTGTGATTATGCTCGTTTTTGTGGCCAGCATTTCCATTGTACCCTTGATCAGCTTTGCTGTTGAGTCCCTAATCCTAGAACCAGGCAATTACCATTGGTCGAATTTTACAGCAGAGTTCTGGATTGGCGATGGGGTCGTGGGGCGGTTAAGTAGCGAACCGGGTATCGTGCGCAATCAAAACATATTGGTGGGCTTGTGGAATAGCCTCAAGCTTTCTGTAGCTTGTGCATTGTTAGCGGGAACAATAGGCTTCCTGGGAGCCTACGCAATCGTGCGGCTTAGGGGCTCAAAGGCGTCAGAGCTCTTAAACAACCTGACATTTTTCCCTTACTTGATCCCTAACATGGCATTTGGGGCCATATTTTTGTCCATGTTTGCAGTACGCCGGGGGCCAATACCTGCGTTATATGGAACATTCGCCCTATTGGTTTTGATTGGCACCGTTAAATACTTGCCTTTTGCTTCGAGGGCTGGCATCAGCTCGATGCTTCAGCTCAGCAATGAAATAGAGGAAGCAGGTACTATGCTTGGTATCGGCTGGTTTAAGCGCATGACTCGCATTCTGATACCAATCCAAAAGTCCAGCTTCATTTCAGGTTATTTGCTTCCCTTTACATCGGGGATGCGAGAATTATCCCTGTTTGTTTTATTGGTAACACCATCAACACGGATGCTTACTACTCTCCTTTTTCAATACAATGAAAAGGGTTGGAATCAATATGCCAATGCCATCAACTTGATCATAATACTGGTTGTTTTAGCATGCAACTTTGCAATAAACCGACTTACCGGAGCATCCATTGATAAAGGAATAGGAGGTTGATATAAATGCCTGATATTGTACTACAAAACGTGACAAAGCGTTTTGGGGAAGTGACTGCAGTTGATAACCTTAACTTAGAAATCTGCGATAGTGATTTTATCTCATTATTAGGCCCATCTGGTTGTGGGAAGACGACCACGCTGCGAATGATTGCTGGTCTGGAAACCCCTACAGAGGGGGAGATTTTCATTGATGGTAAATTGATATTCTCGGCCGCGAAGGGAATCAACATTTCCCCAGATAAGAGAGATGTTGGTTTTCTATTCCAGAACTACGCCCTTTGGCCGCATCTAACAGTCTACAAGAATATTTCTTTCGGACTGGAAAACCTCAAATGGGACAAGCGAAAGATCACCCAGCGTGTTGACGAGTTGCTCGCCATGCTCAAGATCGAGGAGTATGCCACTCGGTATCCTGGGGAATTATCTGGAGGCCAACAGCAACGGGTAGCGATTGCCCGCACTCTGGCAACCAATCCGCGCATTTTGTTGATGGATGAACCCTTGTCTAATCTAGATGCCAAACTAAGGATGGAAATGCGTACCGAACTAAAACGCCTACATGTGGAGACTGATTCCACCTTTGTGTATGTCACGCATGACCAACTGGAAGCCATGACTCTATCCACGAAAATCTGCTTAATGGAAAATGCAGTTCTGCAGCAATATAGCCCTCCATTAGAGCTTTATAGTAGCCCTTGTAACACTTTTGTTGCTGATTTTGTAGGAAATCCTAGCATCAATTTCTTACCCTGTAGTGGTGAAAATATAAATCTAGACGAGATTGCCCTAAAAAGGGACGGACTGCGAATGATCTTCACCCCCGTTACAGGAGGGGTCGGTATTTCCAAAGGCCATCCTTTAATTCTAGGCATCAGGCCAGAAAATATAACAATTGCAGAGAAGGGGCCTCTAAAAGGCACGGTTTTCTCCTCCCTACCATCAGGAATGGAAACTATCGTTCGCTTACAAGTTGGAACGATACAATTGACATCAATAGTTTTTGGTAACATTGATTTTCGGGTAGATGAAACTTTAGGTATTTCTTTGGATAGCGATCGCTATTTGTTATTTGATGGCGAAACCCAAGAACAGCTTGCTGTCGGTAGAGTGGATGTTATCCCGGATATGTGATTCTGAGTAGTAACACTGAAAACAAGAGAGAAGTGACATATAAATGTACGTTCCAATGAAATTGATTCTCGAAGATGCCCATAAAAACAATTATGCTGTAGTGGCCGCTAATGCTATCAACTTCGAGTTAATTCGCGGGATCATAAACGCCGCCATCAGCGAAAACTCACCAATCATTATAAACATTGGCCCGGGTCAGCTGGCCAAGCATGGAGATGCTGAGATTTTCGCAAGTATCGTGAAGTCTTTTGCTTGCCGGACGCATATTCCGATTGCTTTCAATTACGATCATGGGAAAGATATGGTCGGAATCACGGAGGTGTTCCGGGCTGGCTTTTCATCCATTATGATCGATGCATCCGCTTATTCGCTAGAGGAGAACATTGCCCGTACAAAGGAAGTTGTGAGATTGTGCCATCCTCACAATGTGACGGTTGAGGCGGAGTTAGGCCAAGTTGGTGTCGCTGAGACCGGAGATGGGGCCAGAGCGGATCTATATACAAACCCGGACGAAGCCAGCTATTTTGTGGAACAAACAGGCATAGATGCTTTAGCAGTAGCGGTAGGAACAGCCCATGGCAAATACCCTGCTGGATTGGAGCCTAAGTTGGATTTTGATCGTCTAACTGTGCTAAAAGAGAGACTTCAAATGCCCTTAGTTCTTCACGGGGGTTCTAGTTCAGGGGATGATAATATTCGAAAGGCTGTCGCTTGCGGAATTAACAAACTAAATGTTTGGACCGATTCGGCAGTAGCTTGCAGAGATGCACTTTCCAGAGCGCTTCGGGAAAATAGTGAGATTGATTTCATTCAGTTGATGGGAATCATGGAAGATGCGGTGCGAGAAAACATCACGCACTACATTCATCTCGTGGGCTCTTCGGGCAAAGCAGACAATTTTTACAAGGCTCCAGCAGATGTTTTTGCGGCTCCTGAAGGGGGGCTGCATGAGCTGAAGCAGTCGCTAAGACAGGGACAACTGATGGAGTGATGTCTCATTAGCTCAGCATGCATCGCCTTATGCGGTGAACAGGTACGGCTTTCCATTATTGAGGCAGCTACTTATTCTGCTGCACAGAATTGGACGTCGTACCTGTTTTTCGCGGTGCTTCCTTATCAAGGCTTCCATGAACGAAACGCGTGAGAAATTGGCAGCTCCCTAGACCGAACCCTTCATTAGATGATAGAATACATTTAGACAACGGAACAGAAATCGGTGAGGTGGGTGAAAAAGAATGGGTGATTGGAAAGTACTGTTTTTCATCTGTGCCTTTATGCTGGTGTTTGCCATAGTCTTTCAAAGCATTCCACCAGTAGTTGGCTTTCTCATTGATACATTGGGCATTACGCATGCTCAGGCAGGGGCACTAATGAGCCTCTTTGGTCTTCCTGGTATCTTTATTTCCATCCCAGGGGGGATTTTGGCCGACATTCACGGCGCAAAAAGAGTTGGGCTGGTATCCTTAGCCCTTACTCTAATTGGTTCCTTATTAGTGGCGCTGGGAAGTAGTTTCTCCTTGCTCGTTGTGGGTAGAATAATTGCCGGTGTAGGGGCTTTGACAATCTCTATTGTTGCGCCACAAACACTATCTCGCCGTTTTACTCAGCAAGATATGGGAAAAGTGATGGGCATTTTCAACTCCGTTATGCCCTTTGGGACTATTGTTACCCTAAACACCTTTGGCCGTTTAGCAGCCTTTTCTAGCTGGCGGTTGCCACTTCTGCTGGCGTCTGCCTACACCTTTTTTATCTTGATCTACTTCTATTTGAAATATCCGGCTATGCCGGGAGAGGTAGAAGAGCGTAGCACAGTAAGTATGAAAGAGAGTATCTCTTATCTAAAGAAAACCAAGTTGCCGGTTTGGCTACTCGCCGGTATTTGGCTGTTTTATAATGCCGGATCGATAGCATACCTTTCCTTTGCAGGCGACTATTATGTTTCTGTGGGTTATTCGCCCAGCTATGCTGGTTTTCTTTCCAGCTTGCTGATGATTGGTGCTCTGGTTCTAAGTCCTGTCGTAGGTTACCTAACGGATCGCTATGGTCGCGAGGAGTATGTACTTCTATTTGGTAATCTGGCCGTCACCGTTTTGTTCTGGCTAGTGCCCAGAACTGGCTTAAATCCTGTGTATCTAGGTATTCTAATCGGAATCGCTGCTTCTTGCATCCCTGCACCTGTGTTTTCTCTACTCCCCAGTTTCTTGCCACCTGAGCGTATGGGCCTTGGGTACGGCATTTTAGCAACCTTACTAAACATTGGGGTGTTGATCGGGCCCCTGCTCGTAGGTTATTATTATGATCAAACGGCAAATTATCTGCCAGGCTTTAGTCTAATGGCCCTGTTCATCTTGTTCTCTACTCTTTTAGCTCTCTTTCTTGGGGTTGTAAAAAAACGCCAGCATCAAGGCGAGCGTAGCTAGACATATGGAGCTCGAAGCTGAC
>DHNI01000072.1:6732-13433 GCA_002409455.1 Firmicutes bacterium UBA5420 | reverse complement strand
TAAAGAGAAAGATCGACGTTTATGTGCCGCTAGATATCATTGTACTAACACCTGAGGAAGTAAAGGTGTCTATAGCTGACAGCTCTTCGTTCGTGGCTAGGGTACTTCGGGAGGGAAGGGTGCTGTATGGGTAGCTTGCAGCTTCGTGATTTTGCATAATTTTTCATGCCCCACATAAAAACGTCAAAAACATCACCATTGACATCAGTTTACCCATCATCTATACTGGTAATAATTCAAACAACCGAAAGACGTTGAAGGGGATAAAGTAGGTTTCAAACGCAATTTGTAGAGAGCTGGGGGTTGGTGCAACCCAGCAATTGCCTGGAGCCGAAGTTACACCCTGGAGTTGCCGACTGAAAGAGAAGTAGGTCGTGACGTGAGCCAGCGTTAGTGGCTGCGGGGGTGATAGCCCCCTAGAGGGAATCTGTACACAGAGTAGTTGTGATCAGATTAAACCAGGTGGTACCGCGGCTAAGAGTCGTCCTGTTATAGGATGGCTTTTTTTGTTTGAAAAAATGATGAGGAGTGTTGAAAATGGACGAAACCAAATTGTTCAGTGGTCAGCGGATTCCCCTGGAGATGCACAAACCCAAAGTTATTCAAAAACTGACACTGGCGCCAACGAGTCGGCGCCTAGAAGCCATTAAGGAGGCTGGCTTTAATACTTTTCTGTTGAAGAATAATGATGTCTTCTTAGACATGCTCACTGATAGCGGAGTAAATGCTATGAGCGACAGACAGCAAGCGGCCATGATGGTAGCCGACGACAGCTATGCAGGATCTCAAACGTTTACCAGGCTAGAAAGAACCTGTCAAAATCTCTTTGGCATGAAGCACTTCTTACCTGCCCACCAGGGGAGAGCCTGCGAAAATGTATTGTCCCAAGTTTTAGTGCGTCCTGGCACCGTGGTTGTTACAAACTACCATTTTACAACAACAAAAGCCCATATTCTACTCAATGGGGGGACTGTAGAGGAATTACCTATTTCAGAAGCCCTAAGGACTACAAGTAAGCATCCCTTTAAGGGGAATATGGATGTAGAAAAGCTCCGAGTTTACATCGAAAATCAAGGCCCAGACAAAATAGCCTTTGTGCGCATGGAAGCAGGTACGAACCTCATTGGGGGACAGCCTTTTTCGTTGGAAAACCTGGCGCAAGTTCGGCAGATCTGCGACGAACACGGTCTATTGCTGGTATTAGACGCAAGCCTGTTGGCTGATAACTTGTATTTTATGAAGAAGCGCGAAGCCGCGTGTCAAGGCCTTAGCATTCGTGAGATCACCAGAAAGATCGCTGATCTTGTCCACATCCTCTACTTTTCCGGTCGTAAATTAGGTTGTGCGCGGGGCGGGGGTATCTGCACCGATAGGGTCGATCTTTTCATGACAATGCGCGAGCTGATTCCTCTATACGAAGGATTTCTGACCTATGGCGGTATGTCGGTTAGGGAAATGGAGGCCATGGCCGTAGGTTTAGAGGAAACTATGGACGAGGAGATGATCAACCAAGGACCCGAATTCATAGCTTATATGGTGAACGAACTCGACAAACGTGGTGTTCCTGTTGTGACTCCCCCGGGAGGTCTGGGCTGCCATCTCAATGCCTTAGAATTTGTGGATCACGTTCCACAGAACCAGTATCCTGCGGGGGCACTTGCTGCTGCACTGTTTATTGTAAGCGGGATTCGAGGTATGGAGCGGGGCACACTTTCCGAGCAGCGTGATGAATCAGGAAACGAGCCGCTAGCCGATTTAGAACTGTTGCGTTTGGCTATTCCTCGGAGGGTGTATACTTTATCCCATGTCACCTACGCGATTGATCGTATCGCCTGGCTCTATGAGCATCGCCACATCATCGGCGGGCTAGAATTCATCGAAGAGCCCAACACCTTACGCTTCTTTTTTGGCAGGCTCGGGTCGCGTTCGGATTGGCCTGACCAGTTGGCGGGGGCCTTTGAACGTGACTTGGAACGAATGTAGTTCTAGAACAATAAAGTGGTCGCAACGATGCCATCGTGCTACAATGGGGTTAAGAAAAGAATACCAAAAGGGGGGCACGAGGCAATGCGTACAACGGATAAGCCTACAGAAGGCCAGTTAAGGGAATTGTACGAAGCAGCTGTGGACTTTAATGCGGCCAAACCGTGGAAGTGGTTGTATGACTCTGATCTAATTTGTGTCGAAAACCCAGAAGACGGGATGATTGGCTATTGTTCCGTCATGGGCAGATCGGGAACCCACTTTGCGCTGGGAGTTTTTCTAGGGGAGGCAGGTATCGCCGGATTTAGCTATCTAATGGAAAGCGGTGATACTATACCGTATTATGAAGCGGTACATCACCAGGATGCCCTTATGGCATCGTTCGAGGATCGGGATGTTCTGGATAAGAAGGACAGGGACGAGATCAAGGAGTTGGGGTTAACTTTTCGCGGACGAAATGCGTGGCCCCAGTTTCGCCGGTTCGAGCCGGGGTATTTCCCCTGGTTCATCAATCGAGAGGAATGCTCCTTCCTGATCCACGCTTTACAACAAACACTGATTGTGGCTAAGCAATATCAAGAGGGACAAGTGAAGCTAGATTATCTCCATGGAAAGAGCATTTTGAGATATAGTGAGAAAGCGAACGGAGAGCTAGCATGGCATAGTAGGGGCTGTGGCCTAGCCATTCCCCATCTTGTTCATCATCCCGTGGAATTCACAGATGACCTCTTGGTTCAAAGACTCAAAAGAATCAGTGTAAGGACAAACTCTGTCCTCCAGGTTGATACTTGCTATCTTCCTATGCCTGTTCAGGAGACAAAAAATGAAAGGCCATACTTTCCTAGAGCTTTCATTGTTGCCGAGAAAAGGTCGGGTCTCATCCTTGATTATAGTACCTATCAAGCCCCAGAACACGATGCAGACGAGACACTTGCCAGGATAAGCGATCTATTTCTACAAAGGGGAATCCCTAAAGAAATTCAGGTCAGGCCTGGTCAGATGGCTTCTGTGCTGGAAGATTTCTGTGGAAAAATCGATCTCAAGTTACGAGTTGTGGAGCGCCTTGCCAGTATCGAAAGCTTCATCGGGGGATTAATAGAGGAATTTTGACTAAATTGCGCGCGGGACAGTCCCTCACACAATTTGGCGAATTTCGTAGGGGGATGAGGCGGATATGCCAACATCGATACGGGCACAAAAGCTTTCTGTAGCAGGTATTTTCCAGGACGGTATGGTTCTGCAGAGGGATAGGGTCATTAGGTTGTGGGGTTCGGGTGCGCCAGGTGACTCTCTTCAGATTACGTTTAGAGAACATGCGTACACGACCACGGTTGACCCTGCGGGATTTTGGGAAATAAGTTTGCCCCCTATGCCAGCTGGTGGCCCTTTTGAACTACAGATCCAAGGCCAGGAAAAAGTGATCATCGAAGATGTTCTTGTGGGGGATGTGTGGCTCTTAGGAGGCCAATCCAATATGGAGCTACCTGTCAGTCGGACATTGGATCTGTACGCCGAGGAGGTTTTTGGCGTGGAGAACCCCTGGATTCGCCAGTTTCGAGTTCCCGTGACATACAATTTCCATGGGCCTACCCTGAAGATACCAGGGGGTTCTTGGGAGAGTGTAAATCCCCAATCCGTGCTGGGCTTTAGCGCCTTGGGCTACTTCTTCGCTCAGGCTCATCATGAAAAATACGGGGTTCCAGTGGGACTTGTTTTGACAGCGGTGGGGGGAACCCCAATTGAGGCCTGGATGAGTGAAGGCCTCATCACCCGCTTGGGAGGCTACGAGGATATCTTGGCTCAGTGCAAGGATGATGCCTACGTGGCAAGTACTATGGCCTCCGAAATGGAGCGCCTAGACCACTGGTATAAGGAACTCAACCACAAAGACTTAGGCCTCGCGCCAAACAAAGTGGCTTGGGGCGATCCTGCGCTAGACGATTCCCTCTGGGATACGTTCACTGTACCCGCGTCTTGGCGGGGAAGTGATCTTGAAACAGTACACGGATCCGTATGGTTCCGCAAGACCATTAACCTTCCCACATCCCTAGCAGGCGAAAGGGCTCTGCTCCGCTTGGGCGCCATTATCGATGGAGATGAAGCATATCTTAATGGGATTCATGTAGGAACCACGGATTACAAGTATCCACCTCGCAAATACCCTATCCCAGAGGGCCTTCTGCGAGCAGGATTAAATACCTTCGCCGTGCGAGTGATTAGCAATCGAGGCATTGGAGGCTTTATTCCTGGGAAAGACTACTCTTTGGACTTTGGCGAGCGCAAAATAGACCTAGCGGGGGAGTGGAGGTACAAAGTGGGTACCCCCATGCCGACTTTGCCCCAGCTCACCTTTTTCCATTACAAACCATGTGGCCTGTATAATGCCATGATCGCACCCTTAGCTAAGTATACCTTCAGAGGCGTCTTATGGTACCAGGGGGAATCCAATGCCAATGCTCCTGAACTTTATGAACGTCTCTTTACGGGGCTAATAAGGAACTGGCGGGAAACCTTCAAAGAGCCGAACTTACCCTTCCT
Organism: Firmicutes bacterium UBA5420; assembly: GCA_002409455.1. Classification (GTDB taxonomy): domain Bacteria; phylum Bacillota; class Limnochordia; order Darwinibacteriales; family Darwinibacteriaceae; genus UBA5420. The sequence continues at coordinate 8,912 of DHNI01000072.1, read as the reverse complement.
CTTTGTACAACTTCCCAATTTTGATGCCTCCATGGAGGGAAAGACGGGGTTTAGCTGGGCCAAGATCCGGGATGCTCAGCGCTCCGCCCTGGAAATTCCGCATACGGGGATGGTTGTTACCATTGATCTTGGGGAAGCCAATGATCTCCACCCTCAAAACAAAAAGGATATTGGTGAGCGCATGGCCCTCTGTGCCCAGGAGGTGATTTTCGGCGAACCCGTCCTGGCTCAAGGACCCATCTGTGAGTCTATGACGATAGAGAATGGTGAAGCTGTCTTAACATTTAGTCACGTAGGAAGTGGGCTGCTTAGCCGCGGCGAATCGCTAGAAAGCTTCACCATGGCAGGCAGCGATGGCAGGTTTTACCCTGCCCAAGCCGAGCTTCAGGGAAATACAATTCGCCTCTGGAGCAAAGCGGTAGATAATCCTACCGCAGTACGCTATGCCTGGGAAGATAATCCTAAGCAGGCAAACCTGTATAACGCCGAAGGCTTACCTGCTTCACCCTTTGTCATATCCACCAGCTCCTAGCCAAGGCTTAACACGCTTGACACGCAAAAAAGAGGGCCGCCAATTTGGTGACCCTCTTGCAACGTCTAACTCAGTATGCTGCGTCGTATTTTTGCGCCCGTTCGTTGATAATCGCTTGGCCTCCAGAACGGAGGTAATCCGTGAAACCACGATCCCAGACGGCGTCAAACTCTTCTGTTTTAGCTACAACCGCTTGGGCGAGGAGGGTATTCCGCTTTTCGCTAAGCACAGTTCCCATACCTTCTTCAGCCCGGATTTCACCGACCTGGACATTCTTACCATAACGAGCTTCATTGTCCGTTATGATGTAAGCTGGCTCGATAAATCTTGCATCGACTCCAGAGTAGTTAAGGGCAATGGATCTGGACGTCAAAACGGGATCGCCTAAGTCTAGGCCATTGATCACGATGGTGTAGTCAATGTTCTGCGGCGAGTTCATCACCTTTTCGCCTGTTACGGGTAGGGCCTGAATAGCCCCCAGATCGGTAACCGTGTGGTGGACGCCCTCCTCGCCAATTTGGAGGAAGCGTCGGTTCTCAATATTAGAGAGCCAGTTTAGATAAAGTAGCGATGCTAAAGGCTCCGTATTCGTTGACGGGAAGAACACTTTCCTGTCAATGGGAGCACTAAGATATTTACGGTAGAGACCGGCATCGTTTTGGAACGGTTCTACAGCAATGAAGGCTGCATCTTCGCCTACAAGCTTCTGCAAATTAGCATGGATTCCCTCTTGACCATCGCGATAGGGATAATCCCAGTTGTGCATGAATGCTCCTACATAACCAGCCTTGATCATGTTATCTTCCGTCGTGTCGCCTGCACCGTAGAGGGCGAAGTCTTTCCAGACTAGACCTTCGTTATACCATTGATTGAGTCTGCGTACGCCTTCCTTGTAGTTCGGGTAGAGCAGGCGCCTGTCATCAAATCCAAAAACATACATTTCGCGATCAGAGAGTTCCTCAGGCACGAAAGAGGTTAAAAGGTGATCGTTTCTCCAGCATCATGATTTTTACCTAAGGGTGCGAAATGTGAGGTGTAGTCTCACCATCTGCTTCGGTTTTCCTGCAAAGAAGAGCACCCTTCGGGGTGCTAATTTTGTATAGTGGTTAACACGTTATTGTCAAAATAAATATAGCGAGCGTTGTAATCTCCCCGCCTGTATACCCATTGTTCGTTTGATCCCCATATGTTAGTAGTGCGATTAACCGAACTGGGTTTTCCCCATGCCAATGTAGCCTCGGATATGTTCATGCCTATCGCAACCTGTTTATTCAAAACGAGCTCCTTGTTTTCCTCCCGATGGGGATTTTCTGCAAAATATTCATCCACCGAGTTAAGCCACTTTTCGTGTTCCCTCCTGTTGTTCCACCGTATGCCAAGCCAAATCGCCCCAATGATGAGCAGAGAACCAATTAGGCCATCAGTTTCCGAACCCTTATCTTTTTGTGCTGCCGCGATGACTGCCTGATGGGCGAACGCCATGTCAGTACCCACATAACAAAATACCACGCAAATCAGCAGCAACATACTCATTGGTCTTAAAATACACCTCACACTACCGCCTCCCTTTTGGTAAGGGTTTCCATACAAAATGCAAATTTCCTGCAAATAAACTTGCGACCCCCACCACCCCAAGGTAGTGGTCATT
>DHNI01000072.1:0-6566 GCA_002409455.1 Firmicutes bacterium UBA5420 | reverse complement strand
ACAGTCCCTCAAACAATTTATTTCATTTTATGGAGGTAAGGACGCGGTAAGGATCTATGATCACACTGATCACAATATAGAGGTGGAGACGGAGATGGAGGTCAATTGGGGACTAGTAGATCTGACTAGGCGTTAGGGACGTTAGGGACTTTGACGTTACGGCAAGATGAGGCATAGTGATTGCGTGATTAAGTGCGGATAAGAAACATACTCTTGTTCGTGTTAATCAAAATAGAAGAGGAGGAATTTGAATGAGAAGGAAAGTGTCCGCTTTTCTTGTGCTCCCGCTTTTAATCTTGCTAGTGTTTACTGCTGTGAATACTTATGCCATGACTGAGGTAGGAACCCCTCGCAGGGAAACTCTTATCGTGGAAACGCAAACACCAACCGACGTTCCCGGGCAGTTCAACTCGTATATGCAAGGGACGCAAATGGGGTTTGGCATTCATCAACTTATGTCCGCTATGATGTGGGAAATGGATACGATTACGGGTGAACAGTTTGGGGAAGTAGCCGCAGGAGCTCCCGAGTCCAACGAAGACTTTACAGAACATATTGTAAGAATCCGTGAGGGAATTCGCTGGTCTGATGGTGAAGCTCTGAACGCTGACGACGTCGTATTTACCTTCAACATGATCATGTCCAATCCTGGAATTGGGCCTAGTGCATATTACAATGCTGTGTTTAAGTCCGTTGAGAAAGTCGACGATTATACGGTTCTGATCAAAACCGTGGATTCGTTTCCCCGCCTGGCCCTACGCTTTGGTGTAACAATTTGGGGAAATGATTTGCGCATCGTTCCTGAGCATATCTACTCCCAGGTAGCCGATGTAACCACGTTCAAGGACAGCGATCCTGTGGTAGCAGGACCATACATCGTCAAAGCCTTTGATAGTCTAGGCAAATGGATTCTCTACGAGCGCCGTGAAGACTGGGAATATAGCACTGTCGGCGCAGTAACGGGCAAAATGCCCCAAGCGCGGTACATCCTGGTTAAATATATTGGCGACGACACCACGCGTCAGATGGCTATGGTAAACAACGAAGTTGACATCCTTTGTGAAGTCACTCCTGAAATGGTTGAAGTAATGACTGCGATGAACCCAAACATTGCTTGCTGGTATAAGGACTTTCCCTATGCCACAAGTGATGATCCTTGCTCCAAGGGAATCTCCTTCCAGATGGCCAAAGAACCCTATGACAATCCTGATTTCCGTTGGGGCGTAACCCTGGCAATGAATTTTGACGAGATTTCCGTGAATATCTTTGATGGCGTAGGCCGCGCTAGCGCGCTTCCGATCCTCACCGCTACAGCTGCAATGCAAGAGCTATACTACATTCCTTTGCTGCCTTGGCTCGAGGCGTTTGAACTGGATCTCGGTGATGGCACAACAATTCAGCCTTTCGACACGGGGTATGCCTTGAGAATGGCTGAAACCCTCAAAGCACAAGGCTATGACATTCCTAGCGACGAAACCGCTTTGATTGACATGTTTGGTATTGGTTGTTGGAAATATGCGCCTGATGCTGCGGAAAAGCTCTTCGTTAAAGCCGGCCTCGAGAAGAGGGCTGAAGGATGGTATTTCAAGGATCAACCGTTTACCATTAACATGACCTATTTGGCTGATACTGAAGCCCAAGCAGGACGCGGTCTAATTGCCGCTTACGACCAATTGGTTAAGTTCGGATTCAACTGCAATTTGGCCAGTGAAAGTAGTGCAACATGGGATAGCAACGCCGCTACCGGAAACTATGAAATTGGTGGCTACTGGCCAACTGGTGGGATCACCAGAGATCTTTACGCCCAGATCAGTGGGTGGGATGCCAACTTGATCGTTCCCATCGGTGAGCGTGGGGCTGGTCAGGGTAGCCGTTGGAACAACGCAGAAGCAACCCGGATCGTTCAGGCGATGTCTGTTGTGTCCCCTGATAGTGATGAGTCTTATGAACTGGGAATGGAGTTCATGAAAGTGGCAACGGCAGACATGCCATTTTTGGGTTTCCACTCTGGCGTTAAGTTCGTACCGACCAATAGCACCTTTTGGACGAATTATCCCAGTGCAGAGAATCCTTACAATGGTCCTTGGTGGTGGTGGAGCTGCTTTAAGTACATTACAACCGAGATCACTGCTGTGGATTAAGCGAATATGTAAGTAGCTCGCCCAAAAATCCTTGGCGCAGTAAGACACGTGCTGTCGACTACAATGATAGCAACAGCACGTGTCTTTTGTAAAACTATAGGGGCAAAGAGCAGAGTGTATAGCGAGGGGGTGAAGCAGTTGAAATTCGCAAAATACGTTGGCCTGCGCATCTTAACTTGGGCCCTGACCATTTGGATCGGTGTCACCTTCATCTTTTTTGTACCCCGCATGTTCCCCTCTGATCCGGTGGAGAACATGATTGGAAGGATTCAATCGCGCTCGGGACAAATGGATCCCTTGGAGATGGAATCCCTCCGCAAGTCCTTACGTATTCAATTTGGTCTCGAAGGCTCGTTGTTAGAACAATACGTCTCCTTCCTCAAGAAAGGCCTCCTGCAATTTGACTTTGGCCCATCCCTGATGAGTTTCCCTACTCCTGTGGGAGATATCATTAAGACATACCTGCCCTATACCTTAGGTCTAATGCTCATGACTACGATTTTCTCCTGGCTGATTGGCAATTTCATCGGCCTACAGGCAGGCTTTCGCAAGAAGCAGCTATCGTCCAAGTTCCTAGAGGGAGTTGCCATCTGCATCTATCCCGTGCCCTACTTTATTGTGGCCTTAGTTCTTCAAATTGTATTCGCCTTCTTGCTCGGTTGGTTTCCTCTGCAGTCTACCATTATCACTATGGGCGGCTTCGTAATATTTATCAAGAGCCTTCTGCGTGCCTCTATTCTGCCTGGTGTTTCTCTCTTGCTGGTGGGTACAGGCTGGTGGATTATTTCCATGAAATCTCTTTCTGGAACTGTAGCTGAGGAGGATTTCGTCCTATATGCCCGCTATCGGGGGCTTTCCGAGGGGAGGATCGGCTGGAGCTACGTGCTGCGCAATTCCATCATCACGCAGGTTACTGCCTTGGCGATGAGCCTTGGTGGTGTTTTTAGTGGTTCGATTATGACCGAAATCATCTTTGGGTATCCGGGCGTTGGTACGCTCATTCAAAAGGCAATCTTACAGTCCGATTACAACATGATCCTAGGCTGCATCACCATTTCTATTGTGGCTATTGCCACCGCAACACTGATCGTAGACTTAATCTACCCACTCATCGATCCTAGAATCCGCTACAGCTAGAGGGGGACGCCGACATGACAAGTTTCCTAAAAAACGCCAATGGTCGGCTTAAGGCTGGTCTTGTTATTACACTTTTCTTCTTGTTTCTTGGCTTTGTGGTGTACTACATTCCACATGCTAATCCTTTCAGTTATAACACTTATCCTAGAAGGCTCGCACCTTCCTTTGGGCATTTCTTTGGAACAACCAGCATGGGCCAAGATGTGTTTTGGCTTTTGATTGAGGCTATTCATAATTCCCTAGTGATTGGTTTCATTGTGGCTCTTATAGGTACGGTAGTTGGGGTCTTTGTCGGTTTGCTGGCAGGCTTTAGCGGGGGCTTACTGGATCGTATCTTAATGGTCATCACCGATACTTTCGTCGTGATTCCTTCTTTGCCAATTTTGATCTTAATGACATCTCTTATGCGCGGATCAGCTACGGTCATTTTGATGGCCCTTGTCTTGGCCATCTTTTCCTGGGCCTGGCCCAGCCGGCAGATCCGCTCCCTGGCCCTTTCCCTAAAAGAACGAGACTTTGTGTACACGGCGTGGTTCTCGGGGGAAGGGACGGTGCAAGTTATTATCACCGAGATTCTTCCTTATGCTCTGACCTGGTCTTTGTCGAACTTCATGAATGCAACCTTATCGGCTATAGCCTCAGAATCAGCACTTGCTGTGCTGGGCCTATCACCAGCGAACTTGATTTCGTTGGGTAACATGATTCAATGGGCCAGAGAACGCAATGCCATCTTCACAAACCAGTGGAATTGGATCGGGCCTCCCATTGTGGCTACGATTGTGCTTTTTGTTGGCTTGTTCCTTCTAATCACTGGCTACAATGATTATTTGTCCATGAAAAGAGGTAGGTAAGGATGCTGAAAGTCGAGAACCTTTCCACATCGTATAAGACAATTGATGGTGATGTGCATGTTCTCGAGAATCTGAGCTTTGAGATTTATGAGAACGAGATCTTTGGGATCGCTGGAGAATCAGGTTGCGGAAAGACAACACTCCTAAAAACGTTATACGACATTATCGATTTTCCAATGCAAATTGATGGGGGGCGGGTTTTGTTAAGTGGGAAGAAGAATGGCGACTTGTTCTCCTATGAATCGGGGCGGATTCGGGATGCTTGGTGGAAGAATATTTCCTATGTCCCCCAGGCGGCCCAGAGTGTTTTGAACCCTATTAGCCGGCTGAAAAGCCAGTTTCTAGATTCTATTCCTGAGGAAGATAAAAGGAGTGAAACGAAGGAGGAGACTCTAGAAAGGGTGGCCAGGTATCTGGAGGAGCTGAGCCTTTCCCGGGATCTCTTGCATGCCTTTCCATTTCAGCTCTCCGGTGGTATGCGCCAAAGAGTGATCATTGCCCTGGCGACGTTTATGTCGCCCAATGTAGTGTTGGCAGACGAACCAACTACAGCTCTTGATGTCGTAGTCCAGCGGGGAATTTTGGCGATGTTAATGCGGCTGCAGAAGGAATTGCAGAATACGATGGTTGTGGTGAGCCATGATATGGGGGTGCATTACCAGGTGACGAAGCGCATGGGCATCATGTATTCTGGCAGCTTCGCCGAACTCGGTGGTACAGACGATATTTTTGATGACCCTATTCATCCCTATACCAAGATGTTAATTGGTGCCTTGCCCCGGGTAGGCGATACGAGCCAGAAGGTGGGTATCCCTGGACGTCCCCCAGCGTTGACGGATCCCCCGCCGGGATGCCGTTTTGCACCTCGCTGCCCCCACTCAAATGAAAGGTGTAGGCAAGAGGTTCCAGAGTTTCGAGAAGTACGACCAGGGCGTTTTGTTGCTTGCCATTTCGCTGAAAAGGTGAAGATTGATGACAGAAAAGCTGCTGGAAGTTGATCATGTTACTAAGGCATTTCGTATTGGAGGTCTGATCAGAGGCAAGAAGCTGGTGGCCGTGGACGATATATCCTTTGGTATCAGTGCGAAAAAGCCTGTAATCCTCTCGATTGTAGGCGAATCTGGCTGTGGAAAATCTACTCTTTGTCGGATGCTTTTGAGGATCCATAAGCCAGATATAGGGGACATTATTCTTTCCGGGAACCCTTATGTAGATAAGAAGAATTATGATCCGACGCAGTTTCGCCTAGATGTGCAGCCTATCTTCCAAAACCCTTATGAAGCGTTTTCGGCCCGCAAGAAGGTGGACACCTACCTTTATAATACTTGTTTGCGCTTGGGAATTTCTAAGAATCGCAATGCGGCGCATGAACTTGTAGATGCTACTTTGAGAAGTGTGGGGATGTCGCTTTCGGTTGTAAAGGATAAGTATCCGACTCAATTTTCTGGAGGGGAGCTGCAGAGGGTGTCAATTGCTCGGGCACTTACTACCCGCCCTAAGCTGATTGTCGCTGACGAACCCGTCTCGGCTGTTGATGCTTCTATGAAGATGAACATTGTTAATCTGTTTAAGGAGCTAAAAGATGAGTACAATGTATCCTTTATCTATGTGACCCATGATCTATCCACTGCTTATTATGTGTCTGATTACATGGCCACACTTTACCGGGGCAGCTTAGTTGAATATGGAGTGGCAAAAGAGATTATGGACAATCCAGCCCACCCCTATACCGAACTTTTGGTGAACGCTGTTCCCCAGGTAGGAGAGAAGTGGGATCAGGAACTGACTTTGCCGGACTTGGAGGAAAAGGATCACGATATCACCAACTGCAAATTTGCATCTCGCTGCCCCTATGTGACAGAAGAATGTCACCAAACTAGGCCGGAGATGAGAGAATTCGACAGCCGAAGAGTGCTGTGCCATCATCCTCTTTAATTGGAGGGACTGAAGGACAATTCAACGCGTAATTGTGCGGAATTGCGCGCGGGACAGTCCCTCAAACAATTTGACGAATTTCGGATAACTGCGCTGCAACCCCCATTGTGGTTCGGGCCGGAAAGGGGAATAGAATAAATCTGAACCACAAGATCGTCGCACAAGATCGTCGCATGTCCGGCCAGCTTTAGATCGCCGAGCCCGCGTTCTGAGTCCGATATCCAAGTCTACTATCCGTTACTCCTTCAGGGACACTACGTTCTAGATTCATCACGATGATGCATGACTTCTACCACCCCAAGGTAGTGGTCATTNNAAACAATTTGACGAATTTCGGATTCGCACCACGTGATGTGGAGACTTGTTCTGTGCATAATTCTGAATATTGAAAAAGCAGGCAGGACTTTTGTCTGTGGGGGCGAATGATTGAACTGATTTGTCATAGAGAGGAAGATGCCATGCCACGCGGACCACGGAAATGGTATCCCGGCGCTACATACCA
>DHNI01000028.1:3953-5291 GCA_002409455.1 Firmicutes bacterium UBA5420 | reverse complement strand
CCCACCGCGTACAAAGCCATTACTGCAAGCTGACGACCTAAAAGACGCCAGGTATCCTTATGTACAGCGTGACCCAGTTCGTGGGCGAGTACTGCCAGAATCTCATCGTCAGACATTTTCTCCAGTAAAGTATCATACAGAATTACTTCTCTAGCCTTGCCGATCCCGGTAAAAGCAGCATTGGATTTGGTAGAGCGCTTTGATGCATCCATAACCAAGATTGCTTTCACATTGAAACCGAGGGAAGATCCCAGCTCCTCGATGCGCGTTCTGAGCTCTCCTTCAGGCAGTGGAATAAACTTGTTAAAAAGGCGCATCAGCCATTTCCCTATAAAGGCCACGGCAAGCACCATAATTACAGCAAGGGTAGCCCAAGTGACAAAAACAAACATCCAAAGATTGTCTGCGAATCGAAGGGAGAGAGCATGGATACCCCCAAGGAGCAAGCCCCCAAGCACCAGCGTTACTAGGAAACTGACAATAGCATCGCGGATAAAAGTCTTTTTGGTTGTGCGGTTGAATCCATGGCGTTCTTCGATAGAAAATGTCCTATAGAACCCAAATGGGATACCTAAGAGCACCATGAGTGTCTGATAGATACCCAAAAAGATCAAAGATTGCAAAGTCGGATTTCTAACCCACGTGGAGACCCACCGCCCAAGGCTGGCGAAGGGACCTGAGAGAAGTGTAAGAAGAACTAGAAGGCTAAAGCCCTGTTGTACTAGGTTAAACCTATGTCCTTCCAGGGAATAGGCTAACCATTTATTATAACGCTTCTTGGTATACACATCCCTCACGTTCCCAGGAATGGGCTTACGGCTGTGTTTCTGATTAAGAAACGCAATCACCGTTTCAAATACATAGACACCAACAAGCAAACAAATAACTAGCGAGCGCATACGACCACCTCACAATCTAGGATCTCTCCCTCTTTCTGTACATGATTTCGCCCATTCGTTTGTAACCCAAGTGTTCATAGAACGCCTGAGCAGACCAATTATCATCGCCGGTGAACAGCTGAAATCCAGCAAGACTAGCCTGAGAAAAATGCTCTTCCGCCTTCTTCAGCAGCTCCGTCCCCACGCCTTGCCTCCGATACTCTTCATCAATGAAAAACTCAGTGATTTCGGCATAATAACGATTATAACACATGGATTTGAATACTTGTACACAACAAAACCCCGCGGGAGTATCGCCACATTCTATAAGGAAGACAGTCTCCTGGGTATTTGTTTCGAGGGATGCTCGTACCAGATCTAGTGTAGTGCAACCCGCGCCATTGAATCGTCCGTTGAGCTCATGAAGAACCTCCGCATCATCCACAGTTGCTTGATGTAC
>DHNI01000028.1:2311-3797 GCA_002409455.1 Firmicutes bacterium UBA5420 | reverse complement strand
CTAATCTCCATCATCCATTCCTTACGGGGCGGAAGTGTTTGGAGTTCCTAACCTTATCCAAGTCTTCTTCTTTGACAAACCAGTGCACATATCCACACATGGCGCAGACCACCACTTGAAATCTTGCAGGCCGAAAACCCCCGGTTCCAGGCAGTAAATCTGGACCATAGCCTCCCCTGGACGATGTTGTAGCTTCCAGCAAAGTTCTCTGTCCGCAAACTTGACACTCCTTGATCATGATAGTTCCTCCCCAAAAGCCTTTAGAATCTTGTAACGTTCGATTGCCAAAATGCCTTGCCAATATCGACGAGCCACTGCAAACTCTTCAAGGTATTGGCCCCAGTTCCAAGATATGTTCCAGATACCGTCATCCGTCTTTTGATCCTGGTAGAATCGGAGATTCTGATCCACAAGCTCCTGTAGTTCAAGATATAAAGGATCATCGGGGCTGTGAATGAAATCCAAGGGTAGAGGCCTATAACCACGACCCCAATTAGAAACATCCTTGTCGATAACACCCTTGGTTAGGGCGTGGATCTTGCTTTCCACTTCAGCAAATGAATACTCCATCTGAGCGTCAAAGCGCTCTTTGTGAACTCTTAAGAGAGTCAAGCATTTCCGGTAGTTGTTCAGCTCATGTCTTTCCATGCTCGGAGCCCGCATTACATGGTCCACGGCATGATCTAGCGATTCCCAGCCTAGGAAGGCTTCTCTGCTTTCCTCAGGCGACCAATGGATCAAAAAAGAAGCCAGTTCCACGCTGGGGTTGAACATCCAGCCTGCCTGGGCATTCTCCTCAAAGTGCCACCACGGCGCATGGGGATAAAGGTTATTCTCAGGCAAAACCGACGGCCACATCCCGGATCTGATTTGTGGTGTATCAACCAAGAAGGATAAGAGTCCTTGTACGATCGGTTCCCCTTGCGAAGCCCCCACTTCCACCAAGATCTGGCCCGCCGCCCAAGTAGTCATGGATGACGAGTCGGGAAGCCAAAAGTCAGGCTCCAAACCATGTCCAAAACCGCCATCTTCGTTTTGAAAAGCCTGTAAATAGTATAGTACTGCATCCTTCGAACCCTGCTCAAAAAGGAACTCCCAGCGGGCGTTCTCGAGTGGGCGCCCGTATCGCCGTAACCACGTTTTGGCTCTATGCATTCCTGCCCTCCTAGACTATTTTGCCACCATGAAAGAGACATTCATAGATTTTTTTATCTCGAAAGAAAATGGACTCCTGCCCTCTAAACCAATCAAATTCTCCCTGTACCTGACAACGATAGGTGTAAGGCCCATCGACAAATTCTTTGGGGCCCCGGTAAGGTTGATCACGCTTCCCATTAGACAACGCCGCTTTCAAAAAGTCGCCCGAAAACCCTTCGCCCAGGACACGCCCAACATAGTTCATGACCCAAAATGGCTGTCCCTCTTCCCATAGTGCTTCTTCACCAGCAAATTGCAGACCGCCCAAGTAGGTGTCGATATAGAGCAA
>DHNI01000028.1:0-2069 GCA_002409455.1 Firmicutes bacterium UBA5420 | reverse complement strand
CCGCCTCCTTTTCCACTACATGATTTTGGCAACAACCCTTACGGGAGAACCTTCCGCACCAATCTTCAGAGGAAAGGCCATAATCTCAAAGTGATTGAGGCCTGCCAGCCCCGCTAAGTTGGTGAGATTCTCGATAAGCGGAATCCCCGCACCAAGCAGCTTTTTGTGGACTGCAAAAGGCATCCTATCCGGTGAAGGAAAGTCTAGGCCCAGCAGTTTTACACCGCTTGTAATCAGAAAGTCCGCGAGCTCGTCAGTCAAAACGGGATGTTCTCCGTAGTATCCTGCTGTTCCATATCGTTTACTATGATCTGTCCACAACAAAACAATATCGCCGGTCTCAACTAACGAGGCATACTCAGGCTTATAACCCACTACGGCCTCGCCTCGTACATCAATAAGGCGTCCCCTGCCTATAAAGGTTTCTAAAGGAAGGTCTTTAACCATGGCACCCTTTGCCACAAAATGCAAGGGTGCATCAAGATGGGTGCCTGCGTGAAGCCCTGTGCTTAATGAAAAGGAGGTGTATCCATCCCTTTCTGCACTTTTGATCTGCATCAGGTGGCAAGGCCTGTCACCGGGATAGGCCGGTGTCTCATCTTGTAGCAGATGACTCAGGTCGATCAATTTCGGCATGTTGTCACCCCCGCGTAGGAAGTTGCTCTAGGTAATAGAGCATGTCTTGACGATTCCCCTGGGGAAGCTGGGAATAATCCTCACCAGTGGAGTTAATTAGATCATCCGTCACCAAGAACACGTTCATACCCAGCTGCGCTACGGAAATATCTTCTTGAACGTCATTGCCGACCATCAAACATTCCCCAGGTTTGGCTTCAATTTTGGTCAGGATCTCCCGGTAATAGTCCAAATTTGGTTTAGCAAAGCTAGAGTTTTCATACGTTGTGATTAAGGAAAAGTCCTCAGGATCAAGACCCGCCCAACGCATACGCTCCAGCGTGGCTACCCTAGGGAACACAGGGTTCGTAGCTAAAATGAGTTGATAGCCCTTCTCTTTAAGAACCTGTATGGCCTGGTTAGCGAGGGGTGTAGGACTTGTTCCAGCAGCTACTCTGGCAAACTCATTGTGGTAGAACTTTTCAAACACCTCAGTATGCTTCTTTCGCTCACCACCATAGGTAGCCAAGAACAGCTCCCAAAAACGCTCTTCATTTGTCATGGTTCCATCATTGGCCACCATAATCTCAAAGCTCTTCAGCACCAACTGGACCAACTCTTGGGCCCCATAACCTAACTGGGCACCCTTTGCTCCCAGTTCCTGAAGATACCTTTTCACAAACACTTCCTGATCCATGGGAAGCAACGTCCCATCTAGATCGAATAATACCGTCTTCACTCAATTCCTCCTTGCACATCTAATATTGCAAATTCTTTCACTAAATCGCATTGCCTAAAGGTCAAGATATAGCTATAATGGTGTTGCTCGTACTAAAACATAGAAAAAATGGAGGGACTACATGAATCAAGAACTACGCTTACAAGATCAAACAGCAAATCCAGCCCCTTCTCTTAGGTTTTGGAATGACTACCGTCTTACTGAACATCCATAATGCCGGTTTATTTCCCATTAACTCAATGATTTTAGCCATGGGAATTTTCTACGGCGGCCTTGGTCAAATCATTGCCGGAATCATGGAATGGAAAAAGAACAACACCTTTGGCACAACCGCTTTTACTTCCTATGGTCTGTTCTGGCTCTCTTTTGTCGGTCTTTCGGTTATGCCCGAAATCGGCTGGGCGGAAGCGTCTAGCAGCATCGCTATGGCCTGCTATCTATTTATGTGGGGCTTGTTCACACTAGGTCTTTTTATTGGAACACTACGCATCAGCCGAGCCCTACAAGTCATATTCGCTTCCCTCACAGCTCTCTTTTGGCTCCTGGCTCTAGGTAATTTCACCGGAAACGCCAGCACACTAGTTTTCTCAGGCTATGTAGGCATTTTCTGCGGGCTCTCCGCCATCTATACCGCTTTAGCTCAGGTTCTAAACGAGCTTTATAGAAAAGAACTCTTGCCAATCGGCTCTGTAGAATAACCACATCTGACGTCCCC
>DHNI01000139.1:4621-4778 GCA_002409455.1 Firmicutes bacterium UBA5420 | reverse complement strand
AAATTACGAGCCAGATTCGTGGCCTGGCCTAACGTCTGCCCCACCCTGAGGCCCCGTATGGCGTCGACTTCTTGAGGAGCTTCATAACTAACTTGCAGCGACTGCAAAGAACCCTCTTTCTTCTCTGCTAGATAGCGATCAAAACGATAGCTACATA
>DHNI01000139.1:0-4398 GCA_002409455.1 Firmicutes bacterium UBA5420 | reverse complement strand
GAAGGATATGGAACAACGGGGAGTACTTTCCGTTTATCCGCTTCTTTTAGCGCTTTGCCACAGGCTTTGCGCACCTGTTCTAGGCTAAGTTCGGAGGTTTTCCCAAGTCCGCCAACGATGGCCTTTCTCGGCTTCTCCTCGCCTTCTTCTAGATAAGCACAATAGGCTGTCTCACCAAATTTCCCCGAAAAACCTTGACCCTCACATAAGGCCTTTATCGTTGCATTGGGCCACGTATATTCGCCTATTTCATCTTCGGCGACAAATAGTAGGAGATCTCCTGGAATATCAGGACTATAAACCAAAGCACGTACATCCATTATCTTCTTCCTCTCTTTATAGATATCCCGTTATTCTTCAACATCTGCTCGTACGATCCCTTGTTATCTAATCTTCAACATCCAACAATTCAAGCTTGCTCTTGGGGGGTATAACCGTACTGTCACCATGCTTCACCTGGCTCATAGTGATAAATGCTATCGCCATAAAGACAGTTGCATAGGGAAAGAGAGTGCCATAGCCCACATGCTCCATGAAGAATCCTGATAGTACAGGCGTTAGAATTTGAGCCGACATAGAAGCTGTGTAATAATAACCCGTATACTTGCCTATATCTGGCCCCTTCGCCATCTCCACAACCATGGGATAGGAGTTCACATTAATAGCCGCCCACCCAAAGCCCACAAAGACCAACAAGACATTGAGCAAAGGCGTAAACGTCGTAAACAAAGAGGCCAAGGCAAAACAGACGGCTAAGAGCGCGATTCCAGTTAGAATTGTCCGCTTTCTCCCGATCTTTGCAGCAATCATTCCCGCGGGAACAAAGGCAATGACTGCCGCCACTGTGGCTAGCATGAGACTATTGGCAAAGCCTCCACCTGCAACACCGAGATGACTTTGGACATACTTAGAAAAGGCTGTGGTTACTGCATTATAGGAGAAGAACCAAAAGAATATGGAGGCCAGAATGAGCCAGAAGCTACGTCTTACTAAGGGATCCATTTTTGACGAACCACTTGCCTCGTCCTTGGCTTCCTCTGCGGGATCGTCTACGGTCTCCATTTCCTTGGCTATTTTGTTTTCCTTAATGGTGCCGAATAAGACTACGACGGCGATCACCATAAAAGCAGCCACAATGGCAAAGATGCCGAGATAATTGGGGACTCCTGTTGCAGGCACTAAGAATGAAATAAGGGCCAAGGAGAATACCGCACCTAATGCACCCATAAGGTTGATGATGCCATTGGCTTGGGATCGCATAGGTTTAGGAGTTACATCGGGCATTAAGGCTACTGCAGGGGAGCGATAGGTACTCATGGCCACCAACGCGATCAAGAGCACTAATACAAAGAGGGGTAAGCTCGCCATGTTATCAGCTACAGGAATCAAAATCATGGCAATCACAGCAATGGCCGTACCGCTTAGAATAAAAGGCATACGCTTGCCAATCGATGTCTTGACCTTATCGGAAAAGGCTCCAAAGAGAGGAAGCATAAACAGCGCCAAAATGTTGTCAATAGCCATGATACCTCCAGCCCAGGTATCGCCAATCTCAAATGTATGCTTCAAGATCAAAGGAATAATGCTGTCATAAAGCTGCCAGAAAGCGGAAATAGACATAAACGCCAGACCAATAAAAAACGTTCTTCGATAATTCAGCTTCACACTAAAACCCCTCTCCCTCAATTTTTGCGGGCTAATTGTATACCATTTCCTCTTTCTCCATATTTAGCTAATTACCTGCCTAAATCCACTTTCAACGTATTCCGCCGAGAGCCAAAATGGGCTCATTCGATTTAAAAATATTATTTTGCCGAAAAAGGAGGAGTTTCCCTCAACATTGGTGAAGATAGTAATCAGTCCTATTAGATTAAAGGAGGTTCAAAGGCTATGAAAGAGTTTGAAGCAGGCTGTAGCCGACCCAAGGGGCAAGCTAAGCCCGCCACAGAGACTGTACTTACACCAGACGTTGAGAGAGGAGAGCAAAGAACAATGATTCAAGTTGGAAAACCAGCACCAGAGTTTTCAGCACCAGCCTTTTATCAAGGCAAATTTGTAGAAATGAACTTGGCAGATTATAAGGGAAAGTGGGTTATGCTTTGTTTCTATCCAGGCGATTTCACCTTCGTCTGAGCAACGGAAGTTTCAGCAGTTGCTGAAAAATACCCTGAGTTCGCAAAATTAGGTGTGGAAGTATTCTCTATTAGTGTGGACAGCGTCTTTGTCCATAAGATTTGGAATGACAACGAGCTAGGCAAAATGTTAGGTGGAAAAGATGTACCCTTCGCCATGCTCTCGGATCAAAACGGCAACATTGGACGACTCTATGGAATCTACGATGAAGAAGCCGGAACAGAAACCCGCGGTCGTTTTATCATCGACCCTGACGGCATTGTCCAAGCTTTCGAGGTTATGACCCCACCAGTGGGACGTAATGTAAACGAAACACTTAGACAAATTCAAGCATTCCAATATGTGCGCGAAGCCAAAGGTGCCGAGGTGACACCTGCTGGTTGGAGACCAGGCAAAAACACCCTAAAGCCAGGCCCCCAGTTGGTAGGTAATGTCTGGAAAGAATGGAAAGTGCAAGAAGCCTTTGAAGAATAGGACAACATAGTGTAATGCACAAAAGCCTGGTCTCTGTAGACTAGGCTTTTTTCTTAAGCAGACTTCTTCCCCATCATCTGCAAAAAAGCGCTGCATAAGGCAGGGTCAAATTTGCTACCTGAACCTTCCTCAATAAGCTTAAGTGCCCGCTCAGGACTAACTGCATGTGCTCTGTCGTAGGTACCGACGACGGCTAGGATGCGGCCAAAATAGGGGATCTCATCTTCCTTAAGACCTTTTGGATAGCCGCTCCCATCCCAGCGTTCATGATGTGCTAGAACCGCGTCCGCTAAATCGGCTGTGTCCTCAAACGAGTTTAGCAGGCGAAATCCCACCAGTGGATGGCGTTTCATCTCGTATTCATCCTCGGGCTTTAAAGGGTAGGACTGATGTAGTAACTCTGCATCGAGGGCAACTTTGCCAATATCATGAAGCAGACCACACAGGCGAAGTTTGCGAAGCTCATCCTTGGCCAGCCCCAAGTGCCTTCCCAATTCCTCCGCGAGAGAGCTTACCCGCTGCGCGTGCTCCCTTTCGGTGCTACTCCTACTATGGAGCTCCCGAACGAGCCCTTCCAGCGCCTCTTTTTGAAAGCATGTATGCCCAACGGTTTTCAGCCAATACATTTCTTCCTCAGCCTGTTGCCAAACGGTCTGAATATCCTGACTTTCCTCTTCTTTTGTACTGCATCCTAGGGGAAGATCTACGCTAATGGGCCCTACAGCCCGGCTTCCTAAAGCGTACTGGAGACGCCTGCGGATCGCATTCGCCTCTGCCTGCCCTGTTTTTGGCAAGAGTACGATAAACTCGTCACCACCCCAGCGGAAAACCCGATCCTCTGGGCGACAAACCTCTGCGAAAGCGTGGGAAACAGCAATCAGCAGCTCATCTCCAACCGTATGGCCAAAGACATCATTCGTCAGCTTCAGACCATTAAGATCACCCACGAGCACAGACAAAGGCCAGCATTCTGGCTGATCTAGCCTGGGTAATTCTTGTTCAAAGAAGGTTCGGTTATACAGACCTGTCAGTGAATCGCGAAATGTAGGCTGAGTAAGGCGGGCCTGCTGGGATTCCCTACGGGTCATGGCTTTGAAAATGCAGACTACGCCCAAAATGTGACCGCGGTCATCAAGGAGCGGCGATACTCGATCGTTGATGGCAAATTCCTGGCCCCCTTTGGACTTTAACAGCGTCTGGTTGCGGCTTCTGCTTCGACCTTCTAAAGCTTCGGCAATCGAATCAGAATCGTCACCTTGCGTATTATAAACCGCTCCATAGTATTTTCCTATAGCCTCTTGCTGGCTCCAACCCGTCAACTTCTCTGCCAGAGAATTGAGCATCTGCACTCGTCCTTGAGGGTTGATAATCAGAATGGCGTCAGAAAAAGCAAGAAGGATCTGTTCGCACTTTTTCCGTTCTTGCTCTACATCTTTTCTTTGACCATACAACCTGACACCCGAGAAAACCAGCGCTAGACACAATAGTAGACACAGCACAATGAGCACCAACACCAAAACACACCCCCTGCTCACCCAAACACTAGTATTCTGTGTAAGGGGAGGGAATCCCTCCCATAGAAGCCCTGTTAGTAAATTTTTGCCGTAAGGAGAAACTAAGGTTAACGCAGAGAGGAGTGAAGGGCATGGGTAAGACAATCCTGATCCTAGGTGGCGGAACTGGCGGAGTGGTGGCTGCCAATTTGTTTATGAAGGTTCTGCCCAAAGAGCACCACGTCGCTCTCGTAGATCGTAGAGATCGCCATGTGTTCTTAGCCAGTTTACCCCTGGT
>DHNI01000058.1 GCA_002409455.1 Firmicutes bacterium UBA5420 | reverse complement strand
CTTCTTTTTTTATATACCCAGTTACATCCTGTGCTTATTTTTCATGTTTCAGAAGGAATAGTGGGGTAATTCGTAGAATAATGGCGTAAGCACGAACAAATAAGGAGGAGAGAGCAGAGTGAAGAGAAAACTTAGTTTGGTTTTAGTATTGGTTTTGGTTCTAGGTCTTATGGGCGTAGCTCAGGCGGCTGAGTTGCCATTTAAGATTGGGGTTGTAACAGGCACAGTGTCCCAGGGCGAAGAGGAATACCAGGCGGCGCTGAAAATGGTTGCTCGTTATCCCGGGTCGATCGAACATGTAACCTATCCTGACAATTTTATGCAAGAGCAAGAGACCGTAATTGGTCAAATTGTGCGATTTGCAATGGATCCAGAGATTAAGGCAATTGTTGTGTGCCAGTCTGTTCCCGGTACCACCGCTGCTTTTAACACCATTCGTGAGATGCGTGATGATATCGTGCTCATCATGGGGCTTCCTCACGAAGATCCAGACATGATCGCTGATGCTGTTGATTTGGCCATGGAGACAGACCAAATTCGCCGCGGTGCGAATATTGCTCAACTAGCGCAACGCATGGGAGCCACGAAGATTCTTCACTACTCCTTCCCACGTCACATGTCCATGGAGCTTCTTGCTGTACGTTACAACAACATGAAGGAAGAAGCAGAGAAGCTTGGTCTTGAAGTGATTGACGTTACCGCTCCAGACCCCATGGGTGACGCAGGTATTCCTGGAACCCAGCAGTTTGTTCTAGAAGATATTCCCCGTCAAGCTGAGCTATATGGTAAGGACATTGCCTTCTTTGGCACAAACTGCTCCATGATGGAACCCGCTATTCGCGCCTCTATGGAAGCCGGGATTATTTTCCCAGAGCAATGCTGCCCCAGTCCTTTCCACGGTTATCCAGGCGCTTTGGGAATTGAGATCACCGAAGATCGTGAAGGTGATGTAGATTTCATTATTGAGCAAATCGGGCTAAAGGTTGCTGAACAGGGTAATTCGGGTCGTATGGCCACTTGGGTTGCTCCAATTAACATGATCTTTGTAGAAGCAGGCGTAGAGATCGCCATTCAGCATATCCAAAATGGTCTGGATCTTTCCGACCAAGATGCGGTGGAAGAGGCCGTCTATGAGGCTACCGGCATTCGACTTTCGCTTAATCGCTACAAAGATGGTGCAAACTTCTACCTAGTTATCGCTGATTCCGTGATCTTCTAGGGTTCACCACAATTGAAGTATAGAAATGCGGAGCTCTCGCCCTCTCCGAGGGCGGGTCTCCGCACTTTTCTTGAGTGGTAGAAAGTGGGAGGTGTGTAGATGCGTGTTCCTGTTTTGGAGATGAAGAAGATTTCCAAGTCTTTTTATGGTACGCAAGTTTTGAAAGATATTGATCTCACAGTAAACGAGGGTGAGATACACTGTTTAGTTGGTGAAAATGGCGCTGGTAAATCAACTCTCATGAACATTCTCTTTGGTATGTCTGTTATTACTGATACGGGGGGTTATGACGGGGAGACCTTGATTAACGGCAGCAAAGTTGCCTTTAATTCACCGAAAGCTGCTATTGGTGCAGGAATCGGCATGGTTCATCAGGAGTTCATGCTACTCCCTGGTTTTACCGTCACGGAGAACATTAAGCTCAATCGAGAAGATACCAAACCCAACCTTTTCAGCAGGGTTTTTGGAAAGAAGTTGGAGACTCTCAATCGGAAAAAGATGGCTGCGGATGCTAGGAGCGCCCTAGATAAGCTGGGCATGAATATTGAAGAATGGGTTACCGTAGAAGGTTTACCTGTGGGTTATCTACAGTTTGTGGAGATTGCTCGCGAAATTGATAAGGAAAATCTGCAACTGCTTGTCCTAGATGAACCAACCGCGGTCTTGACGGAAAGCGAGGCAAAGCAGTTCTTAGAGGTCGTTCAGAAACTGGCGAGAACTGGCATTAGTATTCTCTTTATTACGCATCGCCTTGATGAAGTGATGGCGGTGGCCGACAACATTACTATCTTAAAGGATGGCGAACTCGTTAGATCTGGACCGACAGAGGATTTTACCATTGCCCAAATGGCGGAACTTATGGTGGGACGGAAAGTGGAAACATCAGGCCGAATTGGAAGCGTAAAGACGGAAAAGACAAGCGAGAAGGTTCTAGAAATAAGAGACTTGCGCGTCGATATGCCTGGCGAGCGTTTGCGCGGCATTAATCTGGATGTCTATAAGGGTGAGATTCTAGGGATCGGAGGATTAGCAGGTCATGGCAAGATTGCCCTGGCCAATGGGGTTATGGGGCTTTATATGAGCCAGGGCCAAGTGCGCTATGAGGGTGTAGATGTTCCGCTGAATAACCCTAGAGAAGCGTTGAATTTAGGTCTAGCCTTTGTTTCTGAAGATCGGCGTGGTGTTGGGCTTGTCTTGGAGGACAGTATAGCCAACAACATTGTGCTGACCAGTATGCAGAACCAAAATAGATTCTTGAAACCTGGCCCTTTGAAGCTCAAAGATCAGAAACAGATTACGGCACACGCTCTAGAATCAATTGACAGATTCGATATCCGCTGCACGGGGCCAGAACAGATTGTGCGACGATTAAGTGGTGGAAACCAGCAGAAAGTCTGCATTGCTAGGGCATTCACCCAAAATCCCAAGTTGTTTTTTGTCTCGGAGCCAACGCGGGGAATTGACGTGGGGGCTAAAAGTAGGGTTTTGGAGCTAATTGTGGAGCTTAACCGCCTGGGAGTGACCGTTGTGATTACCTCTAGTGAATTAGCTGAACTGCGCAGCATCAGTGACCGCATTGCAATTATTTACGAAGGCAAGTTGTCCGGTATCTTAGCACCTGATGCGCCCGATGTGGAATATGGCTTGCTGATGGCCGGAAGATCCTTAGAGGAGGTGGGTATCGGTGAAAGCGCGACTAACTAAAATGTACCATGGGTTTGGCCTACCCCGCTTGATTATCTCCGCCTTCTTACTTGCGCTGATCGTAGTGGCGGCAGGTACGGAACTTAGTGTCGCTGGGTTACTCAGTGACTCCTTGGTGCGAATCGGGCAAAATGGGATTTATGTTTTGGCTATGGTACCATCGATTCAGGCGGGAGTGGGTCTAAACTTCGGTCTGCCCGTCGGTGTCATCGCCGGTATGGTGGGTGTTTTGGTTGCCATGGAGAATTCTCTGGTGGGCCTTGGTGGTTTTTTAGTAGCCCTCCTCGTTGCCATACCCCTAGGGATCATCGCAGGCTATTTGTTCTCGCTCCTCTTAAATCGCGTGGCGGGGCAAGAGATGATGGTAGGAACCTATGTGGGATTCTCCGTTGTGGCCGGAATGTGCATTTTTTGGCTAATGGCTCCCTTTCGAAATCCAGCTTTGATCTGGCCTGTTGGAGGTCAGGGACTGCGGGTCACGTTGACTCTGGCCGACACCTTTGGAGGAACCCTGAACAACTTTTTGAAGTTCAAGATTTTCGGGCTTACTGTGCCCACGGGTCTGCTTTTATTCTACGCCTTTTTGGCATTTCTGCTGTGGTTGTTCTTAAGGAGCAAACCAGGTGTAGCGATGGAAGTCGTGGGGCGTAATCCCCGTTTTGCCGTTGCTTCTGGACTGAATATCAATGTCTACCGTAGCCTGGGCATCATTTTATCCACAGTCTTAGGAGCCATTGGCTATGTGGTATACGCCCAAAGCTTCGGGTTTGCCCAGTTATACAATGGGCCTTTGATGACGGCGTTTCCAGCGGTGGCAGGGGTATTGATTGGAGGCGCTTCTACACGGGAGGCCAAAGTACTTCATGCCATCATTGGTGTAGTACTTTTCCAGACGCTTTTGACAGTGGCTATGCCAGTGACAAATCAACTTATTGAGGGCAACATTTCAGAAATCGCCCGTGTCATTGTGAGCAATGGTATGATCTTGTATGCCTTAACCAGAGTAACTGGAGGTGAACAGGCGTGAATCAAGTGAAGAAGATTATCTCAAAAAATGCGGTACCAATTCTCTTTGCCATCGTCTGTTTGCTCGGGGTTTACTATGCGGAGATGCCAGGCCAGTTCTTGCTTATGGAACTTGTCAAAAGGATGGCTAGAAACTCCTTTCTGGTACTGTCCCTGATCATTCCAGTGGTGGCGGGGATGGGCTTGAACTTTGGAATCGTCCTTGGAGCTCTCGCTGGTCAAATTGCTTTAATCCTCTCCACCCACTGGGAATGGGCTGGCATAGGTGGTCTGGGCTTGACGGCTCTTTTGGCAACCCCCCTGGCCATCCTTTTTGGCATTTTGGCAGGCATGGTACTCAACAAAGCCAAGGGTCGAGAGATGATCACAGGCATGGTTATGGGCTTTTTCGCCAATGGTATCTACCAGTTCATCTTTTTATTTCTCGTGGGTACAATAATCCCCTTTGATAACCCAGCGCTAAGGATTTCCACGAGTCCGGGGCTGAGAAACACCGTGAATCTTTCGCGGCTTAGGGGGGTTCTAGACAATATTTGGACTGTGCAGTATGGTTTCACGAAGATCCCCATTGTGACATTTATGATCATTGCTGTACTGGCTGTAGCCATTTGGGCCTTTTTCAAGACCAAGCTCGGCCAAGATTTTCGGGCCGTGGGCCAAGATCGCCATATTGCGGGGGTGGCAGGGATTCAAACAGACCGCAACCGCATCTTAGCCATCGTGTTTTCGACAGTGCTGGCTGCTTGGGGTCAGATTATGTTTCTCCAGAACATCGGAACCCTGAACACGTATAACAGCCACGAGCAGGTAGGTACCTTCGCCATTGCAGCTTTGCTCATTGGAGGTGCCTCGGTGACAAAGGCCACCATTGGCCAAGCGTTGATGGGAACGTTCTTGTTCCATCTGCTTTTCGTCGTATCACCTTCGGCTGGTCAAGCCATCTTTGGCAGTGCTCAAGTGGGTGAGTATTTCAGGGTTTTCGTAGCCTACGGAATTATCGCGATCAGTCTGGCGCTTCATGCTTGGCGAAGTAAATCACTGGCCAAAGCCAGTATGGAAAAGGATCTTTCAGTCTAAGGAAGTGTAGTGATTTTCCCAGCATCCAACGAAAGTGGGGTGTTGGGATTTTCCATCTTTACCCATAGAGAGAAAGTTCTCCCTTACCCTGCAGGATTTTCATAAGCGGCGTAGAACTTAGGAAATATTAGAGCTGGTGCGCAGCCTAATTAGTTACTCATTGGCAATACCGCAGGATATAAGGGGGTGTGGCTAGCAAAGGTTAGGGGTAAGGACTACTACCTAGCGTTTTGTTGGTAATCCCACCGAGAGATCTCGTGTGGAACATCTTTTTAGAAAATTTGGAGGTGCAGATTAGTGAAGAGGAATTTACTTTTACTTACCGCTGTTGTGTTG
>DHNI01000094.1:6570-9500 GCA_002409455.1 Firmicutes bacterium UBA5420 | reverse complement strand
AGCCAAATCTGGGCTGCTTTTGCGCCAAAGCGGGAGGCAGTGGAGCGAAGTTTTGGTAGAGGACATGATGAACTCTGTTGTGGAGAAAGGTCTTCAGATCCAGAACGGACCTTTCCAACCTAACCCACAAACGAAGTTCTTTTTTGTCCTAGATCCTAATGGGCTAAAGATCCAGTTTGTTCAGCTCAATTGAGTAGTTGCCGCGTTCCGTTTGTAGCTGAAGACGGCGGTGATTGGATGCAACCGACCACTGATCCGTAAGGGAAATCTCGAAGGCACCAAAGGGTAGGGGGGCTAGGCCTTGATCTGTGCTGACTGTGCCTTCACCTTTGAGCAAAAGTGCCTGATCGGATAGGTAGTCATCGGTGTCGTTATGATGTACTAGATCGACATCATGCAAGCGGATTGTAATTCTGTCGAGATGACCATCTTCCTCTTTTCGTATGGTAAGGAGCCGATCTTTATTGTCTTGCAGCCACTGCCGGAGAGTATCGGGGGATTGATGCATGGGTGCTTCCTCCTTTACCGTTATTTTTGCCATGTACGGCGATGAATAATCCTCGAACTCTCAATATTTGGCAGAAGCATGGTAAGCAAGAAAACAGGGAAGGTTTGGCAACCTTCCCCATTGCTTTTAGTGTATCCTAGCTTCCGAGGATTTCCATAAATTCTTGCCCCGTAAGGGTTTCTTTCTGGAGGAGTTCTCTCGATAGTTCGTGTAGCTTCCCCATATTATCCTTGAGGATATTGATGGCCCTTTCGTGGCCCTGTTTCACGAGTTTGACCACCTCTTTGTCGATTTCAGCCGAAGTCTCGCTAGAACAGGTTAGCGAAGTATCCCCTCCGAGATAGGGGTTTGATAGGGCTTCAAAGGCAACCATGCCAAATTGATCACTCATGCCGTAGCGAGTTACCATGGCACGGGCTAGTTTGGTAGCCTGCTCAATATCATTGGCTGCACCTGTGGTAATGGAATTGAAAATCAGTTCTTCTGCGGCGCGTCCGCCAGTCAACGTGGCAATCCGGTTCATGGCGTCTTCTTTACTCATGAGGTAGCGCTCACCTTGTTCTACTTGCATGGTGTAGCCCAAGGCTCCTGAGGTACGGGGCACAATGGTAATTTTCGTTACTGGCGCCGTGTTCGTTTGTTTGGCGGCAACTAGGGCATGCCCAATTTCGTGATAGGCAATGATTTCCTTTTCTTTTGGAGAAATGGTCGCATTTTTGCGTTCATAGCCAGCGATAACTACTTCCACACTTTCTTCAAGATCCTCCTGCTGAACACGGTTTCTTCCCATTCGTACAGCCCTAAGAGCTGCCTCATTAATAATGTTGGCCAAGTCGGCACCAGAGGATCCGGCTGTAGCCCGGGCGATAGCTTCAAAGTCCACATCGCTTTCCATGGAGATTTTTGCTGCATGCACTTTCAAAATGGCCGTTCGTCCATTGAGATCGGGTAGTTCCACCGGAATACGTCGATCAAAACGCCCGGGCCGCAGAAGGGCGGCGTCAAGGGATTCTGGCCTGTTTGTAGCTGCCAAGATTACGACACCCTTGCGGCTATCAAAACCGTCCATCTCTGTTAGAAGTTGATTGAGCGTCTGTTCTCTTTCATCGTTTCCAGAAAAACCGCCATCTCCACGTTTCTTGCCTATGGTGTCAATTTCGTCAATGAAGACGATACAGGGGGCTTTTTCAGTAGCTTGCTTAAATAAATCCCTCACCTTAGCGGCCCCCATTCCCACAAACATTTCCACAAATTCTGATCCTGATATGGAGAAGAATGGTACGTCTGCCTCGCCAGCTACAGCCTGGGCCAGGAGAGTCTTACCCGTTCCGGGAGGGCCAACTAAGAGCGCTCCCTTCGGAAGGATGGCACCAATACTGGCATATTTGTCGGGATTATGGAGAAAGTCCACGATCTCCGTTAGGGCTTCCTTCGCTTCTTCTTGTCCCGCCACGTCGGCGAAGGTTTTACCCGTTTGAGCTTCGACGTAGACACGGGCATTGCTTTTTCCAAAGGACATGGTATTGCCCATGCGCTGCTGCAATTGCTTAGAGAACAGGCGGCCCAAACCAAAGATGAGCAAGATAGGTACAAAGAGACTAAACAGATAGGTTAGAAGTGGCGAAGTTTGGGTAGGTTTGATGCGGGAAAACTGAATGCCGGACTCACTGCTGCGTAGCCTCTCTATAAGGTTGGGGTCAGGTATGGCCACAGTTACATATGTCTGTGATTGCCCGTGGTCATCTATGGCAACATACATGATCTGCTGGCCGTCACTGCTTAGTTCGACTTGGCTTACATGACCTTCTTCTACTGCTTCTAAAAAGACGCTGTAATCAACCTCAGTAACCTGGTCACGCACAAACATAGGAACGATTAGTACGTTAATCAAAAATAGGATGAGCAAGGAAGCGAAATAGTAAAAAATCAAGGGCTTTCGAGTAGGCTTTTTTGGCTCTGGCATAGGAACTTACCTCCTTAGTTGATTCGGATCAGAAGCATGATGCAAACTTGTAACGACTTCTTTTAATTTGCCCATCCCTGTTAGGATCTGTTCAAAGTCCTCATCAGAATACTCGGCAAGTAGAGGGTTGTACTTGGCGGTTAGTTCCTTTTCAACTTCGTGAAGCAAGCCTCTGCCTTGATCTGTGAGACTGACTAATACGATCCTTTCATCTTCAGGGTTACGGGTGCGGGTGACAAGACCTTTCTTTTCGAGCATTTTACACATGGCCGATGCGTTGCCTGGTGCTGATCCTATGGCGTCGGCTAGATCTCCGATCGTGCACATCTGACACTGTTTCAGTTGGACTAAGACCTGCATTTGTACCATGGTGACCCCAAATCCATCAATAATGACGCGTAAAGTGCTGTCTATTCCTTGGGCGATGGAACGTACGAGATCCCAAATACGCTCGTTAAA
>DHNI01000094.1:323-6344 GCA_002409455.1 Firmicutes bacterium UBA5420 | reverse complement strand
ATACGGAAAGGTGTCAAGGGGATTTTGGAAATAACGCAGAAAAGCCCGTAAAAGTAAAATCCCTTATGCTAGTGTTGCATAAGGGACAGATTGTCTTTCTATCTTGCTTTATAGCCAAGGGACGTTGAAAGTCTGGAACATACGTCTTTAACTAATATTCCCATTTCCTCCATCCGTTGTTTTGACATTCTGGTAATCGGCGCTGATATACTAATTGCCCCGATAATACTACCAGAATGATCTTGGATAGGTGCTGCAGCACACCGAATACCTTCTTCGTGTTCTTCGTCGTCGAAAGCAAACCCCTGGGCTGCCACTTGCTGAAGATGTTCTTTTAGCGCCGCAGGGTCGGTGATTGTATTAGGAGTAAAGCGCTGGAATTCGGTTTTCTGAATGATGGCATCTCTGTCATCTTTAGGTAGTATGGCAAGAATGGTCTTGCCTAAGGCAGTGCAGTGGGGCGAAATTCGATAGCCTATCCTTGAGCGCATGACAAGCAGGTGTGTTGTGTCTATCTTATCAACATAGACGAGCTTATCTTGCTCTAGGATGGCCAGATGTATAGTCTCGTCGGTTCGCCTAGAGAGTTCCTCCATGTAAGGTCTAGCATAGCTGCGAATGTCGAATTGATCCAATTTGGCTTGGGCCAATTCTACGATCCGAATTCCCAATGAATACTTACCAGTAACGTCGCTTCTTGTGACATATCCTTCCGATCTCATGGTGGCCAAGAGCCGTGATGCCGTGCTTTTGTGCACACCCAATGCTTTCGCTACTTCGGTAACTCCGGCTCCGCTACATGTCGCCAAATAATCGAGGGTTCTCAGAACTTGTGTTACTGAGCGCATTCCGCCGTTACTCGTATTGTTGACTGCATTCTCCTTCGGACTAGGTGAGCTAGCGGCAACCATCTGTATCTTCCTTTCTTGCATAGTGCCATTTGGGAAAATCTACACTACTCATTATATAGTACGTCATTGAATTCGCAAGTATTTGTGTTCGCTCCTCTAGGCGAGCGCTCTCATTCAGCTTGCCCCACGCAAATTCAGTGTGAGACATTGCAGGAGTTTGCGTTTTGATTTGGAATAGATAGATCGAAGGAATAGCAACGGGGTTGCGTAGACAGCAACCGAAGATCAAGGCCAAATTATCCTTTAGCATGTGCCCGGGAGGGCACGAATAACGGAGGTAGGGAAAATGACGAAAGAAGAACAACTTAGGAAGCTGGTTGATACGGGAATCGTAGCAGTCATTCGGACGCAGGATGGCGATGAATTAGTATCGATTTGCGAAGCTTTAGTTGCGGGTGGGGTTGTTGGTGTAGAGATCACCATGACTTCTCCAGGTGCTACGGAGGCAATTTCCAAGGCTGCGCAGGTGTTGCAGGGCAAGGCCATTATCGGAGCGGGTTCAGTCTTGGATCCCGAAACAGCCAGAGTGGCTATGTTGGCAGGAGCTGATTTCATTGTCTCACCCATCTTAAACAAAGATGTTATTGCTATTGCCAAACGCTACGGTAAGATCGTGATTCCAGGGGCCTTTACTCCAACGGAGATACTTAGCGCATGGGAAGCTGGTGCAGATGTGGTGAAAGTATTTCCAGCCACGAAACTAGGGCCCTCATTTTTTAAGGATGTGAGGGGCCCGCTTCCTCAAGTTAGACTAACTCCCACGGGCGGAGTGGACATCAACAACTTAGGCGACTTTCTTAAGGCTGGGGCCGTCTTTGTTGGAGTAGGCTCTGCTCTGGTAAGTAAAAAGATTGTTGCCGAACGGAATTGGGCAGCTTTGACAAGGCTGGCAATGGATTACATCAAAGTAGTACAGGAGGCCAGAGTTGGCTAAACGGGAGAATACTAGAGAGGAGACTCAGTATGGAAAACAGGAAGGTTGTAACGTTTGGAGAAATCATGCTCAGGCTTTCGCCCCCTGGCCACTTGAGATTTGTACAGACCTCGTCGTTTGATGCGATCTACGGCGGGGGAGAGGCAAACGTAGCTGTATCTTTAGCGAACTTTGGGCTCCATTCCCATTTTGTCAGCAAGGTGCCTGACCATGAAATTGGTCAATGCGCTATTAATGCTCTTCGAGCATATGGTGTGAACACTGACCATGTCATGCGCGGAGGCGAGCGCCTAGGCATATATTATTGCGAGAATGGAGCTTCGCAGCGGCCTTCGAAGGTGATCTACGATCGGGCTGGTTCTTCCATAGCAGAAGTAGGACTTGGCGAGTTCGATTGGAAACACATTTTTGAAGGGGCATCATGGTTCCATTTTACGGGTATCACACCAGCCCTAAGTGACAATGCTGCAGCTGTTACGTTGGAAGCGCTAAAGATGGCCAAAGCAATGAATACTAAGGTAAGTGTTGACCTTAACTTTCGAAAGAAATTATGGACTCCAGAGAAGGCCAATCGTGTCATGAATGAACTAATGGAATACGTAGACGTTATCATTGCCAATGAAGAAGACGCCGAGAAAGTGTTTGGAATCAAAGCGGGGCAATCCGATGTAATAACCGGTGAGCTTCACGAGGAAGGTTATCAAGAGGTGGCCAGGGAGCTGGTGAAGCGATTTGGTGTAGAAAAGGTAGCTATTACTCTTAGAGAAAGCCTTTCTGCCTCCGATAACAACTGGTCTGGCTTACTATATGATGGTCAAGAGTTTTACACTTCGCGTAAGTATTCCATTCGGATTGTCGATCGCGTGGGCGGCGGAGACTCGTTTTGTGGTGGACTAATCTATGCTCTTATGACTGGTATGGATTCTGCTACTGCCGTAGAGTTTGCCGCAGGGGCTTCGTGTCTGAAACATACTGTACACGGTGATTTTAACATGGTTTCAGCCAAGGAGGTCAAGTTGCTCATTCAGGGAGATGCATCAGGAAGGGTGCAACGATAGGCAGACACAAAAGGCCTCGCCATTTTGGTGAGGCCTTACTTGAGACGAGACCGAAAAAGGAGCTCGCGTTAACCCAAGCTCCTTGATCCTAGCCATGTGTTGAGTGCAGTAGTAAGAATTGACCTTCATTAAACATCCACAATATCTCGCTTTTCATAGCCTTTCAGCCCCAGGAGTGTTGAGGCTAACGCCACCAGGATTAAAGTCATCGTCAGAGGAACCCCCATTTTTTCCAATGGTACATCGGGAACATAACCAAAAGGCGTTAGTTTGCCGAGCCACGCTGGCAGCTGAAATAGACCTCCGAAATAAATGACGAAGAAGGTGTAGCCAAGGTAGGCCCAGATTAGGTTGGCAAACTTCGGTACAAATCCGATCAATAGAGCTGTGACACCAAGCATAATCCACATGGCGGGCACATAGGCCAGCCCTCCTTTGAGTGTTAGGCTTAGGCTAAATGGATCGCTCATGACAGCACTTGCCGCAGACCACAGCCCTAAGGCAGACATAACTTGCACTACAATTGTCACGAGGGCCGCGATCAGCAGATAGCTCCCGAAGAACCGCCTGCGAGAGACGGCTCGTGCCAGTATATGTTCGGTGCGATTTGCCTGCTCTTCCGATCTAAGCTTAAGCATAGTCAGCAAGACTGGGATCATGCCAATCATAGCCATCACCGCAAGTAAGGTCGCGGTAAATTGGTCTGTGAGGGAAAACCCTTCGGTGCCTGGTAGCAGTAGCTCGAAGATGTCACTTGTTTGAAAGAAGGCGTCGACGTCTCCGAAGATCGAACCATAGGATGCACCAAGAACTAGCGTGGCAAGTGTCCAGCCAATGATGGTAGTTCTCTGCAGACGGAGTGCTAATCCCAAGGGACTTTGCAGAAAGCGGGATGCTCTGCTGGGCCCTGGTCTTGCGGCAATAAAACCGGCCTCAAGATCGCGGATTGTGTTCAGACGAAAAGCCAGCAAGATCAAGGCAATTGAGGCAGCTGCCATGATGAAAATTGGCCACCAGTAGTTGTTTACATAAGCTTCCGTTCTTAGAATGAGGCCCAAAGGTGACACGAGAGACAACACTTCACTGCCTAGATCGCCCACTGCCCGAAGAAGATAACTTAGCCCCATGAATGTGAAAGCAAACCCCAGGGCGCTTCGTGAGGTCTCAGTAAGCTGGGCGATGAAAATGGTTGCGGCAGCAAAGAAAATCCCGGTTACCCCCAGGGCTGCGCCATAGAGTAGGGATCCTGCCATGTCCATACCCTCTAGGCCAAGTAGGCCTAAACCTATGCCCATAAGTAAGGCCAAGAACAGGTTAACAAAGACTAACACCAAGAAAGTGGAACCGGAATTGGCGAGCTTGCCCACAGGAAGGGAGCGAATCATCTCAATGCGGCCCGCTTCTTCGTCGCTCCTTGTATGGCGGATGGCCAAAAGAATGTTCATAATGGCTACGGCCACCGCTGTAAAGAGCAACATTTGATGGGCCATAGCCGCTCCGATATGATAGTCATGCAGCCCATATCCAGGTCCGAGCATGGAGGTCATGGCGGGGTTTTTCATCGTTTCAGCTAGAATATCTCGTTCTGGCCCTGGAGGATAGAGGCCCGGGAAGACAATGGCTACGGAAATGGTGATGCCTATCAGCGAGATTAACCAAATAGGAATGCGCACCCGATCGCGCCGCCAGATGAATTTTGCCAAGGTGCGGAAGTTTGTAAAATGCGCGCCTTTGAGGCCCATTACCTTTCACCTCTTTCGTCCTGGTAATGGTGCATAAACAGATCCTCCAAGGTGGGGGGAGTACTTTCTAAGGCCAGGATTCCAAAGTCACTAACGTGCTTGATCGCGGCCCCAATTTTGTCCGTATCCACATGAAATACGACTCCACGGTCAAGGGCTTTGAGATCATGAATGCCCTCAACTTGGTCGAGATTTGCGATGGGTTCAGTCGTTTCTACCTTAACCCGGGTGCGGGTGAGGTGGCGTAGCTCTTGAAGGGTACCGCTTTCAATGATCTGCCCCTGGCGTATAATGCTTACTTTATCACAGAGCTTCTCCACTTCGGAAAGGATGTGGCTGGAGAGCAGAACGCTTTTACCGGCCTTTTTGACCTCGCCAACACATTCTTGAAATACCTGCTCCATCAAGGGATCAAGGCCGGATGTTGGTTCGTCTAGGATGTATAAATCGGCATTAGAAGCAAAGGCTGCAATCAAGGCCACCTTTTGACGATTACCCTTAGAATATGTACCACATTTTTTTGTGGGATCAAGATCAAAACGCTGAATTAACTCTTCGCGGCGATTCTTGGCATTCGTGCCTCGGAGTTTGACAAACAAGTCGATCACTTCGCCCCCGGTAAGATTGGACCACAAGTTTACCTCTCCTGGAACGTAGGCAATCTGTTTGTGGATGTCTACTGCATCATTCCAGACATCTCTGCCAAAAATCTGGGCTGTCCCTGATGTAGCTTGTAGAATTCCAAGTAAAACACGAATGGTGGTGGTCTTCCCGGCGCCATTGGGTCCAATGAATCCATAGACCTCACCCTGCTGTACTTCCATGTTAATGCCGTCTAAAGCGGTGAAATTGCCAAACTTCTTTGTCACCTGATTTACTTTAAGAATTGCCATGTTCGACCTCCTCTTGTCGATATAATACTCTCCG
Organism: Firmicutes bacterium UBA5420; assembly: GCA_002409455.1. Classification (GTDB taxonomy): domain Bacteria; phylum Bacillota; class Limnochordia; order Darwinibacteriales; family Darwinibacteriaceae; genus UBA5420. Next base: position 772 of record DHNI01000094.1, on the reverse strand, counting down.
CAAGACTTCTAAAAATGCATAAAATTCTTTCCAATAAGGCTTCATATCTAAGGCAGAAAGATCTTTATCCCTCACTTGCGCGATGAGTTCATTTTGGTAACCTTCCATGACCCAAGTCGTGATCTTTAGAATATACTCCGGGCTGAGATCATCGCGAAAGAGGGATGTGTCTACATGATCCAGCATTCTTCCCGTAAGAGCGCGATATATTTCATCGAGGCGCCCCTGCCAGATCTCTTCGATGGCAACTTTATCTTCCTTTAGGTAAAGTGCTCCCAAAAACTCCAATATTTCTCTGTCTTTAATATAGCACTCCATTTTTACTTGCGCAGCCCGGCTGTAGCGGGCAATCAAGTCTGGTTCATCGTGGTCAAGATGAACTACATACTCTTTTTCTACATAATTCAGTACATACTCAACGAGGTAATTGTACAATTCTTGTTTGCTTT
>DHNI01000094.1:0-152 GCA_002409455.1 Firmicutes bacterium UBA5420 | reverse complement strand
GAAGTAGTAAAAGAGCGTCCCTTTGGCAATACCCGCCTCTCTTACTATGTTATTCGTGGAGCCTTGAGCATACCCATGCTGGGCAAACTCTTTGAGCGCAGCCCGCAGAATGCGCTGTTGCCTTGCCGGTTCCAATCGCGAAAATGCATCTG
>DHNI01000158.1:9583-9995 GCA_002409455.1 Firmicutes bacterium UBA5420 | reverse complement strand
CCAGACTGCTCCACCCCGCGTCACTACTAGTATCCTACTTCATTTTGGAGCTTTTGTCAAGCAATCCACTTGTCGAGCCTTTGGGCAATGGCTTCTTTGGGCATGACGCCTACTAGGCGGTCAACTTCTTGGCCATCTTTAAAGATTATCATAGTAGGGATACTGAGCACCTCGTATTGTGCGGCAGATCTTTGATTTGCATCTACATCCAATTTGGCGACTTGAGCCTTGCCCGCGTAGTCTTTTGCCAAGCTTTCGATAGCGGGAGCTACCATTCGGCATGGGGCACACCAGCCAGCCCAGAAATCAACAAATGAAACACCTTTGTAATCCAAAATTTCACTTTGAAAGTTTTGATCTGTTACTGTCATTGGCATTTGAACAGCCTCCTTTGAACTTTATTCAAGTAGAT
>DHNI01000158.1:2696-9448 GCA_002409455.1 Firmicutes bacterium UBA5420 | reverse complement strand
GATTATATACCCCCTGGGGGTATATTGTCAACTGCTTTTCAGAAAGCTATCTTGTCAAAGCTTAAACAACCAGCTTCGCGGTGCAGGAAGGTTGCTTTTTGCAGGTCAGAATCCTCTGATCCCCAGATAAAGTTAAGTACATGGCCGAACCGCAGGTGGGACAGCCGTGTGTAACGGCCTCTGGAAATAGCATTTCCGAAGTACCTGCGGCGTAGTCTTGAAGATGCCGGAAAACCTCCACGAGCAGCATCACATCGTCCTTAGCCCGGTGTGAATTGGCATAAGAATCTTGGAGACCAAAATGATACATGAGGTTGCTTAGGCGATGACTACCACCACCTTCAGGATAAATACACAATTTCGGGAACAATGTCCTACTAATGGTTAGGGTGTCGATACCTGCAGCTCCTAACTCCAAGAGGTTGTTTCTGCGAAACATGGCATTCAAAAACCGTAGATCGAAAGGAAGATTGTGTGCTACGGGCGTGCCAAAGCCCACAAACTCCCGAATCGCCTCTACCACCTCTGGCTCCGTTGGAGCGCCAATTAGGTCACTATCGGTCAAGCCTGTGATTTCTGTTATGTTTGCAGGAATAGGACGTTCTGGGTCAATAAGTGTTTCGTAGATGGCCACTTCCCCCCCTTTACTCAGGGAAAGCAGGCAGATCTCAATGATTCGATCGCGATTACCATCCAGGCCCGTCGTTTCTACATCGAAAAAGATTAGTCGATCAGGAATATGTATCAATCCTTCCTAGAGGGTTTCTTCCTTATGGTTTCTCTCTAGGAAGGAAAATCCCTCCTGTTCCAATTTAAGTGAACTCATTTACTCCGCGTAGTCATAGATACGTTTTTCCCCAGTGAGCTTTTGAATGTCTGTGATATTCTGCGTCACTTCCAATGTTCCCTTGTAGGTGCCATCCTTGTCTCGTACGGCAAAGTAGCGGATGTAAAGCATGGTGCCCTTAGCATTAATCCAGAAGTCGGCATGATCTTTGCGACCACTTTTAAAGTCCTCCAAAATGCGTTCTACAATACCCATACTGGCTGGCGGATGACAGAATTGGACTTTACGCCCAATGATTGCCCGGGTTCGTTCAAAAAAGCGCTCTGGGCCCAAGGAGAAGTAGGCTACCTCATCTTTTTCGTCCACAAAGGTAAGATCAATAGGCAAATGGGTCAAGACAAGATTGATTTGCTCAGGCGTTAGCGTTCCTATATCCAGGTCAAGACCTTGGAGGCCAAAGCTAGAGAGCCCAGCGCCAGTGTCCGTCTCCTTCTTCTTATACCTGGTGGCCAAGGGATCCTTGAATTGAACAATAATTTCCTTCCATTCGTCTTCTGTAAAGGTTTCAAGGCATAAGGGAAACAGGATGTTTTCTTCTTTATAGATCATCTCGGCTACTGAATTGAGTGCTGGCAAGACAAGATTACCGATCTCGACAGACAATTGCGGTGAGGCCTTTTTCGCTTCCACATGAGCAAAAACTTGAGAAACCTCTTTAAGAGCGGCCCTTATTTCATCATGGGTGCCCCACATCACCGTTGGCGGTCCACTTATTCCATAGCGCTCTAGATATGGAAAGAGGATGTTCTCCTTCTTTGAATAATGCTGATCAATCATTAGCAGCTGTTTGTGTTTGTCTTCCCACTCTGTCAGTAAAGATTCAATGTCGGATCCTGTCTCCGCTTCGCTGATTGTGGTCATGATTTGCTGGATTTCCTTAACTAACCGGCTTATGACCTTGTTTTCTTCCTTTAAGGGATCTAAGGCTCCTGCGACGATATCCTTCTGCGTGGCCTTGGCATCCACAGTGGCCTTTTGCTTGTCAAGGGATTCCTTGAAAACTGCAACATGAACATCACAGAGCTTCTGTACCTCTTCAACGGGCAAACCTTCATTAATCAGACTCTGTTCAATGTCGGCAATTTCGGTTGCCCCCACTTGATCCAAAAGCTCACCAAACCGTGCTTTGATGTCCTCGCTGTCCACGCCAGCGTGAAGATCGCGTATAATTCCCTTGAGGGTCTCCTGGCGGTGTTTCCGGTTGTCAATTAGCTCACTCATGTACCCTAACCTCCTTGGTTTTAGCATCACCAATCTTATCATTTTCTAAATATAAGTTGGTCACTTAGTATCTATTCTCTCTCCCCCACGGGTTTCCTGCTATGAAAGAATGTTTATTTTGAAGATTAATTCTGGTAAAGGAGGGTAGTCTAATACCGAAAAATCTTCTAAAGGAGGTTCAAAATGTATCAAAATCAATACTCGCAGCAACAGAGAATGAGCCAGCCTCCATCAGTGTTGTCGACAAAAGACGATGCGTATCTAACGGATGCGCTCTCGTGGGAGCTTTTGGCTGCTAAAAAGGCCCACAGCTTTGCTTCCCAATGCTCCGATCACCAGGTCAAGCACCAACTAGAGCAACTCTGCCAGCTGCATCAACAGCACTACCAAACCCTGCTGAACCATCTTTCGAGCAACCAGCAGGACTATGCAAACCAGACCCATCCGCATTTTCACAATTAGTAAGGAGGAATAGCATGAACAACAATCGCGGCTCCTATAGCAGCTATCAGCAGCAGCGCTATGGCGGTTCGACAAGTCCCAGCGCCCCAACTATAAAAAACCCATCCGCCCATTTTGATAAGGGGACAGAGTTCAACGACAGAGACCGTCTCAATGACATGTTAGCTACCGAAAAGTGGCTTACAGATGGTTTTAATGTCTTTGTTCGCGAAACAAGTCATCAAGACCTCTATAATGACGTTCTCCATGTCCTTACTGAGACCCATCATGCCTGTAGAGATGTATTCAACCTTATGTTTGAAAAAGGATGGTATTCACTCCATCCGGAAAATCCGAGTCACATTGCCGATCACTACCAGAAGTTCTCTGGCTATGAGAGCCAATTTCCCACGCAGGGGTCTGGTACGTACCAGACAGGGGCGATGTATCCACCTCGTGACTACTAAGGTAAGCTAGGCAGGTACAAAAGACGCGTTGATTCTACGGGATCAACGCGTCTTTTCCTTCAACCATGCAAAAGGGGATGTAGAAAGACTCTATATCCTTTTTAAAACTGTACTTAGTGCTTTTTCTTGATAATACTTTGGATGCGCTTTTCGACTGCTTCCACCGTAAATCCGAGGTGTTCTGCTACTTTCGCACCCGGACCGCTGGCGCCAAAGCGGTTGAGGTCGTAGACATCAACAAAGCCGCCGGGATTGATGGCGTGCCAACCTGTTCCTACACCTAATTCGATGGCCAATGTGGGAACATTTGTGGGAATGACCTTCGCCCGGTACATGGGATCTTGGCTTAGGTAAATCTCCCGGCAGGGGATCGAAACCACTCGCACCCCGAAGCCCTTCTTTTCCATCTTTTCTGCAACGTTTATTGCTAGACTTACCTCGCTCCCTGAAGCAACCAAGACAATGGCCAACTCTTCGCCTTCAGTTCGCACTACGTATCCGCCTTTAGAAAAATCCCACTTTTTAGGCTTTTCCAGCATGGGGAGGTTTTGACGTGTCAAGATCAAGGCACTGGGGCCATTCTTGCGTTTCATGGCTTCAACCCAGCTCCAAGCTGTTTCTTCTGCATCGGCTGGGCGATATACATGGAGATTAGGAATGATCCGCAGGGACTCCGTTTGTTCTATGGGCTGATGCGTAGGCCCGTCTTCACCAACATAGGCTGAATCGTGGGTGAAAATATAGATTACCGGAAGCTTCATCAGAGCAGCCAAGCGTATACTCGGGCGCATGTAATCAGAAAAGACAAGGAACGTCGCACCAAATACTCTGTAGTGACCATACAGGGCTAAACCATTTAAGAGGCCTGCCATTGCATGTTCGCGAACGCCAAAACTGAAGTTGCGTCCGCTGAAATCCTGCGCGCTCACAACTCCTTCACCATGCAGGAAACTGTTATTGGACGGCGCTAGGTCAGCGGATCCACCTACCAGGTTGGGGACGAGCCGGGCAATGGCATTGAGGGCCTGACCACTTGCAGCTCTTGTGGCCATGTTTGACCCGGGCTCAAAGAGCGTAAGAATCTCATCAAGATTCGGTAGCGTACCGTCTAGCCACGTATTCCATTCCGCGGCCAGCTGCGGGTTCTCCTTCGTCCACTGTTCAAACAGCTGGTTCCATTCAGCTTCTAATCCCTGGCCCTTTTGAGTCATTAGATCTGGGAGGTTCTTTAAGTCATCAGGGACATAAAAATCCTGATCGACAGGCAATCCCAGTGCGGTCTTGAGGCCAGTCACCTCGTCAGCACCTAAGGGAGCCCCATGGGAAGCGGCAGTACCAACCTTGGTCGGTGCACCTTTGGCAATCTGCGTATGCGCTATAATCAGGGTGGGTTGAGTTTGGTTTTGCTGGGCTTGCACTAAGGTCTTCTGGAACTCTGCAATATTGTGCCCATCCACCTCTAAAACCTGCCATCCATAAGCTTTGTAGCGGCCCTTCACCGACTCGCTAAAGGCCAGGTCTGTGGAGCCCTCAATCGTAATCTGATTAGAGTCATAGATCAGGATCAGTTTTCCTAAGCCTAGATGGCCGGCTAAAGATGATGCTTCTGCGCTGATCCCTTCCATTAGGTCACCATCGCCAGCTAAGACGTATGTATGGTGATTAACTATCTCCAAACCTGGTTTGTTAAAATGGGTTGCGGCCAACTTTTCGCCAATGGCCATTCCGACGGCATTGGCAACCCCTTGTCCCAAAGGACCAGTGGTGGTCTCTACCCCGTCTGTATCTCCGTATTCGGGATGACCAGGCGTAGCGGAGCCGAGTTGTCTAAACTCCTTCAAATCATCTAAAGAGAGCTGATAACCTGATAGATGTAAAAGGGAATACAATAACATGGAACCATGACCACCAGAGAGGACGAAGCGATCCCTGTTGGCCCAGTTCGCATTAGCGGGATTATGCCGCAAAAAATCAAAATAAAGTACGGTGCCAATGTCGGCCAGTCCTAAAGGAGCCCCTGGGTGTCCAGAATTTGCCTTTTGTACGGCATCTGCTGTTAGGCCTCTGACCACATTCGCTATTTTTTGTAGATCCATTCATGCCACCCCTTTTCCTTAATTGCGAAATACCTCGACTAACTGACCATTGCTTAAAATCGCGGCATTAGCTTCATCAGTATCAATGTGCATTTCGAGAACGAAGTCATTGCGGACGCGCACAAGTACATTCTCAAACGTCACACCCCGCTCTCCCCCGACGCGTACCGAAACTAACTCTTTATCTTTCACACCGAAAGACTCGGCTTCTGCTTCAGTCATGTGAATGTGACGCTGCGCTATGATGACACCTTGATCTAAGGTAACCTTGCCTTTTGGGCCAATCAAAGTTACACCAGGCGAGCCATCTAGAAAGCCTGAATCACGTACAGGCGGTTTGAGACCCAAGGCAAACGAATCAGTGCGGGAGATTTCGATTTGAGTGTCTTTTCGGGTCGGGCCAAGAATGCGTACGTTTGCCATGGACGATTTCGGCCCCTCAACGGTGACCGTTTCTTCAGCGGCATATTGCCCTGTTTGCGACAAGTCATTTCGAACTGTCAGTTCGTAACCAGGCCCAAAAAGTGTTTCCAAATCTTGCTGCGAAAGATGGATGTGCCGGTTTGAGATACCAACAGGTACTTTTCCTAGAATTTCTTTAGCCAAATGTTCCACTCCTTTATTATGTCTTCCAAACTAAATACTTAGACAGGCATGGGGGAAATCCTCCCCAAAACTGGTTGACCAAAGCTAGTTCCTATGCTATTATTATAGTTGTTCGCAGGGGAGTAGCTCAATTGGTAGAGCACCGGTCTCCAAAACCGGGTGTTGCGGGTTCGATTCCTGTCTCCCCTGCCAGTTTATTTCCTATCTGACCAATCGCCGGGCCCTGGGCCTGGTTTTTTTGTTACGTCATGATGGGGTTTAAAAAGTAGCCCATAGGAGTCTTATTTAGCATGCCATCTGCCCGCCGAACCTAGTCGCCCCCATGGTATTCATCTTGATTCAAAAGAAGATGGCATATAGCCATCTTCTCAAATTAGCATAAGCTACCTTGAAGGTCTACGACAGCCCTGTAAGTAACCGCATAACCAAGTCCACATCTTTATTCTCGAGTTCCTGGATAATATGTAGATATGTCTTCTGCGTTGTGTTAATGCTAGAGTGCCCCAGCCTTCTTGCAACACTGGCGATCGATACGCCAGTAAATAACAAGAGGGATGCGTGCGTATGCCTCAATCCATGAATGGAGATCACAGGGATTTTGCATTGCCTGCAGGGTCTCGAAATTGCCCGATTTACAGCTCGTCCATGAAACTTTGTGTTCTATAGACATTGTATCCCTCGTAATGGTAGCTTGCATCAATACCCTTCATGAAAACTTCATGGTCATTGATCTTATCAGTCAGAGCCGTTTTAAGAAGCACCTTGATTTCAACACTCCTAATGGGGCTTCTTTCCAAGGCAAGAAGATAGTCTTCTTTGTCGACCTTGCTCCAATCAACAACTAGGCGCAACTCTTTTTTCAACATGGAATCAAGCCAAATCCTTGCGCTTCTGCCGTTCCCNNCGGACTGAAGAGCGATTCTTTGTTGGTAAAAAGCCTCCGTCTCCTTTATAGTCCCAGGTTTTACTGATAGACACAGATTGATGCCTGAAGTCAAAATCCTCAGGCGTTACAGCAAGTGCTTCCGAGAACCGCATACCAGTCTTTGCTAACAACAGGATGAAGTAATCCCA
>DHNI01000158.1:0-2563 GCA_002409455.1 Firmicutes bacterium UBA5420 | reverse complement strand
ACCTTTAGAAATGTTCACGTTACGGATTTTCCCAGCAAAGTCATAGATTTCATCGAACAGGTACTTGTGTATTTGAGATAACCCCCCAAATGTTCCAACTGCAAAGGTATCCAACAAACCTGTTTCAAACAGTTTGAGAGCCTTTGTTTTGCTGATTTTCTCTTCAACACGGGCAAGTTCCGCTTGATCGGTAATACCCAGTTTGTTTTCTGCGATCATAACTTACCCCTTTCTTGTCGGACATACATCTTTTCAAGCAGGATCGTTACAGGATGTTGTAAGCCTGTAATAAAAGGCGAGAACCATTTCCCTTCCAAGAGAGCGTAAACTTGCCCTTCCGCCAGATCTTCGGTAGTATCCTTAGTGAAGGAATGTAGGTTGGCTGAATCCGCCTAGATGATCCTCCCTTTAGATCCCTTTCCTTGTCGAGTGACACCTTTACAGCCAGGAGTTTCCTCCCCGGGCTATCCTCGGCGTAGTAATCGCAAAGGATTCTTTAAGCAACTCATTAGCGGCTTACTCCACAGGATTTGTCAGAAATGCTGTGTTGTCATCATTTAATACATCGATCAGGTCTTCTTTTTCTTCGTCCGTCAGTGAATCAAGGATTTTTTGCTGCCATCTATAAGCTACTTTTTTAACTCTAGGCATACGCCTCTAAAAGCAAGCAGTGGCTACGGAGTTTTTCCACATACACCTGCAGATGTCCTCCCCATAGGCGTCGCCATTTGCCATTCTCTGCAACTTCTCCAGCACAACAACAGAGACTATCCGCATTGCAGTCTCTGTAAATGCATCAAAGAATTTCTCTATCTGTACGAGGTTAGGTCGCTGGGAGATTATCTATACGCTCTAAGAAGTCTGAACCTATGGTACTTGGAAGGACGAAGGAGAACAGAAGGCCTGGTGCCTGGACTTTTTACTAAGATCCTACCTACATGGGCAGGCTATCCCACAGGAGGGATCGTATGCAAAATGTGGGACAGTGGGTCTTATTGCGCAGATTCATGTCAACCATTCCCGCAGTCAAAAAGGAGTTGCGTGGTTGGGCCAATCTTGCAGGCCATTTACCTGATCCACTGCGATCGCAGGCTTTAAGTAGCATTGAACGCAAGGCTTTTCATTGTGTGGGTGGCTCCGTATATGCCCATTATCCTGGAGTAGACATCGAAACCATGATTCGCCTTATTGTCGCGTTTCAGACCATCAGCGATTATCTTGATAACCTCTGCGATCGCCTGGATGTAGATAACCCTGACGCCTTTCGGCTCTTACATACAAGCATCGTACATGCTTTAACTCCAGGAGCTGCGCACCATGACTATTATCGGCTCTACCCCTATAGCGAGGACACGTATCTCGGCCACCTAGTCCAGACATGCCAGGATTTGCTTAGTCAGATCCCACATTACGGGAGGTGTCAGCCCTTCGCACTTCGCTTGGCCAAGAATTATTGTGAGTTACAAGTACGAAAACATGTCACCCAGGGTGAAGCTTTGCTGAGAGAATGGGCGGAAACGATCGACTCCGATCTGGCGTGGAATGAATGGGCTGCGGCCTGTGGATCCACTCTAGGGATCTTTCTTCTCTTTGCCTTAGGGTATAGCCCTTCAGATCAGGAAGATGAGCAGATTCTAGAGGTCTATTTTCCTTGGATTCAAGGCCTGCATATCCTCTTGGATTATCTCATTGATCTAGCTGAAGATAGAGAAAGCGGAGATCTAAATTTCGTTACCTTCTACCCCACCGAAGAAACAAGAGAACGCTCGTTATGCCAGTTTGCTCGAATGAGCAAAGATTTGACCAGCGGATTGCCGATCCCTGCATTTCATCGTACCGTGGTGGATGGGTTAATTGCCCTTTACGGGTCAGATCCTAAGGTTCGCGCGCAAAACCAGCAGAGCATCATTCAGCGCATGGCAAGCGATAGGCGCAACTTGCTCTGGCTTAATCTTTGTAAAGGGCTACGGCGCCTAGGTGTGCTTTAAAAGTGACGTTTCATTAGCTTTGTTGCCAGCGAAGTTAGTTCCATCTTAGCAACAGAATCAGGAAAGTGTTCAAGCTGTCTTGTAGCCATGCGGACATGGCTGGTGGCTAGTTCCCAAACCTCATCGAGTAGACCCCGACTCTCTAGAATCGAGCGAACGGACGCAAAATCAAGGGTAAACCAATTATGCGGAATGAGGCCTCGCTCGTAGGCACGAATTGTGGGCAAAGTCCAAATGCGTTCGGCGAAATCTCTTCCACCTTCCTTCCCCATCACTGCATTCACGCCCCGATAGTCCAAAACGTCATCCGTTAACTGAAAAGCCAAGCCGATGTTTTGGCCGAACTCATGCAAATGCGCTTCGTCTAACTCGCTCGCATCCGAGATAATGGCACCTAAGCGACAACAACCACCAATTAGGCAAGCTGTTTTCTTACGGATGTAGGATACGTAATCGGGCTCGATTCTCGCAGGTGACAGCAACTGGTCGATTTCGCCAGCACACATGTCCTGGATCACAGCCGTCATGACTTTGGACACCTTGTGATCTGTATTCAAGGCAAAAAGGTGAAAAGC
>DHNI01000018.1:19606-20344 GCA_002409455.1 Firmicutes bacterium UBA5420 | reverse complement strand
CCCTAGTAATAGATCTCTCCGAGGCGGAGTTCTTGTTTGAACTTTCGAACCTGGGTATCTTCATCAATAAGGAGGTACTCGATGCCTGCTATTTCGCAGTAGTCTTCTATATATTCAGAAGTAAGAGCCTGGCTGAAAACCGAATGGTGGGCTCCCCCAGCCAAAATCCAACTCTCTGCCGCCACCTTAAGGCTGGGCTTCGGATCCCAAAGAACTCTGGCTACTGGTAGCTTAGGCAAATCAGCAGGAGGTTTTACTACATCAACTTTATTGACTATCATCCGGAAGCGGTTACCTAAGTCAATCAATGAAGCGCAGATAGCTGGCCCAGCTGGTGCTGTAAAGATCAAGCGAGCTGGATTCTCTTTTCCGCCGATATCTAGTGCTTGCACATCTAGAACTGGCCGATCGGCGGCAATGGACTCGCAGACTTCGAGCATGTGGGCACCTAAGATGCGGCTGCCTTTGGGATCAAGGTGGTAGACATAGTCTTCCATAAAGGACGTTCCACCCTCGAGACCTACATTCATCACCTTCATGGCACGGAGTAGTGCTGCCGTTTTCCAGTCGCCTTCGGCACCAAAGCCGTACCCATCGTTCATCAGACGCTGGGCCGCTAGGCCTGGTAGTTGCTTAAGGCCAACAAGATCCTCAAAATTGGTGGTAAAGCCTTTAAAGCCGCCTTCTTTGAGAAAAGAGCGTAGACCAACTTCAATGCGAGCCGATTCCTTGAGGGCA
>DHNI01000018.1:19028-19371 GCA_002409455.1 Firmicutes bacterium UBA5420 | reverse complement strand
AGAACCTTGATTTGTTGATCGGTTGCCGCGTCTACATGCTTGATTAGCTCCCCTAGGGAATAGGCATTAACTTCGTAACCGAGTTGAATCTGGGCTGCAACTTTGTCGCCTTCGGTGACTGCGACATTCCGCATATTATCACCAAAACGTGCAAATTTCGCCCCCTGGCTATCGTGCCATGCTGCTGCAACGCGCGCCCAGGCTCCCAACTCTTGCAGGGCTTCAGGATCCTGCCAATGGCCCACGACAACTTTGCGATTCTTGCGCATGCGGGTATTGATAAAGCCGAACTCTCGATCGCCATGGGCTGATTGATGGAGGTTCATATAATCCATATCAATCT
>DHNI01000018.1:17854-18648 GCA_002409455.1 Firmicutes bacterium UBA5420 | reverse complement strand
GCCTCCTCACCATAGAGGTGTTGGCTCCCGGTAACAAACCACACTTGGAAATCCTTCAGGTTAAGATCCACAATATCTACCTCCCTTAGCTTTGACCATAATACGCATCGGAACCGTGTTTACGTAAATAATGCTTATCAAGGACATGTTTTGATATTGGCCGATCATGACCCGATAGTTGCCGCGTCATAAGTGCCATATGGGCAACTTGTTCCAAGACAACGCTGTTATGCACGGCAGCATGGGGATCCTTACCCCAGGTAAATGGCCCATGCTCGGCTACTAAAACGGCCGGCATCTCTTCATAATTCATATCCCGAAACCGTTCAACAATAACGTTGCCCGTATTAAGCTCGTAGTCTTTTTCGACTTCTTCACGAGTTAAAGGTCGAGTACAAGGTATCGTCCCATAGAAATAATCGGCATGGGTCGTTCCCCGGCAGGGAATCTCCTGGCAAGCTTGTGCCCAAACAGTAGCCCACATGGAATGGGTGTGGGCAACCCCGCCAATTTGTGTAAACTGCCGATAGAGCTCGAGATGGGTGGGAGTATCCGAAGAAGGACGCAAATGGCCCTCAACGACATTGCCATCGAGATCGAGAACAACCATATCTTGAGCGGTAAGATCGTCATAGGCTACCCCACTTGGCTTAATCACCACAAGGTTCTTGTCTCGATCAATACCACTCACATTTCCCCATGTATAAATAACAAGTCTTTGTCTTTGCAACTCCTGGTTAGCAATGAGAACTTCTTGCTTCAGTGCTTCTAACAAGTTCACCCTCCTTACAAAA
>DHNI01000018.1:12072-17659 GCA_002409455.1 Firmicutes bacterium UBA5420 | reverse complement strand
GTTTTGCACTAGCAGGTTCTGGCGTATAAACTGTAGAATAGCCGCTTTCCATCGCCCCTTGTGCTTCAAAGATAGTGGCGAATTCGCCAGCTGCCACCGCGGCGAACATCGCCGCCCCCAAGGCCACCGATTGTTCCGATTTAACGATCTTGACCGGCATATTCAGAACATCAGCGGTAACCTGCATCACAAATGGATTCTTGGCTGGTATACCTCCTTGGGCAATCACCTCATTAATGTGCAAGCCTTCATCTCTAAAGCGTTCCACAATTGCTTTAGCACCAAAGGCAGTTGCTTCCACTAGTGCCCGGAAAATGCGGGGAGCATCGGTTCCTAATGTCAAACCAACCAAGGCACCCTTAAGCTTTTGATCCGCGTAGGGAGTGCGTCTGCCATTGAGCCAATCTAGGGCCACTACGGTCGTTGTGGCAGGATCAATCTTTTGCGCTTCCTCGGTAAGCTTGATCAAGATCTTGCTCCTCATTCGTTTTCTAACTTCCTCGCTGATCCCTACCTCTGCGCCCAAAACCTCTAAAGGCCAGAAAAGGACGTCTCTAAACCAGGCATAGACATCGCCAAAGGCCGATTGTCCTGCTTCTAGACCAATCATTCCGGGAATAACGGAGCCATCAACCTGGCCGCAAATCCCTCCGACCAAAGTGGAGCCAATCTCCTCCTTTGAAGCCACCATAACATCGCAGGTGGAGGTTCCCATAATCTTAAGAAGAGCATGTTCGCTAATGCCCCCACCTACAGCGCCCATATGGGCATCGAATGCCCCTACCGCAACCGCGATTCCTGCAGGTAGACCGAGTTTTTCGGCCCATTCTGCAGTCAAGCCACCGGCCTGTTGATCGGATGTGTATGTATCTGTATACAAGCGATCCCGAAGTCCGCCGAGGAGCGGATCAAGTTTGGTCAAGAATTCTTCAGGGGGTAGGCCACCCCATGCTTGATGCCACATGGCTTTATGCCCTGCCGCGCAACGACTGCGCTTAAGAACCTTCGGCTCGGATGTTCCAGTTAACACACCGGGAATCCAGTCACAGATCTCCACCCAGGAATAGGCGGCTTCTCGCACTTTTTCATCAATTCTAAGAATATGCAAGATCTTCGCCCAAAACCACTCAGACGAATAGACCCCACCTTCATACTTAGTGTAATCCTCACCACCCCAGGTTTTGGCCAATTCATTAATCTCCGCAGCCTCACCCACAGCTGTATGGTCTTTCCACAGAATGAACATGGCGTTGGGATTATCCTTAAACTCATCCAAGAGTGCTAGAAGTGTTCCATTTTTATCGACTGGTCCTGGTGTTGAACCTGTGGTATCCACACCAATACCGATCACATTTTCGCCAATCGAAGGAGGCAAATCGGCTAGAGCCCCTGTGATGCACTCCTCCAAACCTTCCAAGTAATCTAAAGGATGGTGGCGAAACTGGTTTTTCGCCGCATCAGAGTAGAGTCCTTCTAGCCATCGTTTGTAACTGGCTACGTGACTGGCAACTTCTTCGCCCGTCTTTACATCAACCACTAAGGAACGTACCGAATCGCTGCCAAAATCTACTCCAATCACATATTTGCCATCACCCATATAAAACACCTCACCTTGTATCTATAGAATTCCGTTTTTTGGGTGTAAATCCTTCATTTGCATCAATTTTGGACACTCAGCCCTTAGGCTTGGCAAGCCGTATCACATTCCACGAAGCTTTAGATAGAACGGCTGTCAAGCTCCCAGCCTCGATCCTGGCATCACCATTGGAAATCGGAATGACGCTATTTGGTTGCCTTGCGGTGTTGGTCGCTTTCAGATCATCATGTGTCAAGACAATATGTTCCGTAACCGTGTAGTCATTAAACCCACGTAGATCGCAGTCAAACTCAAGCCCACCTTCTAAATTACGATTCACAGCGAAGACCGTTAATTCATCGCTTTCCTCATTAAGTACAGCAATAGAGTCTAAGTAAGGCACATCAGTAAAATCCTTACTATCATATTTGTCAGATCGTATAATGGGCTGCAAAACAACTCCCCGGCCGAATACCGAAGCATGAAGGAAGGGATAAAAGATTGTCTGACGCCAAGCCGGGCCACCAGTCTCTGTCATAATCGGTGAGATCACATTAACCAATTGGGCCATACAAGCAATCTTTACCCGATCCGCACGGCGTAGAAGGCTAATTAGCATACTGCCTACTAGTAGTGCATCTTCGAGGGTGTAAACATCCTCGAGCTGCGGGGGAGCAATCGACCAAGGTTCAATCTTACGATCTGCCTCATTAGAATGGAACCACACATTCCACTCATCAAAAGACAGGTTAATTGTTTTGTTACTTCGCTTTTTCGCCTTTACATAATCACAAATGGCAATGACAGAATCAATGAACTGATCCATATCCAAGGAACGGGCTAAGAAATTTGCTGTATCATTATCTCTGTTGCCGTAGTAGGTATGAAGCGAAATATAGTCCACATCATGATAGGTAAGATCGAGCACTGTAGCCTCCCACTCAGCAAAGGTAGGCATAGCCCGATTCGAACTACCACAGACCACAAGCTCTATGTCTGGATCGATTCCTCTCATGACCTTGGCGCTCTCTTGGGCCAGGCGGCCATATTCGTAAGCCGTTTTTGCTCCAATTTGCCAGGGCCCATCCATCTCGTTTCCCAAACACCAAAGCTTGTAGTTATGGGGATCTGCATAGCCGTGGGAAATCCTTAGATCACTGTAGTAAGAACCACCAGGGTGATTGCAATACTCAATCAGATTTCGTGCCGCATCAACACCACGAGAGCCTAGATTTATGGCCATCATTACATCAGTGTTGACCTTTTTAGCCCAGTCGGCAAACTCATTTAGGCCAACCTCATTCGTCTCAATCGTTCGCCAGGCGAGCTCAGTGCGGTGCGGACGTTTGTCTTTGGGCCCTACACCGTCTTCCCAGTTATAACCAGACACGAAATTCCCTCCTGGATAACGAACGATGGGTACTCGCAATTCTTTCACCAGGGATGCTACATCTTCCCTAAAGCCATGTCTATCTGCGGTGTTGTGATCTGGTTCGTAGATTCCGCCATAGACTGCACGTCCCAGGTGCTCCACAAAAGATCCATATACACGAGGATCTACTTCACTAATGCGATAGTCTTTCTCTAAAATCATCTTTGCTTTACGCGTATGCGTCATCGTTCTCGCCTCCTAATCCATACAAGCATCTCTCCGGGTTCACGATTATCCCAACTGTAATAAGGAACCGCCTTGATTTCGGTTGCAATGGTTCGTGGTACCTGTGTTGTATAGAGCTCATCCCCGCTTTCTTGCAGGCGATATCCCTTGGTCATGATCACAGGAACATGCAGGTCTGGGTCTGTCTCAATACGAAATTTCGGATTTCCACCAAGACTAAGAGCTGGTAGATTCGATCCATTGTCCACTTCCTCCAAACAATACACCACAGGGCCTCTTTGCAATGCCACGCATCCTATGGTTTCCCGCACTTTGGGATGGGCATACACCATTTCTACAGGCATGGGTAGCTTAAGCTGGAGCTGATCACCATGCCGCCATTTCCTTTTTAGAATCACGTAGCCGTTCGATGGTGTTGAGGCTTCAACTACGTTCCCATTTACCTGTATTTCTGGATTTGAACACCAGCCTGGAATGCGGACATGCACGCCAAAATTGCAGTCCCTTTCCATAGTGAATGTTATGCGCACCCGTTCATCCCAGGGGTAGTCGGTCTCTTGGCTCAACTCAACTTCAGTTTGACCCACAACAAACTCTACTTTGCTATCGGCGAATAAATGGACGTATAATCCCCCCTCGCTATAGCTGTAGATGTAACGGTTAATGGAAGCTAATAATCTAGCTAAGTTCGGCGGGCAGCAGGCACAGCCAAACCAGTCTTGGCGAGTTGAGGCAACGTGCCTATGATCGCGCCTTACCTTACTTAGTTCTGGAGACACCTCCAGAGGATTCACATAAAAGAACCGGTCACCCTCTAAAGACATGCCACTTATGATGCCGTTGTATAAAGCCCGTTCCATAACATCAGTATACTTTCTGTCTGGATTTATCTTCAGCATCCGCCAACCCCACAGGAACAAACCGATCGCAGCGCAGGTCTCAGCATAGGCTGTATCACTCGGCAGATCATAGTCAACGGTAAACCCTTCACCATATTCTTGTGACCCAATTCCACCCGTTACGTACATACGATGGTTGGCGGTGTTATCCCAGAGGGTCTCACACACCTTAAGGAGCTCTTCGTCACCCGTCTCTAAGGCCAAATCAGCTGCTGCAATAAACAAATACATGGCCCGGACAGAATGGCCCTCAGCCGTTGCCTGCTTGCGGAGTGAAACATGCGACTGACTATACTGAGACGCCCACTTGCCCCAATGGAGAAAAACGTCTTCTCCGCGCTGCTTTGCTTCAATCTCGAAATAATGGGGCTTCTGGCCACGTTCCTCCACAAAATAGCGTGCCAAGTTCAAATACCGCTTGTCACGGGCAACACGATACAACCTGAGCAAAGCTAGTTCGATCTCTTCGTGCCCTGGGTATCCCTTTTTCTTGCCCGGCTCGGGGCCGAAGACAGAATCAATGTGATCTGCAAGTTTGCAGACAACGTTTAGAAGCTTATCCTTGCCCGTTGCTTCATAATAGGCAACAGCAGCTTCAATGAAATGTCCCGCGCAGTAGAGTTCATGATTCTCGGCCAAATTTGTCCAACGCTGGCCTGGTTCAACGATCGTATAATAAGAGTTTAGATACCCGTCTGGTTGTTGGGCGCGGGCCACCAAATCAATAACGCTATCTGCCTTTTCTTCCCACTCGGCGTCAGGATGGCTGGCAAGTCGATACGCTACCGCTTCTAACCATTTTGCAACATCACTGTCTTGGAAGACCATTCCTCGGTACTTCCCACTTTTTTCACCTGCCGCAATGCGTAGGTTCTCGATTGCATGACTTGGCTCCGCACCGGGAACTCGATCATTTAGCGCATCCCACTGGTAGGGGATCATCTTTTCCCTAACTACTTTTGCACCTTCGGCAAGAAGACCTGCCCTGAGTACTGTTCTATTCACAGCCACACTTTTTCCTCCCCCTTGAGTTATTCATTTGATTGTGCCACATGACTCGCGAACGATAAGTTGACAAGGTACATAGACAGAATCCATCAACGAATCGCCATGTTCCAAACAGTCGATGAGCATCTTTGCTGCAGTGGATCCAATCTCAGCCATGGGTAAGCGGACGGTGGTCAAAGCTGGCCTTAGAAAACGGGCCATATCTCGATCATCGTACCCTAGAACCGATACGTCTTCTGGCACCTTCAAGCCAAGATCGTGGACGGCGTCAATGACACCAGCCGCCATAATATCATTAGCTGCGAAAATTGCGGTTGGCGGATTCTGTGACGCCAAAAATCTCTTTGTGGCTAGGTATCCACTTAGGGGATCTTCCCATTGGCCATTTTTTACAAGTTCAGGGTCAAAGGGAATACCATGCTCCTTTAGTGCCTGTTTGTAGCCTTTCATTCTTTCCTGTGATGGGATGACATTTTCAGGCCCATT
>DHNI01000018.1:0-11869 GCA_002409455.1 Firmicutes bacterium UBA5420 | reverse complement strand
GCCGCACGAGCGTCATCGGAGAGGACGGAGTTTTTCTTGTCGTGTGGCGAATGCGAGTATGCATACACAATGGGAAGCCCAGGGTTGATTAGTTCCTGGGTATACGAATACACGAAGGATGCTGCAAAGATGATTCCATCGACCTGCCGCTGCGCCAGCATCCCAACATAGGCCTTTTGCCTTTCTGACTCATACCCGCTATTGCAAACCAAAGCACTATAGCCTCGTGAAAAAGCATACTGCTCAATTGATTTAAGCATGGAAGGTAGAAAGGGGGTATCTATATCATCGGTTATAACGCCGATACAATGACTTCTTTTGGTCTTAAGACTACGAGCGATAGAGTTGGGCCTGTAGTTCAGCTCTTTTGCTGCTTGCAATACTGCTGTGCGGGTTTCATCCCGGACATGGTGTATCTGGTTATTTAAAACGCGCGACACGGTGCTGCGAGAGACTTTGGCTCTTTTTGCGACGTCGGAAATTGTGACCACGAATATGACCTCCCAATAGACTTATCCTTTCACACTGCCCATGGTCATGCCATCAATAAAGTACTTCTGGGCCGATAGAAACAAGATTACGACGGGAATAATGGAAAAGCAAGAACCAGCGATCAAAATGTCATAGTTGTTACCATATGGAGTAAGCAGGGTATTGAGACCAATCGCCAAAGTGTACTTCTGTCCCGAACGTAACACGAGCATTGGCCACAGAAAGTTGTTCCAGCTGTTCATACCGACCAAAATTGCCATGGCCGAAAAGGCTGGTTTCATTAAGGGAACGACGACACGGAAGAAAATGCCGTACTCCGATGCTCCATCCACTCGCCCTGCATCCACAATGTCTTTAGGAATAGATGTGAGAAACTGGCGAAAAAAGAAAATTGTCGTGGCATGGGCCAGGTAGGGGAGCATAATACCCCAAATGCTATCAAGCAGACCCATCGAACTCGCCTGAGAATACATGGGTAACATTAGAATCTCAAAGGGAATCATCAGAACCAGCAACACACAGGTAAAAAGGAAGTTCTTGCCTCGAAATCTATACATAGCAAATCCGTAACCTACCCAAGCGCTCACCAATAGGGTTAATACCGTTTGAACCACGGTGAGCACGACGCTGTTTTTAAACCATAAGAGGTAGTCATGGGCTATATACGCCCCCGTTCTGGTGATTCCTGTAAAAAGATACCTGTAGTTAGCAAGGGACATGAGATCCCAGTCAAATCTAAGGTTTAGACCATAACGAATCAGTTCCTCCCCGGGTTTAAAGGAGGCGAGCAAAATCGCATAAAAGGGCATAAACACAATCAGGGAAAGGATGGAGAAAAAGGCTACCATGACGATACGGGCCACGAGGCTGTAATTTCTTCTAGAATAGAATTCCACCCTAATCCCTCTCCCTTCCCAATACTCCTGTAAGCCGGAGCTGCACAAGGTTAATAGCCATGGCAACGACCAATAAGACCAGCCCAACCGCGGAGGCATAGCCCATACGATTTTGTTCCCAACCCTGACGATATAGGTAACCGACGATGGTTAGTCCGATGTTCTTCGGGGAATTGTTTCCAGCCCAGAGCATGTAGCTCTCTGTAAACATGGCGAGCCCTGCGTAGATGCTGATGGTAAGCACATAAATGATGGTGGGCTTGACTAGCGGTACAGAAATGTGGCGGAATTTTTGCCAGGCATTGGCTCCATCAATTTCTGCAGACTCGTACATTTCGGGGGGAACGCCTTTGAGGCCCGAGAGAAAATAGAGCATGTTAACGCCCGTCCAGCGCCAGCAAGCCATCAACACCATTGCCGCAAAGCCTGTCTCACGTACCCTAAGCCACTTAATAGGGCCGAGCCCAAAAAACATCCGTATTGTATTCATGAGTGAGCCGTTAACCTCACCAAACATGAGTCGAAAGATAGTACCAGCCACAACCACGCTGGTGACAACTGGCAAAAACAAGGAGGTTTTAAAGAAGCCACGTGCGATCATGCTCCGACTATTGAGCATACACGCAAAAACTAACGGAAAAGGAATGAGTAGCAGTAACGTCCATAACGTGTATAAAATACTATTGCTTACCGCAGTGCGAAATATCCTATCGCCCAGCAGTCGTTCATAGTTCTTAAAGCCCACATTGTTCACCATTCCAGGCAAGATATCCTGAAAGCTCATCTGTACCGTAGTGATCACAGGATAAATAAAGAAGATCAAAAATGTCAATACAAAAGGCAACACAAACACGTAAGGTGCTACCTTTTGATTGTATAAAAAAGCCACGCTCTTTCGCATCATGCCACGCACCCTTTATGAGATTTTGAAAGAGAGGACACATCCCGGTGCCCTCCCTTCTTTGCCTCGGCTTTAGAAAATCTGGCTCTCAATGTTGTATTGAGCGTCTTCTAATACCTCTGCGGGATCCAACATGTCCTCAAACAGCTCATTAAGCATAACTGTTGTCACGTAGTTGTTGATTGTAGGCGAAATGGAGGAAGAACGAATCATAACAATTTCGTCCTTAACCTCATTGAGCACGTCAAAAACATTGTTTAGAAAGTACTGATTGTAAGCATTGTCAGGATTGTGAGTCATGGCGGTCTCTGTCCAAAGCGCAGTGTTACATGGATCAAAGCCCAAGTCTTCCCAAATCATGCGGTTACCTTCTTCTGATAACTTGGCATAAGCCAACCACGCACTGGCCAAATCCTGATCAGATGCTGTTAAAGTTACTACCGTCCCTGTGCCGCCCAAACCTAAGGAGCGCGGCATACCTTCTTCAAAGACCGGAACGGGGGCAATTGCCACTTTCCCATTCATGCTGGGAATCTCATCTAAATAGCGGCTCATAAACCATTGGGGCATAATGACGCCGGCCACGTTGCCCTGATCTAGAAAACCTTTGCCACCCTCTGTATCAGGTTGACCGTCTGGACAGGTAGTGATAATCCCTTCGGCAACCATGTTCTGAAGCACCGTAACAGCCCTCAGCATTTCGGGAGTGTCGATCTGTGGCTGGTCATCACTGGATACCAGATCACTGCCCTGCTGGGCGAGCATTGCTGTGATAGTCCAGCCTGCGCTCGTCTCGGCTATGCCCATATACTTGTCAGGATGCACAGCCTTAAGCTTACGTCCCGCTTCAGCAAAGTCATCCCATGTCTTGATGTCCCGATAATCTACACCGGCATCTTCTAGAATGTCGACATAATAGAAGGCGACAGTGGCACCTACGTGCGTGGGAGCACCATACATATTGCCGTCCTTGGAGTAAATGCCAAGCCTCGATGGAACGATATCATCCACATAGGGTGCAAACGCATCGTTAAGTACCATTAACTGGGGAACGCCCTGCAAAAAATTGGGGAACCGGCTAATTTCCACATCACACATATCGGGAGCGCCAACACCTGATTGTAGAGCAATCTGCAGTTTGTTATGCATGTCATCATACGGAAGTACAGTCGCCTCTAATTCAACCTGTCGATCTGGATTGAGTTCATTCCACTTTTCAGTCATTACTTGATAGAACCGTGCATGCTGGTGAATAAACGTCCACAACGTCAATTTTGTCGGATTGGCACTGGCAAGACCTCCCAAAGCCAGCACGAACACCATTGCGAAAACAAGCACCAAAGCGGCCAATCTTTTCATTTTTGTCCTCCTTACAAAGTATATTTTGCTTTCTGCACGGAGCACGCAACGTTATGACTACACCTCCTTCCCTTGAACGTAACGTCTGCTTGCTCCAATCCAATCCTTCGTCTGGGATCGGTTTCTGAAATCGATCCCAGACTTCCAGAAAAAATTTTGTTTTTGGGTGATGAGAACTTCACCCACCAGACCCTCTATCTGGCGGTCGCAGGAGACAATGGAATGATTCGTGGATCGGCTTATCTAGCTCTATTATTTTAAAGAATACTTATCAAAACAATCATACCCTATTTCAAGGCTAACTGCAATATAACAACCCCAAAAATATCTACGATTAAAGTTAATTCCGCTAACGAAAAGGACACAACGTGCGGCAATTGTCAGAATTGTGTGAGGGACTGTCCCTCACACAATTCGTAAATTTGCAGCCAAAAGTCCCGCAAAGGAAATTGATCTGAGAAGTGCACCTCTACTTTCCGCCCATAACTGCCGTCCAATACATCTTCAACATGGAAAGAAGGCCATTGAGCCAAGTAACGACGCTCCCTTACCGAAAAAGTCTTAGTCGGAAGGAGCAGATACGATGCAAGTAGAGCAACAATGAATATAAAAGGAAACAGACGGGCTATGTTCTGAACAACTGGGGTTTTTTCACCATTCATATCGAAGTCATCCCTCCAGCTAAAAGCGGAAATAGATAAACGGGTTATGGGTTGAGCCAACCAAGTATGCAGTAACCATAAACGTCAGCGTAGCATAATACACGTTCGCCATCATAGTGTAAACTTTGTTATTCTTCTTCCTAATCAAGAGTGCCACATTCTTCGGACATGGCGTAGCGCCAATGATACACACCAGAAAAAGAACGCTGTATTTTCTAAACTTCGCCCAGAAGAAATGTCCAATCAAGGCGTTGTCTGCCAAACCAAACATCAGTTTCAAGTAATTGAAGATCTCAGGGGTACTCTGAAACTCGAAAAAGACCCAACCCACAGTAACTATCACCAACGAATATACATGGCAAACAACTTTTGGCCATCTTGCTATACGTGTGCGTAAGACTAGGTTTTCCAGCAGAATTGCTGCCCCGAAGTAGAGCCCCCAGGCGACAAAATTCCAGCTTGCGCCATGCCAGATGCCTGTGAGGAACCAGACTACAAACAGATTTAGGGCCAGTCTCCACCTACCCACACGGTTACCTCCCAAGGGAATATATACATACTCCCGAAACCATGAACCTAGGGAAATGTGCCACCTGCGCCAAAACTCGGAGACGCTCCGCGAGACATACGGATACCGAAAGTTTTCCTTGAAACGAAACCCGAACATTTCTCCCAACCCAATAGCCATATCCGAATACCCACTGAAATCAAAGTAAATCTGCAGAGCAAAAGCCAGAACTCCAACCCAGGCCATGATTGCCGAAACTCCTGTATTAGACATGGTTTTTACCTCCATCCAAAGTAGGCCAATGTTATTGGCTAAGAGTATCTTTTTCGCCAGACCGCACAAAAAGCGGCGCAGCCCAGAGGAAAACCCTGTAAGAGTCAGGCTTCTAGCGGATAGTTGTGACTCGATATCTGCGTAGTTGACAATTGGCCCAGCAACTAACTGAGGAAACATTGATATATACAAAGCATACTGCAATAAGTTTCTCTGCGGCTTGATTTTGCCCCAGTAAACATCAAGCAGATAAGCAAGCGTTTGAAAGGTGTAAAAGGAAATGCCAATAGGAAGCGCCGGTATTATTACATTAAAATCCCGACAACCAATGGCAGCTATGGTGTCCACAATCATGCCAAAGTATTTGAAATAGGCGAGACATCCTAAGTTAAGCGCCAAGCTTCCTAGCAGGAAAAGTTTCCTTTGCCGCTCATCGAAGTCATTTCTACCCAAGAGATTTGCCACCAAGTAGTTGACCACGATGGAGCTACACATCAAAAGTATATAAATAGGCTCTCCCCAGGCATAGAAAAACAGACTGGCAACAAGCAGGACAATATCCCTAAAATGCGCACCTGCCAAATAGTACATGATCGTTGTGGACGGCAAGAACGCGAAAGTAAAAAACAAGCTACTAAAGAGCATTAGAATTTCTCACCCGCGTTACTGCAGCAAGCCTCTCTAGCCACAAGGGGTAGAATTCCTTTTTGAAATGCACACCATCTTCAGCATATAAATTGGGGTTTTCATCGACTAGGGGACCTAAGTTGACGTAACCAACATCTAATTGATGAGCTACTTCCTGAACAACCTCATTGTATTTTTCTATATCTCGGTAACGGGGTTCCACATTTTGAGCAGCCTCTGTTACTGGTGTAATAGACTGTAGATAGATTTCGCTATGCGGAGTGAGTCCTGCGATCTTATTGATCAAGTTGGTTAAATCCGTTCGAAACAATCCGAGCGGGTCGTCTACAGGCATGAGAAGATCAACGGAGCCAAACATGATAAACACATAATCTGGTCTAATCTCAAATAGAACATCCACATCGTCATAAGAAAAACCTGCCGTTGCACCAGCTCCTGCAATCACTCGTTCTCGCGGTAGAATTTCGTTAAAGGCGAAACCTTCTGTCACAGAATCTCCAATAAACACACTGCTCTCAAACTGGCTAGCAACATTTTCTCCAGTTGTCTTGTCCCAGCAACCTGTCAAACCTAGGGTCATTATGAACAGCAAGAGACATACCATTGATTTTTTCATTAAAGCACTCCTCTGCATTTTCGCTATATCCATGCTACCGCAAGGAAATGCAGAACAGGTGCAGGCAAGATAAAGTTGGCATAAAAAAAGCCATGATTATCCCTCATGGCTTTACTCTTTAAAAAGACCATCTTTAAATCCGTATTGGCAGAGAAAAGAAAAAGCATACGCCGCCTTGCGTATTTTCCACACCATAGATAGCATGATGAAGCTCCAATATTTCCTTAGATATGGATAAGCCCAGGCCTGTGCCAACTTTGAATGTCGGTCCCTCTATCCGATAGAATTGGTTCCAGATCATTTTCTGGCTTTCTTCTGATAAGGTGCTTCCTTGATTCTCGATACTAATTTTGGCATACTGTCCTTCGCGCTGTACAGAAATCGTAATTGTTCGTCCCTGGGGCGAATGCCTGATTGCGTTACTGAGGAAGTTACTAATAACACGACTGATTAGCCCCTCATGTCCCTCCACCCGATAAGGCTGCAGCCTAAGCTCTAATGAAAGCTCCTTAGCCTGCACATGCCCGGCCAAGGATCCCGTCACCTCGGTAATAGCCTCATCGATCCTAAAGATAGCCATTTTTGGCTTATACGTACCAGATTCGAATTTGGCGAGATCTAGCATGTTGACAACGAGCGAATCCATGCGCTGTACTTCATCTTCCATGGCTTGGAAGTAATAATCCCTTTTTTCAACTGCAATCCCGTCCCTAATAATAGATAGGCAACATCTTAACACCGCCAAGGGTGTCTTCAGTTCATGCGATACCCCCGCAATAAACTCCTTACGGACTTTCTCTAGTTGCCTCTCTTTATCTAGATCCCCTTGGAGGCGATTAATATAGGCTTCTATCTGGTCTGATAAGTGATTGATGTTGCCGGAGAGCTGGCCGATCTCATCTTCAGAACGCACTGGCAGCTTTTCTGAAAAATCCATGTTGGCAATTTTTCCTGTAATCTGGTTGAGCGAAATCAACGGTTTAGCGAGCCAACGAGAAAAAATGAACGCTAAGAATGCGATAGATAGTAGGGCAAAACCGACCACATAGGGATAGAACTGGCGCATGGCAGATAGTGCTTCGTCTACAGGCTGAAGAGAAGTGATAGCAAATATATATCCAGGATCTCCGTTTCTATCAATCGGTTCGATCACTACCTTATATTCGGAAAAATCCTCGCTGGGATTAAGCTCTTCGATTCCTTGCCGGGGATCACCATTATTGACCAGCAGGCGGGTTTGAAACTCCTTAACCTGTTGCATAAATAATCGCTCTTGGTATGGAAAAGCAATGTGCTCCGCGCGGTCGGGAAATACTGTTTTGGTAATTGTTCCTTTGTAGAGTTCAGTGTTTAGATGGGCATAGGCTGGCTCGGCCCCGGCGCCGTGTAGCTTGTTGGCTAGTGTGAGATTGGCGGCGCCAGCCATATTGCTTTGAATCAAATAAGGGATTCGTTCATTCCCCACTTGGACGACATCCATAAGCACCTCATCGCCCACCGCAAACACAGAAAGCACATCAGAGGAGAATTCTCCTTCAAATGTGTACATGGGGATTCGCATGTGATCATGGGCTGTACCCTCTAGATTGACTTCAATGTAATAATTCTCCACATCACGAATGCGTCCATATTGATCCAGCTCAGTGATCCAGACGCGATGAGCAGTATAGAATTCCAGGGATGTGGATTCAACGCCCTCCTTTGCTACCATCTGTGAGTAGTCGGCAGTGTGCTTGCTGAGTTCCTCCGCTTTCTTGCTTAGGTAATACTCCTCGAAAAAGTATGTCTGTGCGATACCTATGGCTAGAAATAATGTTGAAAACAATAGAACAGTTAACCCAAACCATTTCAAAACAATGCTCTTTTTCACGGCTAAACCTCTTCAAATCTATATCCCGCACGAATAACCGTCACAATACAGTCGCCTCTGTCTCCCAACTTAGCACGGAGGTTCCTAATGTGACTGTTTACCGTCCTAGCATCGCCAACATAGTCAAAGCCCCAGACTGTCTCAATCAATTGCTCTCTAGTGATTACAATTCCTTTGTTCTTCATCAGACAAGCCAGAATCTCAAACTCCGTGTGGGTCATGCCGATATCAGTTCCATCAACGGAAACACGCCTAGAATCCAAGTCCAGGACAATGCCTCCTGCCGAAATGACTCTGGGATTTTTGCTTCCTGAGCGTTTCTCTAGAAAGCGATTTACCTTTGCCATTAACACGCGAGGGCTATATGGTTTGATCAAGTAATCATCGGCCCCTAGCTCGTATCCTAACAGAGAGTCGTCCTCATCAGAGCGGGCAGTCAAGATAATGATGGGGATATTTGACCTTTTGCGCATTCGACGGCACACTGACCATCCATCAAGCTTCGGCAAAACAATGTCTAGTATGACCAAATCAACCGAGTTGGACTCAAATAACTCTAGAGCTTGCTCCCCATTAGCAGCTTCCAGCACCCCGTATCCTTCCTCTGTCAGATAATCTAGAAGCACTTCCCGCAGGATATCTTCATCTTCTACAACTAGTATGGTAGTCATTGCATCCCCTCCAAGCTCGATCACAATAATACTAGTTCAATTATAGAGTGTATAGGTGCATGCGGCAAGAGTAGCCCACAGAGATGGCATCCAGCACTAACTAACGGCAACGCGCTCTCATTCGGGCGAAAGTCCCGCATCCGCTTCATATTCCAAAAGATCCCCAGGCTGACAGTGTAAAGCCTGGCAGATTGCTTCGAGGGTACTGAACCTGATAGCCCGCACTTTGCCAGTTTTAAGGTTTGACAGATTTACAACTGAAATACCGGTTTTCTGGGCCAAGATGTTCAAAGCCATTTTTCGATCCGCAAGTACCCGATCCAGGCGTACAATCATTGCCATTGCTATCTCTCCCCATTAGATTGTCTTGCCAATCTCTTGCTGCAATTGGCAACCGTAGGCGAATACCCCGGCAAGAACCAGCAACAATAGGCCAAGTGAAATGGAGTTGCCATCCGGCCGGTAACGGATAGAAAAAACCTCTAGGTTGTAGAGCTTAAGCTCATGACGAGTTAAGAAATAGGTCAGCCAAGGAGAAAGGAAACCCGACACAATCACAACAACCGCTATGTTGCGAATCCGTTTCGGGTTTTCTTGATCAAATGGCCTCTTCTCGGCGACCGAACGCAGGACCGCCCTGGACGACCGAATCACAACTAGAACCACTACCTCAAAGATGATCAAGCCTACAATCGTTGCCAAATCACGACTCAGTGATTTGCTCCCACCATCGACCACCGGTGCATCAACCAGATATCGGATCCCATTACCTAGACTTAGAACAGGATTCATCTCTGGTTCCCAAATAGAAATATCGGAACCCATAACAATACGAACACACGATACGACAGAAAGTACAATAAGCACAATAATCAAGACATTGAGAAACGTCAAGTATTTGGCGATAATCCCCGCAAGCTTCTCCGGATTATTGATCCTGCCAAGCAATGACACTAAGCTCACCTCCAATATATTCCACTTCAATTGTAATGCCATAATTAACGTTTGTCATTAATTTTTCGCAATATGCCCCCTCGCACAAAGCGCAATCCTCTGTAGCCCCGTATCCCTGCTGGGGGGAAAATAAAAGAACGCCGCTGAATAAGGATCCAGCAACGTTCTGATGCCAGGCTGATTGACTATCGAATTCCACAAAGCTAGCCTTTCACAGCACCCATGGTGATTCCTTGGGTGAAGTACTTTTAAAACGAGAAAAAGACGATAAGAATAGGAACCGCTGCCAGCGTTGCCCCTGCCATTAAGACACCATAGTTAGTGGCAAACTCCTGTTGCATAGTTGCTACTCCTAAAGGTAAGGTGAGCTTAGCCTTCGTGTTCAACATAATTAACTGCATGAAATAATCATTCCAGGTAGAAATGAAGGTGAAGATGGCTAGAGCCCCAATTCTTGCCTTAACCATGGGCACCACAATCTGTGTTAGTGTCCGAAGCTCGGAGCAACCGTCGATTTTGGCTGCTTCTAAAATATCGGTGGGGAGAGTCATACTAAACTGTTTCATCAGAAATATCCCAAAGGGCCAGCCCACAGAAGGCAAAATCACGGCCGCCAAAGTATTGTGAAACCCCCAAGCACTGACCAAGCGGACTAAGGGAACTAGAGCCACAAACATGGTAAAGATCGCCTGACGACCAGGAAATCGTTTCTTGGCCAGGACATAACCGCGGGTACAGCGATTACACAGATCAAGAACATAGCGCCTAGAGCAGCGAATATGCTGTTAAACAGCCAAAGCCCTGCAGAATTGGCAAAAAGCCTAGAATAATTGGCTAAAGTGGGCTCCGCGGGAAACCATTGCGGTGGTAACTGGATCGTTACCCTTTGATGCTTGAAACGGATATTGTAAAGTCGCCCATCATTGAAATCTCCGATCTTGTTTTACTGACCGGATCCAGCGAAGACCCGCTGCAAGGAGGATCGCTCCGTTCGAAGATAGCCCAAGTCCATATGCTGGACTTACTCTACACAGGGGTGGCACTCCGCCTGGGAACGCAAGCTCAAGAACGGAGGAAGAAGACTGCTTTATCTGTAGTCGATAAGCTTTATTAAAAGGTGAGAAAGAAAGGCGGCCGTAAAGCGCCGCCCCGTCAAAACCCACGGACTCCCTTCCTCCCATGACTTCGGAATCTTTGAATCTCCATATCCAGGCGTTTAGCTGGGTGTATAACGAGAAAAGCCCGTCGCAGCAACGCAGCTGCGACGGGCAATCTTTTTCAGTTCCATTCCTCGGCTAAAACTCATCAAGAGTGACAACATATTTCGGGAAGTTATCCGTGATACCATCATACGAGCCGAACTCGCGCCGGACAGTATCATCCGCTGCCACGCCGTAGCAGCTCCATGAAAACGATGTTTCCTAGAATGAGGTTGATATCGCGCATATTGCCGCCGAACACAGCCTCACGAATGCCATGGTCGGCAATATCAACACGCTCTAGATCCTTAAATGAATCGGTAAAGATAGCTAGATCAATGTCACTATCTTCGTGATAAGTACCCTTCGCGTAGGAACCGAACAAAATTGCCCTATCAACCTTGATCTCTAGGCTTATATCGGCTAGATAGGGCTCAATTATGTTTCTTATTTCGCTAGTGATTCCAGCCATGGGAATACCTCCCAGTCATTCATACTATAATCATACTTTAGGCAACTCCACTCCGTCAAAGCCTATCATTCCACCACTCTCCGTACGCCGTATGTTACATGGCCTGCATTATCAAGGAAACAGATGGGCGTAGGGGGGTTCATAATCACCATGTCACCGTATACGTAGCTCAAGAACCAGCACACTTCAGGCGAAAATGCGTCAAAATATATGTCAAACCCCAAAAACTAACCACCCTCAACACAACAAAAAAGACCACAACCCACGTTGCAGTCCTTGTTTATGTATGGCGCGCCCGACAGGATTCGAACCTATGGCCTTCTGATTCGTAGTCAGACACTCTATCCA
>DHNI01000109.1 GCA_002409455.1 Firmicutes bacterium UBA5420 | reverse complement strand
AAAGCAATAGAAGCAGCGTTATTCTTTCCTATATTGACACTGATGCTATTAACGCCGCGGTAGCTAAGCAGCTTAATAGCCTCTTCTACTAGGGTTTTGCCAATTCCCTGCTGCCTTTTAGGTGCTATAACCTCTAATCCTTCTACCAACCATTTGTTTCCACAGTAGGGAGTCCTCCACAAGCGAACCACTCCAACTAATTCTCGGTCATTACTCGTGCAATTATATTCCGCCGCAACTATAGTAAGTTTTTCACCTTCGATTCGCTCGTAAAGCCAATCCCGCCAAAACCCTTTCACACTATCTATTTGCTCCAGCTCATCATAGCATAGCACCCTTGAGAGTTCATGAATAAATGGTTCATTGATATCCGATTCACGAACTGTGAACACTTCAATCCGGCTCATAATGCCCCCCTTGCGGTTGCTCTTTAATAATTTAGTAGTCTATCATATAACGTCTGGGTTCTTCCGAAGTCCGGTAACTATTTCGAGCAGTGAATGGTTCATTCATTACTAACCGCCCGATTGCAAACGATATTCCTGTTCGAGCCTGGCCGAGGCTTTGGCCACGCGCCGTAGCACTACCCCAGGCCAGCTTCCTTAATCATTTTGATTGCTTCAACAAAATCCTTTGCTGCAGTAGGCTTATTCATTTCCAACGTTAAATAGCCGTTATATCCTGCCTGGTTCAGGTCAAAGAGGCTTTTTTCTATGTCCAAGCCTCCGGTTCTGGGGACAAGGCGAAATTGTCCCCCCTCGGTTTTAGAAGGCAAACCTTGAACGTGGACATTTAGGAGCAAGTTTTCGAAATGCAAAAGTTCAAAAAAATCGTCGTACAGTGAACACCAATTTAGGTCCAATGTAAATCCATAATTAGGTGGCATAAGATTAGCAAGCCGGAACCATGCACTTGTTACATCCAGACTTTTATCGCTTATAGGAACATTCTCCATAGCGAGACGGATTTCGAAATCCTTAGATACCACGTACACCTTGTCAAATATGTCTCTTAAATCCAGATGCGTGCAGCGTGTGTCCCATAGATGTAGCACGGCGATTTTGGAGCCCAGTCTTGATGCGCCGATCAAATTATCCTCCAAGATTCGTTGCCCACGCAAAATGGTTGCCTCATCTATCGTGGTACATAGCATGTTACCCACATCTCGATTAACATGAACTACCGGAGCAAAGACTCCATTTGATAGAACTAGCCCAACTAGCTCCCTCGTGGTAATTTTAGGAGTATCCGCCCAATTTGCAGAGGTTGGGGTCACTGGCGGCAGGGAAGCGTCCCATTCGGGCAGGAAAACTAATTCTATTCCATCTACATCTAAGAGCTTGAGGGCTTCAAAAATGCCCACATAATCTGTAAACTGCTTACCCACACACATGGGTAGAGTCCCTGTAGAGACGAGATATCTTTTCATGACGTTTCCCCCCGTTCCCCTGTGGTAGTGGCGCACAACGTTAAGTGTTTTTCATCCCTCACCGCTTACGCCATAATGGCAAGCCTGGACGCTAGATGCGCCCAGTCAAGCTTGGCAAGTGCCGTGGGCACGAGCCTAAACACTTCGTTATATGGTGTTCGGATGGGACATACCAGTTAAACTTACTTCTTTGCCAAGATCCTCTCCACAAAGTTTTCGAGATCAGTCCTTACTCTCGGAACCTCAGCCAACCCGCCCAGTATGGAATTTTGGCCATAGAGGTGGCTTTGTAATAATAAAGCCTCACCGAGTTTTTCCTCTGTCGCTAATACCATGTTTAATGCATTACTACCACCCGCATCTTCATTACCAATAACTATGTAATTCTTCGTAATCTTGGAATACCGGTCGAACAATACCGAATTATCAAATACGGACTGGGAACGCTCATTAAAGGCAAAATAAAGTGAACAAGGGGCGCCGCTATAAACTGGTAATGCGATGATAGCCAAGTCATGAAGGGCAACGGTCTCATACAAAAAAGCCACGTCATCATGTTTAGGGCAGTGGGTTGAATCGATGCTGAAACACTCGTAAGTACAGTTATGGCATCCGTTGATCTTGTAGTCGGTTACCGCCAACAAGGTGCTTTCCACCGCTTTGTTTTCCAGCACCTCGCTAATATACTGCAACACCTTATAACAATTTCCGGGTTCCACCCTTCCGCTGAAAGATAATAAACATACACGCATTACCCCAATTCCCCCAAAATACTAATTATCAGTTATGCAAAGCTTCAACCATCCAAAAATATCTCACATTGTTACCTTCTCCTAAGATACCCAGCACTGTTTCAAATCTGCGGCATTCAGTCAACTGTAAGGATGCAATTCTTCATTACAGGCCTAAATCCCAAAGCCGTCCATGTTACCTCGGCTTCTAAATTGTGCGTCACATAGTTTAAAGTAAACGTTTTGATTTCTAGTTCCCCATAGTGTTCCATCAACGCCCTTATCATTAATGCGCAAAGGCCCTTTCTTCGGAAGCCTTAGTTCACCCACACATCATTTATCTTCACATACCGCCTAATCTTCATATCAGGATCGTCAATTAACGTCCCTAGTGCCATCCCTATAATTTGTTCTGTGCGATTATCTGAAGCCACTAATACGATAGAATGTCGATTGTCAATCTGCCGACTATAAAAAGCATTTAGTCCCAGTTCCCATGCTTCGCTATGCTTTAGAATCCTGCCATTTACCTTTTCCATGTGTTGCTGTAGAGCCAAACGCATTCGTACCAGATCCGAAATATCATTCGATTCCGCTTTGCGAACGACAAACAGAGTATTTTCAAAGTTTGAACTCATAGTGACCCTCCTCACCACATTCACTGGGCATGGAGACCTAGAACTCACCATCCTATATGTGTCTTTCGCATACCGTTCCGGTATTCCCAGCGTCATCGGGTATATCCCGACTTTCCGCAGGTAGATGTCGGGAACACGTTGTTATGCGATGGAATCTCCATTTCTTGATAGTTCATCTACCCAGCATGCTGTGTTTCAGAATGCAGTAATTTCAGAGCCATACATCTCACATATTCTGAGATAGATTCGTGTGTAATTATTTCATCTTCTGTTAGCCACATTAACTCGTTCGACTCCCCATCTCGAGGGGTTAACATGCGGGTGTCCGCGACAGCGAAAAAAACAAAGCAAACACATTGGTGACCAATGCTAGCTTCCTCAAGCATAATATGGACAGGTTGAGCTAACTCAACACTATCAGCAAACTTTAGCAGTTCATGGCTGCCTATTATCATGATGTCAAGGCCCGTTTCTTCCTTGATTTCCCTTCGGGCCGCTTCCGCCGGCACTTCATGTGCACGTATTTGCCCGCCAACTGGAATAATAGTGCCCAGCTTAGAATGCTTATGTAATAGTATTTTTTCGTTATACTTAATATAAACGGAGGTTGTGTAATGCAGTGTCACTGGGTTCTCCTCCCACCTCAATCTATTAGCAAAAGAAATACGGGGATTGTTCACCAAATACAGATTTTTTCGTATAACGTTCCTAACGCGTCTGAAGTCCAACCCTTCAAAATAGATCAAGATCTACTCTTTGCCCAGACTACTTTACTTAGGTCTCCCTTTTGCGCTCTGTATTTCACCTAATTATGGCTCTGAAATTTTCCTCTACATGTTCTTTTTTCTTAGAACCAACCATAGCGGCAAGTACTCCATCGGTATTTATCACATAATCTAGCAATTCTACGACCGATCCCAAGTCACAAGACAATGCATGGCCCTGATCAAGAGGCGAACTAATAGTCACATACAACTCTAATTCAGTAGCAGCCTGTATTGCTGAGTACTTTTTTCCCATAATTGTCTGGGTAACCTTTTCTCTAGCGGTATTATTACTCTTACTTAGTGGCATCTGGACAAATCTAAAGTGATTGTCGTTACCAGCAACACTTTTTACGACCTTCGAAATATCGGCAAGAGAAATATGCCATGGGGAACCTTCGTCAGATACTAATCCCCACCAAGTTGCTATACCATAATATCGTAGAAAGCCTTGTTCAGCTTTGCTCTCGTAAAACTCTATCAGCTTTCCTAAGCGTTTATAGAACTCCTGTCTTCCCAGAACATTCATAGAGATTTCGGGGTTATGGATATAATGGATATCAATTGTTCCAAGTCCTAGATTTTTTCTACTAATCTCAAAACTGTGCTTATAAAATGAAGGCTCCAAGGTATGCCTATGGTTCCCCACTATATTTACATCTGCTCTATTAAGAATACCCCTCTTGATTAAGACCTGTTCTAGGTAATCCAATGGACGCAAATCAAGATGAATATCTCCGAAAATCTGACCGGCCTTCGTGGAAATAATTAGTTGATCGCGGTTAACAAGACCCGATTCTATGAGCAATCTTAATGCTTGCCCCACATCCTTCTCCGATCTCATTCCCCTGTAATTTATAGCAGTATCAATGAAGTTAATTCCCAAATCAACTGCCCTAGTTAAGGCTTCAATATATAATTCTGAATCCTCGTCAGAAAATTCTCCAAGATGCGTGCCAACTGCTATTGGTAAACAATAGAAACCATCAGTAGTTCGTAACTTTTGATCGCATACCTTCTTTCTAGCAAAATAACGTTTTGTTCCATTCAAGGTAGCAAATCCATGAGTTAAAGGTATCAGTCCCACCCCTTATTATCATAAAAACCCTATTGTGTTTCACTTAACGTCCTAGTGTTTCCGATGTCCGACGGTCTAAGCCGAAAGTGGGCTTGCCCGCTAACGACTGCGTAGTCAGGTAATACATGACTAGAGCTTACCACGAACCCTCACCACCTTAAGTGATCCAAGGAAACGACCGCGACGCGGTCAGGTGGTGCAAGGTTGTCGCCTGACTATGCTTCTCTTCCAGATGAGTTAGCGTCATAGAATTCGCTTCTACCTACTCCTGGGCAACCAAGGATCTCGAAGAGATCCGTAGCGTAAATGCGGTGTTATAGGGTGTCAGCAGATTCATTGAAACTACTTTCATATCCCCATTATTTGGTTTTTTAATCGCTACATTTAAAATTGATTTATTTCCGATGTCCTTACTACTTCCAAAAAAACTTCTGGTGCATTGTTTATTTGGAGGTTGTCATACCCCTCCTTTGGCATGTATTTTTCCAATATAGGCAATGATTCTTCCAAGTCGTTTTTCCTATACCCTATTACCGGGTCAGACAATAGAGTGAAACCGAAATCAGAATACAATTTAATCGCCCGGAAACTAGAGGGCTGCGTATGAAGATATATTGGATATTCAACTTCCTTAACCTGAGTCATTACTCTAGAAAGTAGTGCTCTCCCAATTCCCCTACCTTCATGCTGTTTAACTACTTTAAACCAATGTAAAGTGTTGATTCTGTTATAGGCCTTCCAAATAAAGCAAGTACCAATTGGTTTTCCAGCTTTATCACACGCAAATAAGCATTTTTCAAAAAATAGGTTGCCCTTGCCTGCGTATACTTCGTTATAATAGTTTGTCATAAACTCGTGATACTTTTTGGATGTTTCAAAATCATCAAAATGTATTGCCTTCCAGATTTCCAATTCCGATTTTCTACAGTTTCTAATATGAAATCCTTCTGGCATTTCGCGGATTGCGGATTTATTCATAGACTTACACATCATAAATATATTTAAATCCGGAATGTCCAAACAATCACAACCTTTTAATTTCAATCATAAACAAGTACACCTTGATTGACTTTCCTATAACGTTCTAGCATTTGCGAAGCCCGATAACACCTACCAGACCCGTACTGCAACTTAGTCAGTAGCTTTTTGCTCATTACCATCTGAACTTTTTGAAACTAAACTTTAACGAGCGACCGCAGGGAGTTGAGCCGAAAATGCCGTTGTTATCTGCTTTAATGGCATGCATAAACAGCACTAAGATTAATTAGGTGCGATGCTTCTCGATCCACTTCTGTATGTGATTCATTTTTAGCTGGCCAGATGCTATTTCGAGCCCAAGCTCCACCAACTTGTCTTGTTCGTAAATCAAACGAATGTTATTGATTTGAAGAAGTAACAACATCACAGCCACACCCACCCGTTTATTGCCATCAACGAAACCATGATTACTAATAAGGGTATAGGTTATAATTGAGATTTTCTCTTCGACCGAGGGGTATAGCTCCTCACCGTCGAACGTTGCAAATGCACTGTTGAGAGCACCTTCAATCAATCCGATATCCCTAATTCCCTCAGTTCCTCCGGTTCTTTCGACAATTTTCTGCTGGTATAGCAAAACCTCAGCCAAGCCTACGGTTTTCATTACTTCCCCAGCTCTTTTAGGGCATTATAGTTTTCTGCGATAATGGTATCCATGATACTCTCTAACCCCTTGTCCGCCCGAGTTCTCAAAAATTCAACGAAGTCTACTACTTGGCGTTGCTTATCTTCAGGAAGCTCGTTGAAATCCCGCAATAACCTCTCAACAAGTGTCATTTAAAGCACACCCCTCTACCGTTTTATGCTTCTATTATAACCTAACTGCCTTCAAAACGTTAAGTACTTCGGTTGGAAAAACCCCATGCCATTATTGCAGATAACGTTCCAGTATTTTCGCCGTCCCTAAATG
Organism: Firmicutes bacterium UBA5420; assembly: GCA_002409455.1. GTDB lineage: Bacteria > Bacillota > Limnochordia > Darwinibacteriales > Darwinibacteriaceae > UBA5420. The sequence goes on along the minus strand of DHNI01000109.1, from coordinate 520 downwards.
AACCAAGATTAACATCTTTTCGAGCGTCATGTACACATGCGAAAAATTGATTTACCATTGGAACCGTTTGGCGTAAATACGGTGTTATATATAGTGCTACACTTCTTTCTCAGAGGCCACCATGGACGGTTGTCCCTTGAATCCTCCACATTGATCTAAACTTTGAATGAACAACGCTCATGCTCATAACCTACCGGAAATTGAAATCACACAATATCATTTGCTAAAAAAATACATTAGTTCAGACAATCTGGCGCACCATCGTCAATGTATCCGGTGTCAACAAAGCCCGTTTTCTGAAGAACGTGAATTGCGGAACCATCTTTTTCGTTTACACACACTTCAATGCAATCGTATCTTTTTTCGTCACACAATGCGGCAATAATAAGCTGGAGCGCTTCTGTGCCATAACCTTTATTCTGAAAACGCTGATCGATCATAAACTGCTGTAAATCATAGCATGCAGGTTCTTCGTCCAGATCCCGCACCAAAGTGAATGCAAAGCATCACTTTAATATCT
>DHNI01000023.1:18618-19401 GCA_002409455.1 Firmicutes bacterium UBA5420 | reverse complement strand
GTGTGTGATATTGCCATGTCGGGCATGAGTGGCTATGATGTCGCTACATGCATTCGTAGGGACGATGAACTAGAAGACGTCTATCTCATTGCCCTTTCGGGATACTCTAGCCAGAAAGACGTGGAGTGCGCACTGCAAGCGGGCTTCGATAAGCATCTAAGAAAACCTGTGAGTTTAGCAGTTCTAAAACAAGTGCTTGATGGGTGCTGATAAACGGTTTGCCCGTCTTAGTTGTGCTCTATGTATCACAAGTTGTTTGACCGCGGAGCACTAATATTCCCATAGGAGGCAACTATGTCCAACAATTCTCCTCAATTTCACTATATTAAGCTTTGGCTACGATCGATCGACAAGCCCCTTGTTTTTCCAGTGGCTGAAGCCGCTTGGGGACGCTTTAGGCGATCGTTTCAGACAAAAAAGAATGGCTTCTTCATTTTTGCTACCCGGGATGGACGAACCCTGGCCCTTAATCTAGAATGTGTTCAACAAGCCCACATTTGGGGAGAAATAGAAGAGAAGGCATTCTTAAACACCGACATCAACAGTGATGTAGCCTTATACTTTCCCTGTCGGGCCGTTGAAACCTTTGCGGCAGGCGATCCAGTGGACTTGGCAAAGATTTTTTCGGCCTTAAAACCAAGCGAAGAGGATCAAAGCTTGAGCTTCGCTGACGCCGACGGAAAGCTTGTCATGTTCAGCACGGGCGATCTCATGCTCTTTGAGGCCCCTACAGAGGTTGTTGAGGAAGGTTATAGACAGATCTACTATCAAGAGCGGGGAACC
>DHNI01000023.1:14220-18388 GCA_002409455.1 Firmicutes bacterium UBA5420 | reverse complement strand
TAATGATGCTCTTGCATTTCCTTGGAACTGGAGCGGGCATACCTTCACGAGAAAGAAATGTTTCAAGCCTCGCGGTACAAATATCAGCACCAAAGCGTGATATCTGGCTTTTTGATTGCGGCGAGGGGACGCAGCAGCAGATCCTAGACTCGTCATTTAGTCTGCGAAAAATCGGCCGGATCTTTATCACCCATCTCCATGGCGATCACATCTTCGGATTGCCTGGGCTTTTGGCCAGTAGATCCTTTGTGTCCGATGCAGGAGAAGTTACTGTTTATGGGCCCCCTGGGCTTAGGGACTATGTAAAGACGGCTCTTAGAATCAGCGGAACACACTTGAATTACTCCCTTGTGGTTCAGGAGATAGAACCCGGTGATGAGCTTGAAATCGAGACATTCAGGGTCAAAGTTGCCCAGCTTGATCATGGGCTTATGTCCTATGGTTACCGTGTTGAGGAACCACGCAAGCCGGGGAGACTTGATATAGACAAGCTACAGAAGCTTGGGATACAGCCTGGCCCCATTTATGGAAGAATTAAGCAAGGGGAGACGATTGTGCTTGAGAACGGCCAGGTGCTAAAGGGCTCCGATTTTGTGGGTCCATCTCGTCAAGGTCGATGCCTTGTTATTCTAGGGGATACACGGTTCTCAGAAGCCTCAATTGAACTAGCTCGGGCAGCGAACGTTCTTGTTCACGAGGCTACCTTTGGTGCTGGACTTGTAGAAAAAGCCCAGGCATTCTATCACTCAACAACAATCCAAGCCGCACAAGTAGCGAAAGAAGCTGGGGTTGACACATTGGTGCTAACCCATGTCAGTTCAAGATATAGGCCCGAATCGTATTTGGCACTACTGGCGGAGGCGAGGAGTGTCTTTCCCAATTCGTATTTGGCTGAAGATCATTTTACGTTCCAACTCTAGTGGGAAAAGTAGCAGATTAGCAGGAGTTGGAAGGCATACACCGAAAGTATTCCCTGTAAATGCTACATAACAACAGCAGGAGGAATGACAATGAAGCCAAAGAACATCGCTCGTTTGCTAGTCGTGCTTAGCTTGGTCTTGGTCATGGCCACAGGTATAACGCTAGCTAGTGCGAACCCACTGGTGGACGAAGCAAGGCAAGAGGGTAAGGCTGTATTCTATGCGAATATTACCGGCGTAGAATCCATTATGGACGCTTTTGAATCGGAGTATGGTGTTGTGGGCGAGTACACCCGTGTCTCTACCGCCGTGTATATTCCAACAGTGCAGACGGAGTTTCAAGCCGGTCGACTAGTCGCAGATGTCTTGCAAGGACCTTTACCTGTCCTGCAGATTCTGAAAGAATTCGGTATCTTGGCCGAATATGTATCACCAATGACCGAGAATTACCCAGAATGGTCCAAGGATCCCGATGGAGTCATTCAACAGTTTGGCATTGAGGCCGTAGCTTTGATCTATAACTCCGAGCTTGTGGATCCCGCTGAGGTTCCTACGTCGTATGCGGATCTTGCTGACCCTAAGTGGCGTGACAGGATTGTTATGCCTGATCCCATTACCCATGCCACGACCATTACCTGGCTTGTGGGACTTAAAGAACATGTCTTTGCAACAGAGGCTGAATGGATGGAGTTCTTGCGTGGTCTAGCTGCGAACAGGCCCATGTTTGTAGCGTCTTTTGGGCCTACACCAGGTCCTATTGAAACCGGTGAAAAACACATCGGTATTTCGATGCCTAAGTACATTGTAACGCACGCTCCGGCTCCCCTAGATTGGGCCAGGCTTGACGGCGAGCCTATCATGGGTTCCGCTCGAGGTATTGCACTAGCCAAGAACGCACCAAGGCCACATGCGGCGAAGCTCTTTATTGATTATTGGCTCTCTGAAGGTGCAGCAAGTATCCTTGCCACCGATGTAGGTGAATGGGTGCTCTATGATGGCGTCTTCCCGCCGATTGATGGCATTGGGGATGCAGAAGTGATACCGCTACGTGAACTATCTGATGAAGAGATTCAAGAGTGGTCCGAAGTATTCCAGACCATTTTCTAGACAAAAACAAAGAAAAACAGGCTGCCTTCTTTTCTGGAGGTAGCCTGTTTGCGTTTCACCAATCAACTAAGGGATAGGCAAGGCAGTGGCCTCTGTTCGATTGTCCGTTTTGACTTTCTTGATCTTACTGCGTGAAAGGGGAAGTTGCAATAAGTTGGCTCCAAGGACGAGAGCAGTAGATAGACCAGCCATGATCAACCCTAACGCTGCAACTTGACCCCACCTCCCATCGTCCGCCAGTTTCATAATCTCCACCGTCAAAACCTCGGTACCAGGGCGTGACAGTACCACAGACACGCTTAACTCGCGGATGAACATACAAGCTGTTAATACCCAGGCCGATATGACCCCCGGAGCGATGAGAGGGACAACAATATCCTTTAGCGAGCGCAGAAAGCTCGCACCGAAGACTCTTGCCGACTCTTCCAGTTCTTCATCAATTTGCATGAAGGCACTACGCAGGGGCCGCACCCCATAGGGCAGGTAGGTTCCTACATAAGCCACGAGCAATCCAAAGATCGTGGCATAAATCGGTGTCTTGACCAAAAACCACATAAAACCGACCCCTATAATCATGCCCGGAAAGGAAAAGGACAAGAACGTAAGTGATTCAAGAAATGAGCTTGCCTTGCTCTTGACCTTAACGATTACATAGGCGATGAAGATTGACAGCCCAATTGCAATTGTAGCTCCAACCACAGCGAGGAAGGCTGAGTTCTTCAATGCCCTTATAATGATGGGGTTTCCGACTACAGTTTTCCAATTGGAAAGTCCCATCATACTGAACGCTCTTGCGCTTGGAACCATGGTATAGGGTAGAAATGACATGTAGATCAGCGTGGCAATGGGAATGACCACCAATAAAGCAAAGAACACCAGACACAAAATAAACAGCGGGTATTTCGCACGGCCCAGTTTGATCTCCGTTGGACGGAACCCTTTGCCCGTCACAGTTACATACTGGGAGCTCTCGGAAATCAAGTTACGGTACAAATAAACAAGAACGATAGCTACCGCCAACACAATAATACCAATCGCTGCCGCTTGACCATAGTCAGGTGACCAGCCTATAGAGATAATGCGATGAATGTGGGTGGTTAGAACATAGATTCGTCCGGGCACGCCCACCATCCGAGGAACAGCAAAGGACGCCAGGCTACGAATAATGGCCAGGGTAAAGGTGGCCAAAAGAGCCGGTTTTAGAATGGGCAAAGTAACCGTGCGTAGGGTGTTGAAATTGGACGCTCCACTCACCCGTGCTGCTTCCTCAAGCTTGGTGTCAAAGGAAACCATGGCCGGTGCCATCACAAGGTACGTGACAGGCAAATCGAGCATCCCTTCGAGGAAGATCATGCCCCCCAGGGAGTAGATATTAAAGGGGCTGTTGGCCAACCCAAAGAGATTGCGGAGCATGACATTGAACATGCCATTCGTCGGGTTCAGCAAGGTTATCCATGCCGAAGAAAAGAGCACGTGCGGAATCATCATAGGCACGATAGGAAGGAAGGCGAACAAGCCTTTCATCGGAATATCCGTGCGAACACTAAGATAGGCTAGAAGGGCACCGAGTATTGTTGAAAAGACTGCGGTTCCCAGGGTGAAGATGAGTGTATTAGATAGCGTCGTAGGCAACGTGGGGTTTCCGTATGCGGATATGTATTTATCCAGCGTGAATTGGCCCATTGCGCCGATTCCCTCAGAGAAGCTACCGATAACGAGCATTAAGACGGGACCGACAGTCAGCGCACCGACAACAAGAATAAGTAGAGCATTCAGGGGAACATGGCGATTCGTTTGATTAAGCACGGCTAGGCCCCCTCTTGCGGGTTTAGGACTTGTGGCCGTAGGACGCGACACCATTCGGGGTCAATATGGAGTCTTGCCTTATCACCCTTCTTCAGTGGAATGTCGAACTCTATCTTCGCCAGTACAGTAGCTTTACCTATCGTAAACTCTACTTCATGGGCCTCTCCGGCAAATAGGATGTTGCTAACGATGCCCTCAAACTCGTTTTCAAGGAAAGGCGACTCAGACGGTACCACCGTGAAGGACTCGGGACGAGTGTAAATGGTCACGGAAGTTCCTGTTTCAAGTCCTTGTGGTGCGTTGCAGACAATATCGCCTAAGGGGCTCGTTACTGT
>DHNI01000023.1:13020-14106 GCA_002409455.1 Firmicutes bacterium UBA5420 | reverse complement strand
GGGGCTCGTTACTGTGCACCGATTTGCATTTTGATAGGATTTGATTGTAGCTTCCAGGAAGTTTGCCCTGCCGATAAAGTCTACGACGAACTGGTCGTTAGAGCGCAGGTAGATGTCTTGGGGGGTGCCCCGTTCCACGACAATTCCTTTACGCATGACGGCAATATCATCAGAGATCGTTAGAGCCTCTACTTGATCATGGGTCACGTAAATGGCAGATATGGCCAGTTCCGATAGGAATTCTCGTAGTTCCTTACGGGTACTTTCGCGTAGTTTGGCGTCTAGGTTGCTCAGGGGCTCGTCGAACAAAATCACTTTTGGTTCCGCAACTAAGGCCCTGGCTAAGGCAACTCTCTGTTGTTGTCCGCCACTGAGATTTGTGGCCGGGCGGTTTTCATAACCATCAAGCTGCACAAGGGAGAGAATCTTCTTCACCTGCTTTTCCACATCTGGCCGTGGCATTCTGCGCATGTGCAAAGGATAAGCTACATTTCCGAAAACAGTCATGTGGGGCCAGATTGCGTATGACTGAAACACCATTCCTAAGCCACGGCGTTCTGGCGGCAACGATATTTCCTTCTCTTTCGACCATACAACTTCGTCACCGATCAAGATTTCACCAGAATCAGGTGATTCAAGTCCGGCAATACACCGCAGAAGCGTAGTCTTTCCGCATCCAGAAGGGCCCAGGAGAGTTAAGATCCGATTGGGCGGGGTAGTTAAAGTGACGTTGTCAAGGGCAGTCACCGTTTCGTCCTTTGATACGAAAGTCTTAACGAGATTTCTAACAGATATCGTTCCTTGCATAATTGTAGATTCTCCCTCCAGTCATTCCAAAACGAAATTACTCTTTCTTATCCTTATATTCCCTATCGTGAGATCCATTTCCTGTTCGTTATGTTTCGATAAACTTCACAATACCAAAGTGCACTTCGATGCGGATAGCATATTGAAGGGTTACGTTCGCTTTTGGCGAAGAAGGATGTAAAAAGTAAAGGAGAGGATTTGAAATGGAAACGATAATGCCACTTCTCACGAGTTATGTTGGTCGGATTGTGTTAGCCATCCTCATCTGGTTTGTGGGCA
>DHNI01000023.1:6260-12720 GCA_002409455.1 Firmicutes bacterium UBA5420 | reverse complement strand
TGTTGACGAATCACTTCATTCGTTCTTGTCGCCTTTGGCGAATATGACTCTGAAGGTCTTGCTGGTTTTGACTGTGGCAGCCACAGTTGGAATTGAGATCACCACCTTCGCAGCCATTTTGGGTGCAGCGAGCTTGGCTGTGGGCTTAGCTTTTCAAGGTAGCCTGGCGAATTTTGCTGGCGGAATTTTGATTCTCGTATTAAAGCCATTTAAGGTGGGCGACTTTATCGAAGCCTCTGGGTTTTCTGGTACAGTAAGGGAGATTCAAGTATTTCATACCATCCTTCGAACTCCCGATAACCAGAAGGTGATTATTCCCAATGCTGATCTATCCAATTCAAGTGCCATTAACTATTCAGCCTATGACACCCGACGGGCGAACTTGCAGATTGGCGTATCCTTTAACTCGGACATTAAGCGCGCAAAAGAAGTCATTCGCAAAGTTGCTGATGACAATCCCCTTGTGCTCCAAGATCCAGAACCCGTTGTCGTGGTTGGCGCACATGGCGATCATGGATACATCGTCTATACACGCCTCTGGGCGAAAAATGGAGATTATTGGACCATGCGATTTAGCTTTTTGGAGGATGTTGTGGAGGCGTTTAACGAGGCCGGGATTGAGATCCCCTACCAGCAGCTGGATGTACATGTCAATTCGAAAAACTAATCAAGATCATGCAACGATGAGAAAGCCCCGGATTAACCGGGGTTTTTATCTTTCAGTTTTTCATTCAACTTACTATAAATATGTTCCCGGAACCAGGGTTCGGAGGATGCTTGTACCGCCTCTTCGAGGCCAAACCAGGCAACTCCACTGTTCTCGTCAGCTTTTACGGATAATGGATCGTTTTCATCTGCTTCCAAGAGGTAAGTGAGATTCAAATGTAGATGCGACGAGACGTATTCACCATGTTTTCTATGCCCGTCTACTGTCAGTGCTTCGAGTGAGAAAATGTCTTCGGTTACGTGGTGGACGTTTTGGAGGCCACTTTCCTCTTGTACTTCACGTATGGCAACGCTGAGCAGATCTTGCTCTCCGTCTGCGTGCCCTCCCATCCATGACCACGAGTCATAGATGTTGTGATAGACCATCAATACTTTAGTTCGCTGTGGATTAACAACCCAGGCTGAAGAGGTCATATGGGCTGCTTTCGATTCCCGATGAAAAATGTCCTTTTCCTTTTCCAAGCACTCCAAGATCACAACCTGATCCATCGCTTCCTGCTCGTTGAAAGGTTGGTACTCCGCGATTTGCTTCATGAGTTTCATGTCACTACCTACTTTCTAGGCGTAGTCCTTAGGCAATCTCCGGTGCCTGTTCTAACTGGTCTTGGGGATCGCTTTCTTTGACTAGATTGTGTAGCCATTTTCCTGACAGAAGCCTCCAGATTCCCACACAGGCCTTGGTTAGCTCCTCTAGGTTTATAAGGGCCATGACCAGATAGACTGGCCAGCCCAAAATGCGCACTCCTAGGTAGGCCATGGGAATACCAATGAGCCAAGGGGCGCCTACGTCAATTAGTCCTGCAAAAATTGTGTCCCCGCCTCCGCGTAGCACTCCCACAATCATTAAGTGGTTGAGAACTTTCGGGATCATGTAGATGGCGTAGACTATGATGGTCAGTTCGCAGAGCCTTCTTGTGCTCTCATTAATATTAAAGAGGTTTAAGAAAAGGGGGGCAATCATCACCAGTAAAAAGCTCATTACCAAGCCAAAACCAAAACTCACCATTGCAGAACGTTTTGCGTAGATCTTTGCAGTATCTTCTTCCCCTGCCCCAATGAGATTACCTATCACGGATCCAACGGCGTGACCTAGTCCCATGAATGCAGCGGCAAAGATGCTGTTGATCACATCTAGAATCTGTACTGTTGCCACTGCTTCCGTTCCTAGAATTCCATAAAAGTACGTGTAGGAGGAGACTCCCACTGCCCAGAACATCTCGTTTAGGATGACGGGGAGTACAGGGCGGAAAAACCGCAGCAAGAATTCTCGGCTATAACCCGTGAACTCGCTAAACTTTGCCGCAAGTTCGTACTTGTTATAATAGATGATGCCCACCAATACCGAACACTCAAAGAACTTGGAAATTAGCGTGGCCAAAGCGGCTCCTGTAATGCCCATTTGGGGAAGTCCAAATGCCCCATAGATGAGTGCGTAATCTAGAAAGGCGTTGAAAAGAAAGCCTACACCACTTGCGATCAAAGGAACATTAGCCCTGCCAACACCCCTCGATTGCATGCTAAAGGAAGAGGTGATGGCGTTGATCGGAAAGGTGAGGGCAACAATAGCAAGATAGCTCGCTCCGAGCCGGATCACCTCTGGATCATTGCTAAATATGTCAATGATACTATGGGGAGCAAAAAGACCCGTTAGGGTAAAAGGGATGGACACCATCAAACCTAAGCCCAGACTTAAACCCAGTACTTTGCGAACACCTTTGAGATCTCGCTTTCCCCAATACTGGGCGCTAAAGATATTGGTGCCGCTGTTGATACCAAATAAAAAGAGCATATAAATAAAAGTGAGCTTGTTGGCGACTCCAACGGCGGCAATGTTCACCTCGCCAAGTCCACCTACGAGAATGTTATCAACTAAAGTGAAGCTGTTGAAAATGAGGTTTTGTACCATGATGGGCAGGCCCGTGCGGATAATGAGCCTCCAGTATCGTCTATCGCCAAAATCGAGCACGTTCATAGTGTGCGCCCTCCGGGTATGATCTTCCACCATTCTATCATCCCGTGTTGGCGTTGACAATTCGACTTTTGTGACATATGATTGATTTATATTATTGTGAATTGACACACAATCGAGGAGGCAAGATATGCGTCGAGTTAAAGTTGTGATGTACTCTCTTGTAGTTACTCTGCTTTTGCTAAGTACTATTGTGTTCGCCGCGCCAGTCGATCCTAAGTCGCCTTTGCTCCCCCTGCAAATGCGTGTTTTGGAAAACGGGATGCGGGTGATAGTCAAGGAAATACCATCCTATCCCATTGCCACGGTTAACGTATGGGTAGATACGGGAGCAAAGGATGATCCTACTGGTCTTTCAGGATTGGCTCACTTTTTTGAGCACCTTACCTTTAAAGGCACTACCACTCGTCCGAGGGGCCAGATTGCCTATGAGGTAGAATCTTTAGGTGGATATCTAAATGCCATGACAAGTCTTGATTACACGACCTACTTCATCGTTGTACCATCCGATCATGTGGGTCAGGCTATGGACATTCAGGCTGATGCCTTGCTCAACTCCCTGTATGAGCAGGACGAGATCGATATGGAACGAACGGTGATTCACGAGGAGATTCGGCTAAGGATTGACTCTCCTCAAACCCATCTTGTGGATATGGCTATCGAGCATCTCTTTGCAGGAACAGTTTATTCCAAGAACGTCATTGGTTCTATGGAAGAACTAGCTAATGTACATCGTGCAGAAATCGTGGATTTCTACGAACAGCATTACGTACCCAACAATATGGTGCTGGTTGTGACAGGTAATGTAGATGCAGCAGCCATTTTTGCTCAGGCCGAAGAGCTCTACGGGGGCATCACACCCAAAACACTTGCACACACAGAACATATCACAATTCCAAAGTTAGAAAGCGTCGTTTACGTAAAAGAGGAACGTCCTCTACAACAAAGTTACATATTCCTCGGACACCCCGCACCTGGCTCTAGCACACATGATGCAGCAGCCTTGACCATGGTAGGAGTTATCCTTGGGGGAGGTCGCTCGAGCCGGCTGTATCAGAGGCTGATCGAAGACGAGCAGATTGTAAATAGTGTTTCCGCAACCTATAACGGGTTTGCAGATATCGGTCTTTTTGGAATCTTCGCCCAGCTCGATCCAGATAATCGCGATCGCCTAACCGAAATTGTTCAGGAAGAGCTCTTACGACTGCAGGCCGAACCGGTTACCGAAGCCGAATTAGAGCGGGCTCGTGCCATGGCTCGCAGTAGTCTCGCATTTTCCACAGAGTCAAGCACAAATGTGGCCATGTACCTTGGACAGATGGAGATCTATGGTGGTGTGATGGGCGCTGTTAACCAAGGTGCACTATTAGAACAGATTACGGCGGAAGACATTCAGCGCGCGGCCCAAAGCTTCTTACATCCACATGCTTATATCCAAAGTGAAATTTCGCCGGTGGGGAGGTAGATCTGATGAAAACAAGACTTCGATTTATCATTATAACGCTCCTCGTAGTGGTTCTTGCCAGTGGTTGGTCGCTTGCTTCTACGACGTTCAGTTATACTGCGGACGTTCAAAAGATAGTTTTGGATAATGGATTGACACTTCTTTTTAAAGAGAATCCTGCTTTTGACATTATTGCGGTAGGGCTCTTGAGTGGAGTTGGTTCAGTACAAGATCCTGCAGGGTTAGAGGGAATCACCTATTTGACCCAGCGAAATCTGATCTCGGGCACAACGAATCGCACCGCCCAAGAGATTGTGACCGAGCTCGAGTCTTTAGGAGCGCAGCTCCAGACGGCTGCTTCGTATGACTATTCTGCTCTCCTTATGCAATCCACCCCTGGTTCCTTTGGGGCAAGCTTTGAGGTCTTTATGGATTTGCTGAACAATTCGATCTTCCCGGAACAGGAATTTGAACGGGAGCGTTACTTAAGCCAGGCTGCTCTCGCCAGCCTCACCGATGATCCGATGAATGCCATTGTCCTCGGTTATCTTGAGCTGTTTTATGGAGAGCATCCCTATAAGCTCTCACCTTATGGATCGGCTGTTGGCCTAACCACGATTAGCCGCCAAGACGCCGCAAACTGGAAAGAGTATTTGTACCAGCCAGAACAGATCGTGGTCTCTGTTGTAGGCAACTTTAGCACTGAAGAGCTTTTGCCACTCTTGCAGGCAAGCTTTGGCGACTGGAAAAACGGGTATACCGCCAGCCCCGAGCCTCGAGAACAGGTGGAGTTCGTGTATCCCGCTGAGGATCGGGAGATGGTCATTAACATGCCAACTGAAGCAGCCTTTTTGATTATGGGCTATCCAGCACCAGCGTCTTTTGATGAAGATAGTGCGGCCATGGCTGTGATTAACAGCATTCTTGGGGAGGGTATGTCGTCTCGCCTCTTTACGGAAATCAGAGACAAGCGAGGATTAGCATACACCGCTATATCACAGTATGATGAGCGCTTAGGGCCATCGAATATCTTAGTTTTCCTGGCAACGCATCCTCAGAATGTGGAGCAGGCCAAGGAACAAGTCTTAGTTGAGCTGCAGCGATTTGCCAGCGAAGGTCTCAGCGCAGAGGAAATCGCCCATATTGCCACGCAAAAACAGGGCATGTACCTGATTCAAAATGAGACGAATTTGACTCAGGCTCTCATGCTGGCAACGACGGAATTAATGGGCTGGGGTTATGAGTGGGTTGATGATTATATGAGTTTCTTTGATGAGGTTACACCAGACGATATCAAAGGGGCAGCACAGAAGTACTTTCAGAACTATACAGAGGTTTTGATTGTCCCTTAGGTTAATAACAAGGCAGCCTGCGATGGAATGTTGATCACAGGCTGCTTTTTCGTAAGAATTAGAAAGTTCCTTGCAAACCAATTTCGGATGCGGCCTTACGCATACCGGCTATGGTTTCAGAGATGACGTCATTTAGTTCCATTTCCAACATCGCGCAGCCCTCTAGGATGACCTCTCTGTTAACACCAGCGGCAAAGCTCGATTGTTTGAATTTCTTCCTAACGGACTTCACCTCAAGATCCAATACGCTTTTTGAGGGTCGCATCAGGCATACTGCATTAATCAAGCCGGTGAGCTCATCAATGGTGTAGAGGGTCTTTTCTAATTTGCTTTGGGGCTCGATGTCCGTACAAATGCCGTAGCCGTGGCTGCATATTGCTCGAATGTAGTTTTCGTCCACCCCTTTTTCCTCAAGGATCTCTGCTGTCTTATGGCAGTGTTGATCCGGAAACTGCTCGTAGTCTAGATCGTGGAGAAGTCCGATAACGCCCCATTCGTTAGGATCCTCGCCCGAAAGTTCGGCGAAGTGCCTCATCACTGCCTCCACGGCCAAGGCGTGTTGAAGCAAAGCCTCTGTCGTTGTATACTCCGTAAGAATTTGCCATGCTTGCTTTCTATTTGGTTTCATACTTGCACCTCCGCGAATTGATTCAATGCAAGATCAGCATCTGCCTCTATTAGACGCTGAACAGGAGTAACCCTTCTCTTCATTGTACATAACGGCTGCTGGCGCGCAAGTCAAGTCGCTACCGAGCGTAGGTTTGCTGTCTGCCTGCTCGATAGGATGGCCCTTTGAATATGCAAATAGCCTCTTTGGGAAGGGAAGAGGCTACTAAAGTCGAAATGATCCAAAACTAGAGCCCGGGATTGATAGGGGATTTAGACAGCAATTGCAGCTCTTTAAGCTTGCGTTTGCCAAAATCCGGGGAAAAAATTACTAAGTATTGAGTTTGCGAGTAATCGCAAATA
>DHNI01000023.1:5840-6027 GCA_002409455.1 Firmicutes bacterium UBA5420 | reverse complement strand
ATTTATCATTCACGTTAGTTGTGTGATTCTAAATCAACAAAATGAAATTCTATTGGTTCGAGAAAGAAAGGCTGCCTCATATGGAAAATACAATTTACCTGGAGGTCACCTTGAAATCAGTGAGAAGATAGCTGACGGAGTCAAGAGAGAAGTGAAAGAGGAAGTAAATCTAGAAGTAGAACCTGAA
>DHNI01000023.1:3096-5633 GCA_002409455.1 Firmicutes bacterium UBA5420 | reverse complement strand
AGAACCTGAACCGCAACTTAGTGAAATTCTAGATTGCAGATGGCTGAGTATGGATGAGATATTGAACACAGATGAAGGAGACTTGCTAAACCCGATAAAGTTGAAATGGATTACTAAACGGGTAAAAGATAAGACGTTATATAACGTTGATTTAATAATGGAGCTTCTCTAGTTTGGCAGTCCACGGACATGCCAAGTGACTCCGGGAACACTAGAACGTTATACTGCAACCAGCGTTAAGGCCAACCAGCTCTTTGGGGAATAAGATGTGTGAAAGGACGTGGATGCTCCATGGAGAGGCAAGAAGAGATAAAGATGCCAACGTTTGACCAACTGATGAATCCTTTGATTACTGCGTTAAGGGAATTAGGTGGATCAGCAACGATCGACGAGATGTACGAAAGAGTAGTTGAAATTCTGGATCTGCCCGATTACATTTTGGATATTCCACATAATGAAAAAGGCGGAAACCAAAGCGAAGTGGCTTACAGGCTTGGTTGGTCCAGAACCTATTTAAAAAAATATGGTGTTTTGGAAAATTCGGCTAGAGGGGTTTGGGCACTAAAAGAGGACTTCGGGCATTTAGATGGGGTTGACGAAAAAGAGGTCGTTAGGTTGATCAGGGGGCAACTGGTTGATAAGCCTAGCCCTGAAAATGATCAGCGCGGAATAGATGAACCAGAAGAAGCGGCGGATTGGCGTGATAAACTGAATTCCGTACTACTTTCAATGGAACCGTCGGCATTTGAGCGATTAGCCCAAAGGCTTTTAAGAGAATCGGGCTTCACCCAGGTCGAGGTAAGTGGAAGATCCGGTGATGGCGGCATTGATGGTAAAGGCATTATTAGACTAAATGGAATCCTTAGTTTCCATACCATTTTTCAATGCAAAAGGTATCAGGGAAGCGTTTCAGCCAGTCATATGCGGGACTTTAGGGGTGCAATGCAAGGTAGAGCAGATAAGGGACTGTTCATAACCACCGGTACTTTTACTAGAGATGCAATCAAAGAAGCCACAAGGGATGGTGCACCGCCGATAGACTTGATTAACGGTGAACAATTGATGGATATGCTTAGGGATCTAGAACTTGGGGTTAAGGAGGTTATTAAGAAGGACTATGAAGTCGACACGGCCTGGTTTGAAAAAATCTAAGATGATGGTCTAGTGTGGGGATTATGAATAGGTCTATCTTGAAAGGACGTTCTTATGACCAATGGGGAAATGTTGCATATTGCGATGGCTCAATCGGCAATAGATGCAAATTGTATAGCTGAGGATTTCCGTAAGCGGGACAATGTGGTTGTCATGTCAAAGGCCAATGAAAGGGCCCGTAAATACTTGACCCTGCCCTTTTACTGCAATCTGATTTCTTATGGGAATAATGTAGTAGCGTCAGTGGATAGTGAGATCGCCGACTTTGTAGAAGAATACGTTAACAACTATCCGTGTGAACATTGCTTTGAAACCCCTAATATGCATGTGCTTAATGACGAACTCCAAAAACGGGGGATGCGTGTCTGCTTCATGGCAGAGTATTTCTTACTGGATATGGATGTCTTAGGTGTGCGGCCCTGCGAATATGAAACAAGGGTGTTAACCCCTGCTGATTTTGGGGAACGATATCTTCCCCAATGGGGCAATGCTCTCTGCGAAAGTCGCAAGCATCTCGATGTGTTAGCGGTAGCAGCATTCGATAAAGGTAATATGATAGGAATGGCTGGGTGTTCAGCTGATTGTGAGAACATGTGGCAGATCGGGGTAGACGTTCTGCCTGAACATAGGCAAAAGGGGCTTGGGTCTGCGCTAACTAGTAGGCTTGCCGCTGAAATCATTGACAGGGGTAAAGTCCCATTCTATTGTTGTGCATGGTCGAATATCAGATCAGTACGAAACGCCATAAAAAGCGGTTTTAGGCCCGCATGGGTTGAAATGACAGCAAAGAGCTACGAGTTTATAGACAAGATAAATCTGTAACATGGAGAAGCGCAGACTATGGGCTTCAGCGACCTTTACTTTAAGTTGCATCACTAGAAAAAGAACGTATAAGAAAGGCGGAGGAAATGAAACTTGGTTTAATTATTAATCCTATTGCGGGAATGGGTGGACGGGTTGGTCTCAAGGGTACTGATGGAGATGCGATCTTGCAGCAGGCCTTAAGCTTGGGCGCAGTCCCCGAAGCACATGCTAAAGTTAGGCAAGCTCTTGTAGAATTATTGCCTCTGCAATCGAAAATTCGAATCTACACCTACCCCGGGGCCATGGGAGAGGATTTAGCAAGAGAGTTGGGTTTTCAAATTACTGTGTTAGGTGCAATTGGTACCCAGACTACAGCAGAAGATACGATGGCCGCGGCTAAAAAGATGCTAGAGGAGCAGGTTGATTTGCTCTGCTTTGCGGGTGGCGATGGTACTGCTCGTAATGTTGCGGCAGTAATTAAGACCGCACTTCCTGTTCTTGGTATTCCAGCTGGGGTGAAGATTCATTCTGGGGTTTTTGCCAGTCATCCGCAGGCGGCAGGAAAGCTTGCTTTCAAATTC
>DHNI01000023.1:2230-2819 GCA_002409455.1 Firmicutes bacterium UBA5420 | reverse complement strand
TTGCTCGGTATTGCCGAACGAATTGTGGAGGAGATGGAGGATCATCCTGAGACGCTTTACATCATTGGTTCAGGCAGCTCACTTAGTCCAATTATGGAGATTCTCGACTTACCAAATAGTCTACTCGGCATTGATGTAGTGCGTAATCGAGAGTTGATTGCCCAGGATGTGAATGAACAAGAAATACTTGAGCTGATTGGAGACCAACCAGCAAGAATAATTGTTACAGTAATTGGCAACCAAGGGTATGTCTTTGGTCGTGGAAACCAACAGATTAGTGCTGAGGTTATCAAACAGGTGGGCAAGGAAAATGTTCTAATCGTGGCAACGCGCAATAAGATTGATACCTTACAAGGGCGCCCCTTATTAGTTGATACAGGCGATCAAGAGGTTAATTCTCTATTTAATGGTTATATTAGGGTGATCACCACCTATAGTTCGGAGTTAACGACGAAAATCAAAGGCTTAGCGTAAGAGAATGCAAGCAGCAGGGAACTAGGTAGGATTCAAAGCCTATCGATCGGTTGGTATTGGGGTACGCAGATCAGAAGATTAGATTATGGCTTAGGGGTGACTTAAGTGAAGCGAA
>DHNI01000023.1:433-2065 GCA_002409455.1 Firmicutes bacterium UBA5420 | reverse complement strand
ATCGTCATTCTTGGGAGAATGGCCCCTTTTCAATCCTACCCATTCGAGAGTAAATCTTAGCGGATGGTGTATCCGTATGACAGATAAATTGGTTGAGGAACAATTGTGCGATTTATTGGTGGTAAAAGGCGGAGAAGTCTCTGGGATCGGCGACACGAGAGTTTAGTGCAGGAGAGTATGACTTTTCCATAAATCGGTTATATTATGCAGCTTTCTATGCCGTTAGTGCTGTTTTAATGAAGAGGAGTTTGACATTTAGAAAGCATTCAGGTGTTAGAGGGACGTTCCACCGTGAGTTCATCAAGACAGGCCTTCTGGATGTTAAGTGGGGCAGACTGTATGATCAGCTTTTTGAGGACAGACAGGAGAGTGACTACACAGCTTTGGTGGAGTTTGAAAAAGATTGATGAGATAGATTGCCAGTCAAATGAATTCCTGATGTTGGGTTTTGAGCCAGTTTGTCTAACTGTTCGATAATTTCTCTTACTACAGCTTTATCAAGTTTTTTAAGGATTTTTTTAACGCTGTTCGGGATTATTATTTTGTACATTGCCTATTGTCCTTTGGAGTCTAGCTCTTTTTTGAGTTCTTCTAAAGAGGAGTATTCACCTTTGGCAATTTCGGACTCTGCATTATCTGACATTTCTAATAATGCCATGCCTAGTTCTCTTTTTCTCTGGGGTATCATGGTTTCGACTTTATATTCGCTGTATCCTTCGCTAACCAAATCTCGTCTAATGAGATCTTCCAAATCTGAAAATATGTCTTTTTTGGAAATGGTTAGTCTTCCTTGGCTATCGAGTTCAATTTCCAGATTGTCCTTGGGGTTTATTTTCGCCTTGGTTCTAAGTTCTTTTGGAATGGTAATCTGACCGCGCTCGTTAATTCTCACTGTGAACATAGCTCCACACCTTTCTGAATTCCGAATACTGAATTCAGCATTAGTATAACACATTGCAAGGGAATCGTATACCATCAAAATAGGTTATCGAATCCGCATAACCCACATAACAACGTATTTGCTGCGGGAAAATATCGATCTTGGGAGTAGGAAAGTGGACTCCCCATATGGACTAACTGAGGTCGCTGACTATCCAAGACCGCTCAGTATCGCAAATACTGAAACGTCATGTGCCATAGGTCAAACTTGAGATTTTTGGAGCCACTCGGGGGGGTATTAGGTTATGGATAATGAACTGAAAATCAAGATGTACTCCTTTACGCTGGATTGCATAAATCCGCATGACTTAGCGAGATTTTATGCTATGTTGCTCAAGTGGGAGGTGATCTTTGTTGATGAAGATTGGTCATGCGTATACGCGCCAGGAACTAGCCAGGGAACATATCCTTGTATATTGTTTCAACGAAATCCTGAGTATAAGCGGCCTGTGTGGCCAGAAGAGCCTGAAGCCCAGCAGCAAATGGCACATATAGACTTTGCCGTTAATGATTTAGAACAAGCAGTTCAATATGCAATTCATTGTGGGGCAACAATGGCAGATGCACAGTTCTCCGACAAATGGAAGGTCATGCTTGATCCAGCGGGACATCCTTTTTGCTTATGTCAAATGAAATCAACTATCGAAAGTGCCCATTTTGCGCTGCTATAGAAAACAAGAAATCGCCACTGCC
>DHNI01000023.1:0-301 GCA_002409455.1 Firmicutes bacterium UBA5420 | reverse complement strand
GAAAACAAGAAATCGCCACTGCCCCACTAGCATCCTTCTTGATAACGACGACAGGCTCAGGGTAATGGCGTGCCACAAATGCAGAAGACTCATGATCTAATCTCGGGGAGGGTAATAAGGTGGATAATCGAGAGATTCTTATAACGGATATAGGGTCAGTTGAGCCGCAACACAAATGCGAGCATGAACCTTATGAGTATTATAAGTATGAGGTTACGAAACGTAGCCAAGCAAATCAGTGCTCTGTTGCAGTGTATAAAATACCGCCTGGGAAAGCCAACTATCCATACCATTATCATCT
>DHNI01000165.1 GCA_002409455.1 Firmicutes bacterium UBA5420 | reverse complement strand
TTAAAGGTATTCTTCATGTAGTATCCTTCAACATCACTATAGCCAAAAACAGGGAGGGTAAAATCTTGTCCATCACCTAAATCCAAGGGAATCACGAGGTAGGGCCAATAAAAAAGCGGCACCTTACCTTCGTAGTAGGTGACACCTCGAATAATCACTTTCTCATCTGGATAGTATTCTAGCTCCTTGGTGGCTAAGTGGTAATGACTCTCTTCTAAATCGCAAGTCGTAAATTTCCCTTGCTCCACCGTGTACTTCTCGCTTTCAATACCAATGGATTTTCCAGATAAAAAAATGCTTCCGGTCTTTTCAGGCAGAACAACCTCTGTCCGAGCGAGATCAAAGGTACCCTCACCAGTCTCAACATTGTAAAGAAGGGCATCGCCCCTGAGTTCTTGTTCGTCCTGGATGAGCCTAACATCACCTTGAACCCATACGTCTCCAGTGGCCACATCCATCGTCACAAGATCACCCTGCAAGAGGAGGTCTCCAGAGGTGATCACCACATCGCCCCGAGCCACAAAGATCTGCTTTTCCCAATCAAAGGATCCCGATTCGGCCGCGACAATACGCACTCCAGACACGGTCTCTTGAGCTTGACCTGTAACCGGAGCAAAGACCAAGGCAAATAGATAAAGGATACAGGCAACTACGTGCTTTTTCCCATGCCATACCATAAAATCTCTCCAATTCTAACGCAAGCGGTCGGATCGGACCAAAAAAGCAAAACCGAAAATGGCAAAAAGGGTATTCACTAACCATGCTGCCACCACAGGAGGTAGCATTTCATTGATCCCCATCGATCGGGAGACCGATATGGCCACATAGTAAAAAAGCAAAATGGCCAGACTGAGGACAACCCCAAAAGAGCGCCCACCTTTTCCTAAAAGTGTCAATGGCGCTGCAAAAAGGGCAAAGACAAAGGAGGCCATGGGCATAGCTAATTTCAGATGATAATCCACGACAAAAGAAAGAACCTTAAGCCCACCACGTTGAAAACGCTCGATATGTTCTCTCAGTTCTTTGCGGTTCATTTCATCCACGGTGCGCTGGTTCCCTAAATAAACCTCACCCTCTTGCTCGGTGATGATCTCCATCCTTTGGAAGCGGCTTTCGAACTGCACAAAACCCTCTTCATCAAGCTCTTGGTATACCCCATCCATCAAAACCCAGGTGTGATCTTGAAAGATGCCCGTCTGTGCGCTGGTAATACTGGGAAAGTTTTCGCCCCCCAGTTCATAGACTAGGACTTTCTGAAGCTCATTGGTCTTTGTATCAACCTCACCAATATAGAAATAACGATCCTCTCCTCCATGAAAAAACACGTTTTCCTGCACCACAGGAACACCGTCAGAGAAAACGATCTGCCGCAGAATAGTCTCAAATTTGTGGTTGGCTAGGGGCACGAGATGATCCGAAGCCCAAAAGGTGAGACCGCTAATTATGATTCCTAGAACCAAAACAGGCACGACTAAACGCGGAAAGGATACTCCACTACACCGCAAAACTGTCATTTCATTATCTTGTACCAAACGTCCAATAGCCAAAAGGGTAGCAAACAAAGTAGCAATGGGCAAAGTCATAACCGCAGTTCCAGGAATGCGGTAAAGTAGCATTTTGCTCACAGTAAAAACAGCCACTTCATTGACGAAGATAAGATCCGTCAATTGAAAAAGCAAACCTGCCAAAAGCACTACAGTAAAGCCTGAGACACAGAACACAAACGGCCCGATGAACTCACGAATCAGATATCGATCAAAAATCCTCATATCGCCAACACCTCACACTTTAGCGGTGGGGCCTAGATTAAAACACGGCCTTGTAGTTCAACCCAAAGCACATTCCATGATCCATCGACAAACCAATGTTGGCCTTGAGCTCTGGACTGAACTGAGCAGTTAGGCCCCCATTGAGACCGTGGCCATCATACTCCACAAAGAGGGAAGTCGTTGGTACATTATTAACCTTAACTGGATTGAGCATAAAGCTCACACCTGCCATCCCGCGGGAATAGCGCCCAAGGCCCAAAGCAAGATGACCTCTGAGACCAGGCATGCCCAACTGCTTCGAAAGAACGGCATAGAGGTGTTGTTGCTTGAGCGACAACTCGCCGCCAAGAGCAAAGCCGGGCCGTGACTGGGTCTCTTCGGAAATAGCAGCTTTGAAGGTGGCATAAAGATGATTCGTATCATGACCAAATTCTTGTCTAAGCCCTGCACTCAAACCAGGATAGAATCCAAATTGGGCTCCCAGAGAACTTGCACCCCGGTGATAGAGAAAATCCAATTCAAGGGCATTGCTGAGAACATCGGCGGTCGGCACAGTTAAAATCTTTGCAGCCGATGCCGGAATCGCTAAGGTTACAAGCACTACAAGTAAAAGCAATGTGGTATAGGAAGTTTTCGGCATACGCACAACCTCTCTTCTCACTTTCTATCTCTCATTATTCTCTTCCTCCCAAGCAATCACCTGCCAAAGCACCATGGGAGTTAGTGGATTTGCACGAAAAAAGTACTCCTTCATGAGCAAGCCCACGAAGGAGCACTCACGAAGGAGCATTAGTCCAGCCTTCTGATCACTTCATTCGTCAAATCTTTTCCTCCGTGGCGCACCACATCTTCATCCAACACCACTGTAACCTTCTCACTTTGTGCAACCTCTTGCACAACCGCATCCACTTCAGCCTGAAATTGTGCTTCTAACTCTAGCCGATACGACAGGTATTCCGAGTAGGCTTCGCGCTCACGATTGGCCCGATCCACATCATCTTCGACCGGTTCTGACTCCAAGTCAAAGCGCGTAATCAGTTCATCAAAACGCTCACTTAGCATCTGGTTCAACTGATGGGCACGGGCGCTCTCATCTGCAATTCTACCAAGATTTATGGTTCCCACCGTTTCACCTGCCGGTGTAGCCATGAACGACCAGATTAGAGCAATGGCGAGCAAGCCTGCTAAGCCCCAAGGCAGATACTTCACTTGTCTGTCACCACCTTACTGGAGTTAGTATCACCGATTTATATACTCACTAGCCAGCTTAGGCCGCATTTTTGCGATTTCTTCCTCTAGTTCCTGCAAGAGCCCTAGTCGATATTGTGCAAACTCGTCATCCATAGCGCGCTCAACTTCAGTTTTCAATGCTGCAAGCTCTGTAAGACTTCGTTCCTCATGTGTAGCCTGTAGCTGCTCCAATTGATCCTGATACTCCTCTTCAAGGCTCTCCTGGGCTACTTGCATCTGATTCTGCAACTCAGTTATGTGATCTAAACGAGCTTGCTGCTGCTTCTCATCTAAAGTTACCAACATGAGCTGTAGTTGCTGCCGGAGGAGCTCACCTTGCAGCTCGTCTTGGAGTTCCTGCAACTGACCTTTAACGTGGGCCTGTAAGGCCCTGGCCTCATTGTGCAGATTCTGGGCCTGCTCTCGGCGTAATTCCCCTTGCCTTTCAGCATAGGTCTCTTCACCAGCTTTTTGCAGCTGTAGCCTATAGTCTTCTAAATCCTCTTCCTGTTTGGTTAGCAAGCTTTCTAAGTTGATCTGCGTTTGTTCCTCATGTGAGGTCATGGCAGCACTCTGATGAGCGCCAACCAGAGAACCCGATAAAAGAATCAGTACAGCACTAAGGACAAGTAGTCTACTTATCACACGCACTCATCTTCATCCTCTTCTTAAGATTTGCCCTGCTATACCCATTATAACCATGGCGATCACCTGGGGACAAACGTAAAAAAAGCCAGCAAGTGCACTGATTTCCAGTGCCCTGCTGGCTGCAATCTCGTTTAGAACATTTGACCCATGCCAAAGTAGAACTGCCCTTTGCGCTCGTCTTCTGTATTCTTACCCCAACCATAGTCAAGGCGCAAAAGTCCAAGTGGCGTATCAAGTCGCACACCAAGTCCATAACTATTAGCCAAATCCGAAAGACCCATGGATTCATTCTTGCCCCAGGCAGTACCCCAGTCGGTAAAGACCACACCGGTCACTTTCTCCACAATGGGGAAACGGAACTCNNCGCAAAAGTCCAAGTGGCGTATCAAGGCGAACACCAAGCCCATAGCTATTGGCCAGATCCGAAAGGCCCATAGACTCATCCTTGCCCCAGGCAGTACCCCAGTCGGTAAAGACCACACCGGTCACTTTCTCCACAATGGGGAAACGGAACTCTGCATTCATCACTAGCATGTGATCGCCTTCCAACGACCCCTCGTGACCACCATAGGGATAGCCCCTTAACGTATCGGCTCCGCCAATACTAAAGGCCTCTTGACCAGCCCCTCCTAGGTCACCGGCTAAAAGTCGCCCACCTAAGCCGCGTACGGCTAAGATATAGCCGCCATCTTTAACTTCAAAGTACCGGCTGTGTTCCAAGCGCAATTTCGCATATTGCATATCACCACCAAGAAGTCTTGTGCCAAGTTCCAGATAGGCATCATTCTTGTAACCCTCTGTGGGATTAAAGGGATGATCCGAAGTGTTCGTGTTCAATCCCAATCCAATAGTGCGATTCTTGTAGTCCTTGAATCCGTCATTGACGGGCCCCTCAGAATCGCCATAAAGATTGTTTTCCACTTTAAAGGTCAGCCGTCCACGGGTGAATTCACCAAAAGGACGCCCTAAGGTAAGATCCCCACCATTTGTAGTCCGCTGCGCCTTTGAAACCTCTTCATGGTCTTTAAGAAGTGTCTGAACCTGCTTACTACGACGATAGAGATTGACACCCAGGGAAGTACCTGACTTATCAATATAAGGCTCATAAAAACCAAGCTCATACTCTTGGAGTTTTTTGCCGAAACGAGCTGTGGCATTCACCCTTTGACCACGGCCAAGGAAGTTCTCATCAGCAGCTTCCACAAAGCCAACCAAGCGATCTTGGGTGCTATAGGATACACCAAAGGTAGCCGAACCAGTCTTGCGTTCGGTCAAGTTGATAGTGAGAATCGTCTGATCGGGATCGTCTTCTTCAGAAAAGTCTCGACTGATTTCATCAAAGTAGCCTAGCATCAGTACTCTACGCAAGCTTTGATCCACCTGGTGAACGTTGACGGGATCGCCAGATTCAAAGGAAAGCTCACGTTCAATGACGAAATCCTTCGTCTTCTCATTACCCTCAATGACAATATCTTTAAGGGTGGTTTGAGCCAACTCAACATCAATACGCCCATCAGTATCGGCAGTTATATGAGAAACCCGTACAAAATAACCATGCATGTCACCAACCCAGATCATCAAATCCCTAAGATCTTCCCCAAGGTCATGGACATTCAGGATGTAGCCTGTCTGGGTTTTCATCTTCTTCTCAAATTCCCCGAAATGTATGCCCGTTACGCCAGAAATGTTGATTTCGGAGACAATGGGATTTTCCACAACCTCGAAGATCACTTTAATTCCCGCTATCGCAGGCTCCAGGCGATACACAACATCCTGAAAGTAACCAAGATCATAGATCGCTCTTAGGTCATCTAACAAATGCTGCTGCACCACCGGCTGATTTACCTTGGTCTTCAAAATACTCGCCTTGATTGTCTCGGTATCAACAAGTCTATTTCCGATGGCCTCAATGGATCGAACTAAAGTTGAATCTTGAGCCAACATACTTTCACTGCCCATCGCCAAAAACAAGCACATAACGATGAGCACCACAGAAAGTTTTGCTGAACTTGCCCTCATTATCCCGCCTCCCATATCGTATTCTATTTACTTTATTCGCATTCTTTTGGCAAATCCTAAGGGGCTGTGAGCAATAAAAAGCCAGCAAGTGCACTGATT
>DHNI01000142.1:16417-17937 GCA_002409455.1 Firmicutes bacterium UBA5420 | reverse complement strand
GAAGCAACGAGAAATATTAAAGATCGATAGAACCAGTCGTTAAATGCCCCACCAAAAAAGAGGGGTGGTATGATGGCAATAGCAGCCGCGATGCCTACGACTACAGGTGTATAGTACCTGGCAAAGGTCGTAATAAAGTCTTCTGTGGGTGCCTTGTTCGTGGTAGCATTTTCTACCAAGTGCAAGATGCGCGATACTGCAGAATCTCTTGCAAGCTTCGTTGCCCGAATGGTCAGAAGGCCATTTAAGTTGATGCAGCCAGATAAAACGTCCTCGCCTTCCTCAACGTCTCGAGGCAAGCTTTCACCAGTCAAGGCCGAGGTATCGAGGGAGGAGGAACCTTGTACAATTTTCCCATCTACCGGAATGCGCTCACCAGGGCGAATGACAAGCAGATCATCTATACGTACATCTTCAACAGGAATGTCCTCCGTAACGTCTTGCACCTTGCGGTGGGCTGTCTCTGGTTTTATGGCAATTAAGGCCGAAATAGCGCGGCGAGAGCGATCGACAGCTCGGCTCTGCAAGAATTCGCCGGTGCGGTAAAAAATCATTACAGAGGCGGCTTCAGGAAATTCCCCAATCGCAAGCGCTCCTAATGTGGCAATGGTCATCAAGAAGTTCTCGTCGAAGATCTGTCCTTGGCGCAAGTTACGCAATGCTTTGTAGATGACCTCATAGCCCGAGAGGCCGTAGGCTATAATGTATAGAGCGATCTTGAGCGTTCCTCCGGGTACGAAAAGTGCGATGATAAAACTAAGAATAGCCAGAAAGAAGCTGGAGTTATGGGCCGTAAACAGCCTGGGCTTTTCTAGTTTGGTGGTTTGTTCCGATACAATTACATCTGGCTCAAAGGTCGCGACCGTTTCTTGGAGGGCTACTTTGAGTCCGTTTGCGTTGTCTTGATTAATATCGAGAAAAATGCGACTCGAAGAAAAATCAATGACTGCACTATCAACGTTCTCCAGTCTACTTGCGGCTGTTTCTATTTTTGCGGCGCAATTAGCGCAGGTTAATCCTTCTAAATTGTAAACTACGCGCATGGTCTCACCTCAGTTCTTTTCTTGAATATGTTGATATCCCTGGTCGAAGATGGCTTTAATGTGGTCATCGTCGAGGGAGTAATAAACCACACGGCCTTCTTTGCGGTACCTTACCAGCTTGGCTGCCTTAAGCACCCGAAGTTGATGGGAAATTGCAGACTGGGTCATGCCCAGCAGATGGGCAATGTCGCAGACACACATTTCTGATTGAAATAGCGTATAAAGAATCCGAATTCTGGTTGTGTCCCCAAACACCTTGAAAAACTCCGCTAAATTGAACAGTTCCTCCTCGGGAGGCATACTCTGCCGTATTCGTTCGACGAGTTTTTCGTGGATCACTGTTATGTCGCAGCAAGGGCTTTTGTCATTCATGGAATCTCTCCTTTCAACATATGAATACCTGCTCATATATTCACTTATAGTATATGTCTCATGATCATCCTTGTCAATAAAAAAACCCCCATCTCATGATGGGGG
>DHNI01000142.1:14282-16256 GCA_002409455.1 Firmicutes bacterium UBA5420 | reverse complement strand
GGGGACTGTCCCTCACACAATTTGACGAATTAGCGCTAAATTGATCGAGGGACAGTCCCTCGATCAATTTTGCGAAATTCGTAGTTAGTCGATGAGAAAGACAACGGAATAGTGGGCGAGAAAATCGTAGGTGTTTAGAGCATCCAAAATGGCCTGGGCATCTACATCACTAATTGTTACGCTGGATTCTGTCGTACCTTCGACGTTGAGAGCATGCACCACTAAGGGTGAAACCTTGACGGTGTCATCTGGTTGAATACGCCTGAGTAGATCGGGGTTTAACTCCTGTCCATAGGAAGCAATGCCCGCCTCTTGTAGAAATCCGTAGGACACGGCAACGCCGGCGTAAATTAGCTGTCCAGACTCGGAGTAGATCTTTGGACTCATACCGCGCTGCAGATTCAGTCCCCGGGCATCGACGATCAGGCCTGTGTAGACAAGACCCTGACGAATTAGCTCCTCGTCGGCTAGATCCAGCTCAACTCGGCGAATATTAAACTCATCCCATTCCATTTCAATGCCTTCTGAGGCTGTGAAGACAACGGTAGCCTGCAGAGCACCTGGAGGCGCTGTAACAATGGTCGAGACGTGCTGCCACTGGCTTGGCCCGGCCAGACTTCTGCTTAACTGGGTGGAGCGCAAATATTGACCATGTTCGTTGTGGATGTACACAGATGCAAGGGTAGGGGCATCCTGTAGGTCGGTTCTGATGCGCACGCTCACCTCATAACGAGCCCCCGCTTCTAAAAGGAAGGTTCGCCTAAACTCACTTGCATGTCCGGTACCTGCTGCAATGCATACAAAAAGCGCAAGAGATAGCACGAAAATCTGTAGCTTCAGTTTCACAGTATCAACCTCCGTTCAATTCCCTAAATCTTTCGTAGTGTGTGCTTTGGATCTGACCAATTATGTAAAAGAAGGACCCCTTTGGTGGGGCCCTTACCCATATTAGCCGACAATTAGGGTTTGTCCTGCCGTGATGTCGTCGATATCTTTAATATCATTCCATTCTACTAATTTCGCTAGGGTGACCTTATAGGTTCCAGCAATCTTGTAGAGTGTGTCGCCGATCTCGACCGTATGGGTTACCTGCTTCGTTTCGGGATCGCCCAAGTAGAAATGGATAGGAATGCGAATCATCTCTCCCACGGTTAGTCGGTTATTAGATAGTCCGTTGGCTGCACGCAGGGCCTCTTCGGGAACCCTGTAAGCGGCTGCCAGAGAACGGGCATTGTCGCCAGGTTGTACCACGTGGTAGCTCCACAAGGTCTCTACAGGCACAATAAGTTTTTGTCCCACTTCAAGCTTGTCGGGTGTGATCCCTGGGTTAAAGTCCAGAAACTCAACAACAGTTGTTTTATAATCCTGGGCCAGTTTGTGCAGGGTATCCCCGGCTACGATGGTGTGGTACTCTGGTTCAGCCGCACTTGCACCGGCTACCATGGTCAAACCTAGTAGTAAGACGGATAGAATTGCAAACGTCATTCTTTTCATTCTTACACCTCCAACCCCCATTATGCACTTGAGCTGGGCTAAAGGCAAAGGTATGTTCTGGTTCGCCTAGTATGATATTCCGCTGCGTCTTAGAGTCCAGTCTAAAAGCTCTGGGGTGACGTTTACTTGGAAGAACACTTCCATAAAGGCTCGATAGGTTTCGGCCAAATCAGTGTTATAGGCGGTGGGGTAGCCAATAGAGTGAAGCCATTCCAACCCTAAAAGACTAAAGATGGATCCCGGTTCAAGCCAATTGGTAGGAAAGGCCGGGATTTGATATATGCGCTTGTGCCCTTCCATTTCTATGGTTTTGTAGGGATCAGATATGGTATGGGGCATAATCAGAACATAATCTGGCAAAGGTGGCTGACTATCCCAGATCGCCATTTCAGTCATGCCAGCTAAATCCAGAAGCTCGTCAAAGTGCCCTGGATCACAGGATGATACAACGTGCACAGGAATAGGGGCATAGCCCGTTTG
>DHNI01000142.1:8690-13918 GCA_002409455.1 Firmicutes bacterium UBA5420 | reverse complement strand
TTCGCCTACCAAGGCGATGTTGGCCTGATTCACTGGCGCATAATGAATGATCAAATCAGGTTTCTGCTGCAAGACAGTGTCAATCTGGATCGTCTGAAACGTTTCATCCCAGGTGCCCAGTGTAGGCAAAATATGATACTGGGGCAAAATGGCGAATTCGATTTCCGGGCTCAAACCTCGATTCCAACCTGTGATCGAATCTGGCTCCACAGCGTACACCAAAAAAGATCCCGCCTCTGTGGTTGTATACACCTTCTTAATGAGTGGTGGCACGCTTACAAGACGGCCACCGTGGTCGGCAACAAGCCCAGAGGGCAGTGCAGGATCACCTAGAGCTTTAGTAAAAAGGAGCAAAAACAACACGGCTAGAACGAGAGTTTGGCATGGGTGTGTATCTTTTTGCATCTAGATGTCTCCCTTCTGTCATTATGACCCTCTATTGTAACTTTATGCCACACGGGAGTGCCTGTCAATGCATACAAATATCGGTTTTTGGAAATGTGTTCAATCTCATTCTTCGCCATTGTAGCTGGTGGTATTGTGAGAATAGCTTGGGATTGATCTGGGATTGTTAATAAACGCACATATCCCTCATGGCAATTCCGAATATCGTAAATCCATTATTGACAAGCAACAGGGTGGGGAGTATAATTGAAAGGTAAATAGTGGGAAGAAATTACTATATTACCCAAGGCTGCCAATTACTGCAATCCGTTCTCACACCTGGGATCCACTCATCGCCAAGCAGTCATTCATTGGAGGTCTCCATAATGAGCAATCACGGGCTCGCCAAGGCACAAGCTGGCAATCCTGATCTGGGCAACAAGGTTTTGGATCAGGATGTACTTTTAGGCGTAAGGGATTTGCACACCTATTTTTCCACCGACGAAGGTCTGGTCAAGGCCGTCAATGGTGTTTCTTTTGATATCAAAAAGGAAACGGTTTTTGGCGTTGTCGGCGAAAGCGGATGCGGAAAAAGCATCACCGCTATGTCCGTCATGCAATTACTTCCTAAACCGCATGGGCAGATTCACTCTGGCCATGTTTTTTTTCGCCATGATAAGCGAGGTGTTGTTGATCTAGCCCAGCAAGACCCTACAGGTTCTTTGATGCGACGGATACGGGGCAATGAAATTGCTATGATCTTTCAAGAACCTATGACCTCGTTAAACCCTGTATATACAGTGGGGTATCAGATTGTGGAGGCCATTACACTTCATCAAAAGGTGACAGAAAAGCAGGCTTGGAAAATGGCGGAAGACATGCTCGCTCGAGTGGGCATTCCTAGCCCAGCACAGCGCGTGCGGGAGTTTCCTTACCAGATGAGTGGCGGCATGCGCCAACGCGCCATGATTGCTATGGCATTATCCTGCAATCCGACCCTTTTAATAGCCGATGAACCTACTACAGCCCTTGACGTGACAATTCAAGCGCAAATTCTCGATTTGATGCGGCGACTTCAAGAGGAATACAAGATGTCGATCATGATGATCACCCATAACCTTGGTGTGGTTAGTCGCATGTGTGATGAGGTAGCGGTGATGTACATGGGTAAGATTGTGGAGCAAGCCAAAGTTCGTACGCTTTTTCACAATCCTGCGCATCCTTATACTGTGGGGTTGTTAAATTCCATTCCTAAGCTCGGTGGGCGCAAGGGAAGGTTAGTACCTATCAAAGGCGTCGTACCAGATCCACGAAACATTCCAGAAGGTTGTAGTTTTAGAGAGCGTTGTCCTATGGCTGTGAAAGAATGTCTTCAAGATCCACCAGTGATTGATCTAGAGGAAAACCATTCAGTCCGCTGCTGGCGGTTTGTGGCAGAAACTATGACGGAAAGGGATGCTCTGTGATGATGACTCCACATACGGATGATATTCTGCTAGACGTGCAAGGTTTACGAAAGTATTTTCCCATTACAAAGGGGTTATTCCGTAAGACGGCCGGTTATGTGAAGGCTGTTGAAGGCGTAAGTTTTCAGGTTCTTAAAGGTGAGACATTGGGTGTAGTAGGTGAGAGTGGGTGCGGTAAGACCACCATGGGGCTTAGTATTATGCACTTGATTCAGCCCACCGCTGGCCAAATACAGTTGAATGTTAACGGGGAATGGCTAGACGTTAACTCCAGAACCATTAGAGGCTTGCGTGATAAGATGCAAATCGTGTTTCAGGATCCCTACTCATCACTGGATCCTCGGATGCGAATTCGGGACATCGTTGCTGAACCTTTGCAGGCCCATGGTATGAAAAACCGACGCCAGCGCTATGACCAGGTTGAAGCATTGCTTGATGCAGTGGGCTTAGGCTCCCATCTTATGAATCGTTTTCCCCATGAGTTTAGCGGGGGTCAGAGGCAGCGGATTGGTATCGCCCGGGCATTGTCACTGAACCCTTCTCTTGTTGTTTGCGACGAGCCGGTGTCCGCCTTGGATGTATCGGTACAAGCGCAGGTTCTCAACTTGCTTGATGATTTACAGAAGGAATTCGGGTTAACCTATCTCTTCGTTGCCCATGACTTGTCGGTGGTTCAGCATATCAGTGATCGGGTGGCGGTGATGTATCTAGGACGAATCGTAGAAATGGGGGATGTCGATCATCTATTTACGACCCCCCAGCACCCCTATACCGAGGCATTGCTCTCTGCGATTCCCGACCCAGACCCAGATATCGTGGGGGAGCAGATCATCTTGCGGGGAGATGTTCCTAGTCCGGCCAACCCACCTCCAGGATGTCATTTCCATCCCCGTTGCCGTTACGCCAAGGAACGTTGCCGTCAAGAAATTCCGGAGCTTGTAGATGTGGACAGCACCGGACATTTAGTGGCTTGCCATTACGCTCAGGACCTAGACTTAACCGGTGTTTCCACCAGAGAGACTGCTTAAGCAGAACCTTTGGATACGCTGATACGGTTGAGTTTAAGTTATAGCCATCAGGCTGTCAAAAAACGAAAGGGAGGAAAAGCATTGAAAACAAAGTTGCTTAGTCTAGTCGTACTGTTGGTTCTTTGTCTGTCAGTTTCTGTTTTCGCAGCTCCATTTGATCCCGAAACATTTGTCTATGTAGCTGGGGCAGGAGGGCCTCAAACGCTCGATCCGGCGGCTTGTTATGACACCGCTAGTGGCGAGGTGATTCACCATGTTTATGACAATCTGTTTGAGTACATTAATGGAGAACTGGATAACCTTGGGCCTTCATTGGCCACACAGGTGCCCACTGTAGCAAACGGATTAATGTCCGAAGATGGGCGTACAATTCGAGTTCCTATTCGTGAAGGAGTTCAGTTCCATAGTGGAGCTACACTTACTCCAGAAGACGTTAGGTACAGCTTTGTCCGGGCCATGCTGGCGGATCCTGCCGGCGGACCTATGTGGATGTTCTTTGAACCCCTTCTAGGTGTTCAGACTATGCGTAATGTAATTGAAATGGCTGGTGGCTCAGGGGATTTTGTTGAAATCACAGACGTTGACCCTGCCGTATTGCGTAAGGCCCATGATTTAGTGGCAGCCACCATTGAAGTTGACGGTAATGATATTGTCTTCCATTTGGTTGATCCCTATCCACCATTTATCAATATCCTTACCAAGGGTGGTTCTTGGTCGTCTGTTGTCAACAAAGACTGGATGATTGCTAACGGTGCTTGGGATGCTAATCCCGATACCTGGGCAAAGTGGTATGACCAGGCTCTCGAGGACATGACCCTCTATGACAAAGCCAATGGTACCGGTCCTTTCAGACTCGATACCTGGGATAAGAGTGGTGCTCAGATCCTGTTTAGCCGCTTTGATGATTATTGGAAGGGACCGGCAAAAATCAAGAATGCTGTGATTAAGAACATTCCAGAGCTAGCCACGCGCCAGTTGATGCTGCGCGCCGGTGATGCTGATGCTATCTATGTTGGCCAAGAAGACTTGCCTCAAGTTCGCTCTTTGCCTGACGTGACAGTTGTGGAAGGTTTGCCACAGGTAACCAATACTGTGCTGTTCTACAGCTTTACCATTCCAGTTGAGGGTAACGAAGACTTAGTTGGAAGCGGTAAACTTGACGGCAATGGTATCCCAAGTGACTTTTTTGCTGATGTAAATGTTCGGAAGGCCTTTAACTATTCCTTCGATTACGAGGCTTTCCTCACAGAAGTTGCCTACGGGGCAGGCGTTACTCCCCTGGGGCCTATTCCACAGAGTCTACCGTATGTAAATACAGAACAAGAATACTACACTCATGACTTGGTGAAAGCTGAAGAGTACTTTAGAAAGGCTCTAGGCGGCGAAGTGTGGGAAAAGGGATTTGAAGTAGGTATTGTCTACAATACAGGTAACAACACACGTAAGACTGCTTTGGAGATTCTCGAGTTTAACGTAGAAAGCATCAATCCCAAGTTCAAGGTTAATGTTATCGGTCTAGAGTGGGCGACTGTGCTCGATAAACTCCGTTCGGCATCGCTGCCTGTCTTTGTTATGGGATGGCTCATGGATTTCCCAGACACGCATAACTTTGCCGTCCCATTCATGCATTCTACAGGAACATTTGCAGGTTATTGTGGACAGGGCTTGATTGATTTGGCCAAGGTTGAGTTTGACGAGCTTGTAGAGGCAGGTATTAAGGCCACGGATCCGGAGGAACGTGAAGCAATTTACTTTGAATTGCAGAAACGCTACGTTGATCTAGCCGTTGGCATGCCGTTTATGGAAGCAACAACCCATCGGATCATGCGAGATTGGGTTCAAGGATTCATGTACAGCCCAGCCTACAGCGCCAATTTTGATTTCCATACAATCTACAAAGAACAAAAATAGCTTGTACCGTTAAATCTATCAGGCGAGTAGGATTGCCTACGGGCAGTCCTACTCCCGTTCATTTGCCAGCTAAGGAGTAGAGAAAAATGCTAATCTACATCGCCAGGCGGTTGCTATTTTTACCAATAGTGTTGGTTGGGGTTACCCTCCTCATCTTTGTGGCCATGTCATTCTTAACCCCTTATCAACTTGTCAGTACCTATATCAAAAGTCCAGAGGAGTTGAAGAACCAGAGTCTCGATGATTTGGTTCGCAAATATGGGCTGGATCAACCTGCTCACATTCGCTACATTAGTTGGGTGAAGAATTTGCTTAAGGGAGATTTAGGTTACTCGGTATCCGCTAATATGCGGGTGACCGAAGCGATCAGCAATCGTTTCGCCGCAACGATTGAGCTTGCCCTATTTGCTATTATACCTGTAATTATCGGTGGCATTTG
>DHNI01000142.1:4633-8569 GCA_002409455.1 Firmicutes bacterium UBA5420 | reverse complement strand
GGTGGCATTTGGCTCGGCACCATAGCTGCAAAGCACTATAACAAGCCGCTTGATCACTTTAGCCGAACCTTTGCCATTATCGGCTGGTCTTTACCCGATTTTGTCTTTGGACTCATATTGCTCATGATTTTCTATGGTGTTCTAGGGTGGTTTCCACCAGGACGGCTGTCAATCTGGGCTGATGCCGTGGTATTGACTGGCAATTTCGTTCGCTATACTGGACTGAACACGGTCGATTCTTTACTGAATGGGCGAGTGGACATTTTTTGGGATGCGATTCGCCATTTGATCGCGCCGGTGATTACGCTTGCCTATTTGTGGTGGGCTTTTTTGCTCCGGATTACCCGTTCGAGTATGCTAGAAGTGATGAACAAGGACTATGTTCGTACCGCCCGAGCCAAGGGCTTAACAGAGAGAGTTGTGGTGAATCGACATGTGCGGCGCAATGCCATGATTCCAGTAGCTACCGTTTCAGGTTCTATGGTATTAGGCCTTTTAGGCGGCGTCGTTATTGTGGAGACGGTGTTTGATTATCGGGGTATTGGCCTTCTAACCGCCACAGGGGCGCAGCAGCTCGACTATACATTGATCCTTGGCACCACACTCTTTTATGGGTTGCTTTTGGTCTTAGTAAATCTAGTGGTAGACATTCTCTATGCTGTAATTGATCCTAGGGTGAGATTGGAGTGATGGGGCAATGGTGATCAAGAAATTACTACGAAATCCCCTATCGATGATCGGCTTGATTTTGCTGTTGGGGTTTGTGTTGGTGGCAATTTTTGCACCTTGGATAGCCCCAACTCCCGAAATGCACAAAAATGATCCATATCGTGTGCCGCGCTATGGGTGGGGTACCACGCCTGAACCGCCATCAGCGGAACATCCCATGGGGTTGACACAGGGGAAGTATGACATTTTCTATGGCATTGTCTGGGGCACCAGAACAGCATTTCAAGTGGGACTTATTGTAACTGGCTTAGCGTGTCTAATCGGTGTCATTATTGGTTCGACCAGTGCCTATATTGGCGGGAGATTCGATGAGATCGTCATGCGCTTTGTGGATGTGTTTATGAGTTTCCCGTTTTTAATCGCAGCCATTGTCATTACGGCAGTCTTAGGCCGAGGTCTAGACAAAGTCATCATCGCCTTGGTCTTATTCCGCTGGACAGGTTACGCAAGGCTGATTCGAGGCAGTGTTCTTCAGGTCAAGCAAGAGGAGTATGTTATGGCAGCGCGAGCTGGTGGTGTAACACACCCGAAGATTATGGTTCGGCATGTCTTGCCCAATACCATTTTCCCCGTTTTAATTCAGGCTTCAATGAACATGGGTTCCATCGTTGTTACTGCTGCCACCTTGAGCTTTTTGGGACTAGGTGCCCGTGAGGGCCATGCCGACTGGGGTCAGATGATTAGCTTTGCCCGCAATTGGATCTTAGGCACTCCTGACAACTCCCTAGCTTATTGGTATACTGTAGTCTATCCTGGCTTAGCCATTGTCCTTTTTGTGTTGTCGTGGAACCTCATTGGCGACGCTTTCCGGGATATTATGGATCCGCGAATTCAAGGGTAAATAATCTGGTTCTATTTATGGAAGAAAGGGCACTTCCTGAAGTTGGGGAAGTGCTTTTTCGCGTCTGGAAAAGAGCTCAAAACTTAGTATAGACAGGAAATATTACAACCTTATGGATGCTATGGTGGAAGTTGGTCCGTGACATTACCCTTCCTGAGCAGGTATTATGTAAGAAACCCCCTTCACAGAACAACTTCATTGTTGTTGGTAAGGGAAACAAGAAAAGGAGAGGAAATTCGATGTATAGAAGGTCGTGGATCGTTGTGGTCTTGGTGTTGACAGTGGCTTTTGCTGGAGTCGGTGCCGCTGGAGCCCAGACCTTAACCGTAGCCCAGGGGGCTGACCCAGTAACCTTGGATCCCCATGGACAAAACGATCAGCCCTCAGCTCGCGTACGTGCGCAGATCTTTGAGACGTTGGTCAATCATGGCCAAAACTTGGATATTGTTCCTGGTCTAGCCAAAAGCTGGGAGCAGATAGATGACGTTACCTGGGAATTCAAGTTGGAAGAGAACGTAAAGTTCCATAATGGCGATGACTTTACGGCATCAGACGTAAAATACTCTTTTGAACGAATTAAGGAGCTACCATCTCCGGCATCGTTCCTAATTGATTCTGTCCAAGAAGTCGTGGTCGTTGATCCCTACACAGTGCACATTGTTCTTCATGAACCATTTGCACCGATTCTTGCTCATTTAGCCCACCCATCGAACGCTATCGTTAACCAGCGTTCGGTTGAAGAAGCCGGAGACGGTTTCGGTTCGCTAGTAGCTATCGGGACAGGCCCCTTCGTATTTGAGGACTGGGTATCGGGATCACATGTGACACTCTCTCGTAATGAGAATTACTGGGGTGAACCTGCCAAAGTGGAAACACTTGTTATCCGTGGCATCCCGGAAAATACCGTACGAGCTATTGAGCTTGAGACTGGTGGAGTAGACATTGCTTACAATATCGACCCCACCGATGAGCTTCGTTTGGCTACTGAACCAGGTGTGGTACTCGACAAGTCCCAAACGCTTTCCACAAGCTATATCGGCTTTAACGTGCAAAAAGCTCCATTTGATGATGTGCGCGTTCGTCAAGCAATTAACTATGCTCTTGATGTTGAAGCGGTAGTAGATTATATCTACACTGGTCAGGCAGCACCTGCCGGCGGACCGCTTGCTCCACTCGTATGGGGAGCCCTTGATGTTGAAGGTTATGAGTTCAATCCTGAGAAAGCCAAGGCCCTTCTAGCTGAAGCTGGTTATCCTGATGGATTTAAAACTACCATTTGGACCAATGACAACCCGCTGCGTATGCAGATTGCCGAAATGTTCCAGGCTGACCTAGCTGAGATCGGCGTTGATGTGGAAGTTCTTGTTGTTCCATGGGCCACCTATCTCGAAGATACAGCAGCAGGTAAACATGATATGTTTGTTCTGGGCTGGGTGACTGTAACAGCTGATCCTGACTATGGTCTCTATTCTCTGTTCCACAGCAGTCAGTTCGGTGATCCAGGAAACCGTTCCTTCTACGCTAACGAGCGTGTTGACGAACTACTGGATCTCGGTCGTACAGAGGGCGATCCTGAGAAGCGTGCTGCTATCTATGCAGAGGCACAGGAACTCATTGTAGACGAAGCTCCATGGGCGTTTCTCATCGCCACGATGGAAGTGAACGGTATGCGTGACAATATAGAAGGCTTCGTGGCCCATCCAGCCGGTCACCACAAGCTCTCTACTGTTTCTAAGAAATAATAGTAACCTTGTTAAAGAAAGAATGGGGGAAGGCCGTTGGGTCTTCCCCACTCTTAAGGCAAGCAGGGTTTAACGAAAGGTGGTCTGCCTGTGTGGCGGTATATCATACGACGCTTGCTTAGTTTGATTCCCGTATTGATTGGAATTTCGCTTTTTGTATTTCTACTCATGCACCTAACACCGGGTGACCCAGCCCAACTGATGCTGGGAGAGGGTGCTCCAGCGCATCAGCTGGAAGCCCTGCGTGAGTCTATGGGCCTTAATGAGCCCTGGTATGTTCAATACACTAACTGGCTGAAAGATGCTGTTAGATTAGATTTCGGCCATTCATTACGTTCTAAAAAAGCGGTAGCGACAGAAATTCTCGATCGGCTACCGGCAACGGCAGAATTAGCCCTGGCTGCAGTGTTCATTGCGGTCCTGATCGGAGTTCCGGTCGGTATTCTTTCTGCGAGTAAACCAAACTCCACATTTGATAATATTGCCATGGTCGGGGCTTTGACCGGCGTTGGTATGCCTGCGTTTTGGCAGGGTATTATGCTAATATTACTATTTTCCGTTACATTTCAACTACTTCCATCATCGGGACGGTTGGGGGGGTGGCAATACCTCGTGCTGCCGGCG
>DHNI01000142.1:4220-4414 GCA_002409455.1 Firmicutes bacterium UBA5420 | reverse complement strand
GCTATGCTTGATGTTTTGCAGCAGGACTATGTTCGTACAGCAAGGGCCAAGGGTTTGCGTCGACGCAGCGTTGTCTATAGGCATGCCTTGCGTAATGCCCTTATTCCTGTTGTGACCATGATTGGTCTTCAATTTGGAGGTCTCATGAGTGGAGCCGTTTTAACCGAAACCATTTTTGCCTGGCCGGGCATTGG
>DHNI01000142.1:1423-3949 GCA_002409455.1 Firmicutes bacterium UBA5420 | reverse complement strand
TGTTGTATGCATTTTTAGATCCCCGTTTACGAACGACTTACGAATAGAAGGGAGGCAGCTAAATGGCAGTAGAACTATCGAAGAGTCAAAGTCAACTTTCTAGGATTTTCAAACAGTGGAGGCGGAATCGCCGCGCTGTTGTGGGAGCCTTCATTTTGATCTTTATCATCTTCATGGCCATTTTTGCGCCGTTTGTGACTAGGTATGAACCTCAGAAGCAGAACATGCGCAATCGTCTCCAACCGCCATCCTCCGAGCACATTTTTGGCACGGATCAATTTGGGCGGGACACCTATTCGCGGGTGGTCTATGGAGCTCGATTGTCGCTGCAGGTTGGATTCTTTTCCATCGGCATGGCTTTGCTGATCGGCTGTACGTTAGGCCTTGTAGCCGGCTTTTATGGCGGAATGCTCGATAATGTGATTATGCGTTTCGTTGATATTCTCATGGCACTGCCAGGCTTTTTGCTTGCCCTATCCATTGTGGCGGCCCTAGGGCCTGGCATGCAAAACGTTGTCTTGGCCATCGGTGTTTCATATATTCCGTCCTTTGCACGTATGATGCGATCAGCGGTTGTTTCCACTCGAGAACTAGACTATGTGGATGCTGCTCGATCCCTTGGTGCTAAGGACCGACGCATCATTTTGACCCATGTATTGCCGAACTCCATTAGCCCCATTATTGTTCTGACTACACTAAGTATGGCAGGTGCCATCTTGTCAGCGGCGGGCCTAAGCTTTTTAGGCATGGGCGCTCAACCACCAACACCCGAATGGGGTAGCATGATTGCCAACTCTCGTCCATTTATCCGGGTTTCCCATTGGGCTGTAACCATTCCGGGATTAGCCATTTTTACAACTGTGATGTGTCTAAATTTAGTGGGTGATGGTTTGAGGGATGCTCTAGATCCTCGTCTGAAAAATGTAGGATAAGTTGGGTTGAAGGCCTTTGCACTCTTTGTGCAAGGGCTTTTTGCTTTCTGCTAGAAGTGCGAGATTGAAACGATGGATGTGCATAGATGTAGGAACCCCTTGAACAAGAGAGCATAGTATGAACTGTTGTAGTATTTGAGTCCTAGGAGGTCTGTGCTATGCTTTCTCTTTTCAAAAAAGAGGACTGGTGGACGATTTGGTTGGGGGCGTTTTTCATTGGAGGAGCAGCCTTAGGTTTGATACGCTTCATACCGAAGTTGCCGAAGTGGACCGTTTGGCAGGAGGCTCTGCCAGTAGACTTAATTGTACCTATTTTGCTGTGGGGTGTAGGGCTTGCGGCAGTGACTGCCCTAGCGCTCAAGATTATGGGGGAGGATGTACGTAAGTACCTAAAAGCGTTTCCTGCTGTGTTTGTCTTGGCTGTTTTGGCGTTTTTGATTGGGAACCACAGCACATTAGCCCATTATGGTTTCAGTGATGTGATTTGGGCCATTGTGTTGGGAATGCTGATTAGCAATTTGTGGAAAAAGCCCGAGTGGCTTGTTCCCGCCCTTCGCACTGAGCTCTTCATTAAGACCGGATTGGTGTTACTTGGTGCAGAAATCCTCTTTACCCGCGTGCTCGAATTAGGTCTACGCGGACTAGGAGTTGGCTGGCTTGTTCCGCCAATTTTGCTTGTTTTCATGTATCTTTATGGAACAAGGGTATTGAAGATGAAGAGTAAGGCGCTTGTGGCCACGGTTGCTACCTGTACATCCGTTTGTGGGGTTTCAGCAGCGATTGCCACCGGTGCGGCGGTAAAGGCGAAGAAAGAGGAGATTAGTGCAGCCATTTCTGTTTCGCTGATTGTGACCGTGTTAATGATGCTTGGTATGCCTATTCTCATTCGATGGCTGGGTTTGAGCGAGGCTGTTGCTGGGTCATGGATTGGAGGGACAGTTGACTCCACCGGTGCTGTAGTTGTAGCAGGAAGCATGGTTGGCCCTGCGGCTATGGAAGTGGCAGCGATTGTCAAGATGCTCCAAAATGCCCTCATTGGCGTTGTGGCGTTTTGCTGGGCGCTTTTCTTCGTGACCAGGGTAGAAAAGGAAGAGGGGACAGAAAAGCTAGGTATCAAGGAAGTCTGGTTGCGTTTCCCCAAGTTTATCCTAGGCTTTGTGGGAGCATCCCTGTTGATGTCCTTTGTGCTTGTTCCCTTGTTGGGGCAAGCGCAGGTTGATGGTATTTTGAAAGTGACGAGTACAGCTCGTACCTGGCTCTTCACCCTTGCCTTTGTGGCCATTGGTCTCGATTCGCGTTTTGCCAATTTGAAGGAGATCTTCACGGGGCAACCAACGGTGAAACTGCATGTGGTAGGCCAGACTGTCAATCTAATTCTGACCTTACTTGCGTCTATGTTCTTCTTCCGAAGTTTCTAAGATTCACCAGGTGATTCGATAGCGCAGAAAAAGCTCGTCGTCTTGTCGGTTGGCAGAGATCAGTTTGATGCTGTTAGCCTTGTCCAAAACATGGTCACCTGCGCTTAAGCCTAAGTCTGTGCGCTTGCCAATCAGGCTCGGGTGAAGCGTAAGAAAGAGTTCATCCAAAAGCTTTG
>DHNI01000142.1:0-1143 GCA_002409455.1 Firmicutes bacterium UBA5420 | reverse complement strand
GACGTAAGAATCACAGGAGGCCTGGGAGCCTGCGCAAAGAGCCGGTTGGCGGGATCAAGATTGCCGCTTCTACTAAGGAGTACAGTGAGGGGTTGGGCCTCCAGCCCCTTTCTTTGTCTGACGCCTTCTAGCTTTGCAGGTACACCTAGGTAATAGGGGTGAAGGCGGATGGTGTTTCCACCTGCGAGAATTGCATCGAAATGGCTCCGGATGATGCCCATGGTTTTAAGGTCAAAGGAACTGCCAAGACTAGAAGGCTGGGTGCCATCTGCAGTCACTTTACCGTCAAGGGATGTAACCATATTGCAGGCAATAAAAGGCCTGTGCGTTGGATGTAGAAATGTCAGTTCTTGATAAAAATGGTGCATGGTGTCACCTCCCAGGTAGACAAAAACGATGCAGAATGGAGCAACTGTCTATGATGGATCCTGTAGGGGGCTGCTCAAAAAAGAGACTTCCGGCACGCTTTCTTAGCATGCCAAAAGTCTCGCCCTTTGTTGCCAAAGCGCATTGCCAGGCAGCTACGATTGCGCTTTTCGGCTATAGATCGTTACCTGACAATATTTGTGGTCACGAAGGCATCTACACCTTTGCGGAGGTTAGCGGCCCATTTTTCAGCCAATTGAGCCCGGGTTGCTTTGTTAGCATCGGCGTGGTATTGATCCACAGTCAAGATGAGCTGGTCTTTTACATAAATGTCGTGCCCTTTAACATGTACATCTTCACCTGATAACGCATCCTGTTGTTGACCGCCGTCGACCCATGCCTGGAATGCCTTGGAGAGGTTCTCCCAAATCGTGTCGATTTTGTCGTAGGGGACTGTTTGACCTTCATAACGATAGAGGAAGAAATTCACTCCCGTTCCTGGAATATCCACAGGAACCCCTTGGGCCAGTACTGTACCACTCAACAGAGCAACTAAAGCGACTACCAAAAGAAAGTTGACCTTACGCACTTGCATTACACCACCCCACTATGATATAGTTCATACAGGTATCATTTCTCGTTCCGAGACCAAATTCCTCTAAAGTTGGGCAAGTTGACAAAAGAGTATGCAGGCACATATGATGCCAGTTTTTAGAAACTATGCAATGCAGTAATTACGGTGGTTTTGTTGGCAAAACATTTTGTTGGCAAAACAGT
>DHNI01000161.1:2457-4655 GCA_002409455.1 Firmicutes bacterium UBA5420 | reverse complement strand
AACGTCAAGGGTAGGCAGGTGAAGCTGTGGTCAAGGCCGATGCATTAGTTGTAAAACGGCTTCACAAGCAAATCGGTGTGAAGTGGATTTTAAAAGACATTTCCTTTGAGGCTGCAACGGGAGATCTTGTGGTCATTACCGGCCCTAACGGAGCTGGTAAAACGACCCTGCTTCGCGTCTTAGCTGGGTTGATTCCGAAAAGCGGGGGACAGGTTCTTTGGAATGGCTCTGTCTATGGCTTAGAACACGGCGCCATTGGCTATATTGCCCATAAGCCTATGCTCTATGAAACCCTTTCTGTCTATGATAATTTGCACTTTTTCGCCTCCATGTATGGAACAGGGTCTAAGAAGTGGGAGCAGGAATTGTTAATGTTAGTGGATCTGTGGCACTACCGCCATGAGCCTGTAGCCATCTTATCACGGGGTATGCAGCAAAGGCTCGCCTTAGCCCGCGTTCTTGTCTCCAGGCCGCGGATGATTCTCTACGATGAACCTTTCACAAGTCTTGATCAAGATGGTCAGCGCCTACTTAGGGGCGTTTTAGAACAAAATCGGCGTAAGGCGGTTCAGTTGCTAATAACCCACGAACCCCAGCTCATGGAGGGGTTTTGTTATAAAGAGTTGCGACTCAAGGATGGCCAGGTGCAAGGGGGGGTCTCATGATGCCGAGCGCTTGGAATAAAGTATGTTTGATCTACCAAAAGGATCTTAAGGATGAGATTCGCACGTTTAGCCATCTGCTCGGCACTTTGGTCTTTGGAGTGATGTTGGTTTTTATCTTTAGTTATGCCCTGCAGTTGGTGGATTTGGAGCCGAATAGGATCTTTGCTGCGGTGCTTTGGGTCAGCATCTACTTCTCAGCTACGTTGGCCTTACAACGGGCCTTTGCCAAAGAGCATGAAGACAGAACGCTCGATGCATTGCTTTTGGCCAGTGGCGATCGGGGAGTTCTGTTTGTTGCTAAGTTTCTTTCGAGCTTGACCATCCTCTTGATCTTTGAAGCAGTTGTGGTTCCGCTTTTGTGGATCTTTATGGGGATCAGCGCACAAAAGCTTCATCTAGGTCTGTTTCTCGCTTCCTTATTCTTAGGTAGTTGGGGTTTGGCAGCGATTGGCACCATGCTAAATGGAATGACGGTACAATTGCCTGGAGCCCGTCTGCTCTTCCCAATTTTGATGTTCCCTCTTTTGATGCCGCTGCTCATGGGAGCTATTCTTACCTCTCAGGGGGCGATCCTTGGCGATGTTCAGCCTGTTATGGGGTGGATCTACTTGCTCTTAGCTTTTGATTTCATCTTTACAATGATCCCCTTGTTGTTATTTGATTATGTGTTGGAGGGTTAGTATATGAAAGATGAGAAAAGACATCCTCTTTTTTGGGTTCTTGCAGTGCTCGTGCCCATCAATCTCTATGTGATTTTTTTCTATGCGCCGGTAGAAAAAACGATGGGTGTTGTGCAGAAGGTCTTCTATTTTCATGTGGCTTCGGCCTGGATTGGGCTCTTGGCTTTTTGCGTCGTCTTTGGCGCTAGTATTCTTTATCTATGGAAGAGACAGGATCGGGTTAACCACCTCGCTCTAGCTTCAGCAGAAATCGGAACAGTCTTTATAACGGGTACATTACTGACAGGCCCTCTCTGGGCATACCCTATTTGGAATACGTGGTGGACCTGGGATCCACGCTTAACAACAACAGCGGTCCTCTGGTTTATGTACGTGGCTTATATGGCTTTACAAAGTGGGGGGGCTACGGAGGCAAGAAAACGCTTGGCGGCTGTTTATGGTATCATTGCGTTTATCAATGTGCCACTTGTCTTTTTTTCGGCCAGGTGGTGGCGATCCATTCACCCCATTGTGGTAACCAGTGCAGGCATTGGTTTGGACGGAAGAATGCGGGTGGCCTTATTTTTGAGTCTAGCGGTTTTTTCACTTTTATACGTGTACTTG
The DNA here is from genome assembly GCA_002409455.1 of Firmicutes bacterium UBA5420. Lineage (GTDB taxonomy): Bacteria > Bacillota > Limnochordia > Darwinibacteriales > Darwinibacteriaceae > UBA5420. Next base: position 2,707 of record DHNI01000161.1, on the reverse strand, counting down.
GTGCCTTTACGGATGAAGTCCATTGCTCTTAGGGAGCAGATAAGGCACCTGAAGGCCGAACTGTTGCGCTAGACTACGATTTCTTGATCTAGAAAGAGGGATTACGATGACATTTTTTGCAATTGGCTACATGCTAATCTGGGTCTTACTCTTGGGGTACACCACATTTATCCATGGACAGCAACGCAAGCTCGAAAGGGAAGTGACTCTTTTGCAGGAAATCGTAGACGAACGAAACGGGCGAACGGCG
>DHNI01000161.1:2141-2299 GCA_002409455.1 Firmicutes bacterium UBA5420 | reverse complement strand
CAGATTATTCATATTCATCTTGGGAAAATGACCACAATTTCAATTGACGAATTGCGAGAGCTTGTTTATAATAAAGTCGTAATTGACATGTCACTTGCGGGTGTAAATTTAATTCATTAGAAAGAGGCCGACCTATGAAGAAAACTCTCATTTTGGCT
>DHNI01000161.1:1234-1961 GCA_002409455.1 Firmicutes bacterium UBA5420 | reverse complement strand
TTGTTTTGTTGTCCGTTTTTAGTCTTAGCGCTCTAAGTTTTGCTGCTGAACCTATTGTTATGGGTAAAGCCGATTGGGCTGCCCATGGAACAAGATGCTTTGCAGTGGCCGTTGTGGCTCTACAAGGTGACGTAATTGTTGGTGCTTATCTTGATGAATACCAGATGATGCCTAAGGCAGAGACTACTGGTGTTCCTAACTCCGATAAAGATTTCGGTCAGGTTTTTGTTAATCAAGAGCAAGCACTTGCTTCGAAGAAACTCAATAGCGCCTACTACAGCAACAACATGGCTAACGCTGGTTCGACTGTAACTATCGCTAATAACTTCAAAGCACTTGAAGAATTCGTTGTTGGCATGACTGTAGCGGAGCTCGAAGAGTTCCTGACGAACAATAGCTCCGAAACCGCGGTTGATTTGGTAACGGGTGCGACATTAGTTGATAACTATGGTTATCTGACCGCTTTCTGGGCTGCCGCTAAGGATGCTCAAAGCAACTAAACTGTTGGTATTTGAAAACGTACCGTAGGGCCCCTTGGGCTCTACGGCTTTTTTTGCTTCTCATCATCTCGCCCCCGATTTTGCAGCAGACTTGGTTTCGGAATGGTTATTCGTACATTCTGGCGAGCAGTGTGCTTGGCAGCTTCGAACAAGAGGCCAATGGCTTGAGAAAGGTTGCGGCGCATATCATCGTCCATTTCTTGGAGCGATTTGAGCACGATACGGGC
>DHNI01000161.1:813-1100 GCA_002409455.1 Firmicutes bacterium UBA5420 | reverse complement strand
TTTTTATGCCAGTTGAGTGTCAGTTCTTTAAGTGTGCTGGCATTGGTTTCTTCTAGGATAGAGAAGAGGGTATCCACAAACTGTTCCCGCTGTTCAGGGCTGAGCTGCGCTAACCAGGTTTTTAGGGTGTGATCTAGAAACCTGCTATGTTCTGTCACTTCATCTAGATAGATAAACTGGTCGCGCTGAACTTCCCAGGAGAAGAGATCGTGCTGCATGAGGCCAACTTGTGTACTACGAATGACATAATAGTCTTCTTCATGCTGCAATAGCATACCTACTGCAGA
>DHNI01000161.1:0-536 GCA_002409455.1 Firmicutes bacterium UBA5420 | reverse complement strand
ACTGCGAGATTACCTCCTTTAGAATGCCCACCCACATAGAGCCTTCCAGGTAAACTACGGGCGGCGTCATTGAGATAACGAACAGCGTCCACCTGCGCCGGTACCGGCGTGCAGAAGCTCATGTTGAAATCCTCTTTCCAACCTGCAAGAGAAAGGTCTGTACCGCGATAGGAAATATATGAGGATTGTGGCCCCATGCGGATCACCAAGGCCGCAAACTGTTTTTCTGCATCGGGATCGACTTGGTTGGTATATCCGCACAGCCCTAGTTTTGAGAAGCGTTGGCAATTTGCCACTTCTTTTAAGAATGGAAGATCCATCTTCATGATAACTTGTTCTTCAGCATCTTCTCGCTGTAATATTTCCTCTGCAGCTGCGGCAAGCGTTATCTCGCTGTCAAATTGAGCCGGAACGATCCCATCAAAAGGCAAGTAGGAAAGGCGCGAGAAAATAAGGCTATCTATGTCATTTATAGGTATTTCCGCCAGGGGCAAATCGCCCCTCCATTTCAGGTAATCAAACAGATTAGCCAATTT
>DHNI01000104.1:6672-7009 GCA_002409455.1 Firmicutes bacterium UBA5420 | reverse complement strand
GAACTTACTTTTTCAATTGGCCATCTTTGTTTTCCCTGAATAGCCATATTATTCGGGAAAATCAAGCTGAACGCTTGTAGAAAGAGACTTGCGAAGGAACTTATGAACAGAAACAGGCCCGCTGAGACCTTCACGCCCCAAATACTAAAAGATAGAACCTTTAGAGCAGGTTCTATCTTCATTTTTAGCCTCTTTTGATATCATCCAGCTCTGCCTGGGTCAACTCAGCTGCATCTTTGATCAACTTTTCATCCAACCCTTGTGCCAGCATCCTCTTGACCAGGCGCCGCTTTGCTTGCAGCGAACCCTCTTCTAATCCCTTTTGTCGTCCTTCTTG
>DHNI01000104.1:1535-6516 GCA_002409455.1 Firmicutes bacterium UBA5420 | reverse complement strand
GTCCTTCTTGGAGCCCCTTCTCCCACCCTTCCAGTCGAGCATCGTTGATGCCACTTCGATAGTCCCGTGCGGCATCTTCCCGAATCTCATATAGGCGCTGAGTTTCCTTGTCTGCAGATATTCTTCCCAAGTCTTCATAGGCTTTTCGGATGTCTTCATCCTGCATTAAGATCGCCTCCCTGTCCTTGTGATTGGTCTCGTCACCCAATACCATCATCCAACGTGTCAGTGGACAATTGAAATTCAAAGGGTTCTCCTTTGTATTTCCAAGGCATCGGTGAGCTGCTCCCCTGTCTCAATTTCGAGCAGCTTGTATATGCTATGGAACTTTGTGCTCGTGAACCGAGAAAAATCCAAGATGTTAATGGCAATGGTTTTGTTCAGCTCGCGGTAGTCTTCGCCCTTGTTTAATTGCGTGGTGTATAGTCTGCTGGAATAATAGAGGGAGCGTTTTTCCATATCGTGGCGATTCATGATCTGAACCTCAACATTAATATGATGGTTCTTAGAAGTAATAGCTCGAATATCCAAACGACAACTTTTGAGGCCAACAATTTCGGCATCGAGAGTAGTTTCTTGCAGTTCTAGATCTCGAATAGGTTCTTGCCCACTTTTCGTCAAAATAGCGTTCAAAAGGTTGAGCAAATTATACTTACGGCTTGCTCGGCCAAAGACAAAATGAAATGCTACGTCATTCAAAAGTCGAAATTTCAATGTTTCTTCCTTTCCCATCCCTGGGCGTGAAGGGCCTTAAACTTATCGTATCACAAGTTCCCGGTGATGGCAATACTTATAAGCGACAATTCAGATAATTCTAGCCTCGCCTGTTTGGGTGGCTCCATTGCTCAGGGTTAGTACATAAGCAGCATGCCCATATACTCGCGAAGTCAGCCTCGAGACGGAGATGTAAACATACCAAGGGCTGTTACGTTGTTTCAAAACCCTTGATACAATGAAACCATCATAAAGAGGATCTATGCAAAATACGGCAAACTACTTATATGGGAAGCGTGTACCCTAAGGAGGAAAAACAATGAAATGGTTTCCTGTTATATTAATCTGCTTTGGCGTGGGGTTTCTCCTCTACAATCTCCAAATCGTGAGTTTTACCCCTTGGTCTATCATGTGGCCCACATTGATCATCTGGCTCGCTGTAGATCAACTAGTGAAAATCAAAAAACGGCAGCTGGGAGCAGAAGATTCTTGGGACATTGTCCTTTGGCTTATAGTCCTTACCGTTGGTGTTTACATGCTTTTACCTATTATTGGCCTCCCTACGCCGGCCATACCCTGGAGAGTAATCTGGCCATTAGGGCTTGTTCTAGTCGGGCTGCTTATCTTATTCCCTCAGAGGGGCTCGTTCGTCAAAGTCGATTTCAGACAAAAGGGTAAGAACTGGAACGGCGAATCCCGATCATCTTTCGTAGGTGACTTCACCCGTGGACCCGGAAATTGGGTTCTCGACGATACCTCGATCAGCCACGGTATTGGCAGCGTCAACCTAGATCTGACCCAAGCTATCATCCCCAATCGGGAAGTGCACATTGACGTATTTGGCTATGTAGGCGAAGCCAGCATCTATCTTCCACCAGGCTTACCTTTCAGGGCGGAATGCAGCCTCCGTTTAGGGGAAATTACGGTTTTAGATCATAACGAATCTGGAACTCCTCGGCATGTCCAGACGCAAAGTCCAGACTATGACACTGCGACACAGAAGGTGAATATCAGAGTTCATTGGAAAATCGGCGAAATCAGCATCCGTCAAATACGGTAAGGTGGTGAACGCATGTGGCTATTTCGCTTTAAGTGGATTGTCTATCATTTTGTTAGTAGCTTACTCGCCATCTTTGCCGGCGCGTTTCTGATTCACCTGTTGCTTCCAGACCTAATCTGCCTGCCTTACACTCCAGAAACCATTTCAGCCAGCCTAGCTATTGCCATCGTTGTTTCGGCGGCTAGTGCCATTTTCGGTGGTTTCTATTCTAGTAGGGATATTCGCAGCGAGCTTGAGGAGATTACCCTAGGAGCGAAAAACATCGCTTATGGTAATCTTGACTATCGCTTGGGATTCAAGGGTAATGCGGAATTCGATGGCATTATTCAAGCCTTCAACGAAATGGCATCCCGATTAGAGGCCCAAGTTGGTGCACTTCAAAAGCTGGCCCAAGAGAACGAGCAATTACTGCAAGAAACCAAGATCACCGCAGTCTCAGAGGAACGCCAGCGTTTGGCCCGCGACCTTCACGATGCAGTCAGTCAGCAACTTTTTGCCATTTCCATGATGTCTGCGACTGTCTTGAAGGTAGTCGAGAAAAGGCCAGAGCAAGCCTTAAGTCTTATCCACGAAATCTCACAGTCCGCGACGCGGGCGCAAGGAGAAATGCGTGCTTTACTCCTGCAACTACGCCCCTTGACACTTCAGGACGAAGGCCTTTCTGAAGCGCTATTGTCCCTCACCTCTGAACTCCAGAGCAAACAGTCACTCCAATTCGACGTCGATCTTGACGAAGTGAGCCTGCCTAGCAATATCGAGAACCAACTTTTTCGGATTGCCCAAGAAGGCCTCTCAAATGTACTTCGCCATGCGGAGGCACGCACTGTACGTATTTCATTGAAGATGTCTGAAGCCAACCACAGGGTGCTTTTAGTTATCGAAGATGACGGCAAAGGATTCGCACTGGAGGAGATTCCCCAATCATCTATAGGCATTCGTTCCATAAAGGAACGCTCCACTTTGATAGGCGGAACGGCCCAGTGGCTATCTGTTCCGACAAAAGGCACTAAACTAGAGATTAGAGTTCCGATTTCAACCGAAGTAGACTCCAAGGAAGGGTGAACAAATGTGGCGAAAATACGAGTCATGGTCGTAGATGACCATGAGATGGTCCGAAGAGGCATATGCTCCTATCTGGAGACGGAAGACGATCTAGAGGTCGTCGGTCAAGCGAACAATGGCAACTCTGCTGTAGAAATGGCGCTAAAATTGAAGCCCGATGTGATTCTGATGGATCTCATCATGGAGCATGGCACAGGAGTGGACGCAACGCAAAAAATCAAGCAAGAGTTGCCCTGCGTCCAGATCATCATTCTAACCAGCTATATTGACGAGGCTCTCATCTTTCCGGCCTTAGAGGCAGGAGCACTGAGCTATCTCCTTAAGACGTCCCAGGCTGATGAAATTGTGGAAGCAATTCACCTTGCTATAAAGCAAGAGGCAGTCATCGAACCCAAAGTAGCTACGAAGATGCTGACCAAAATGCGTAACAACACCGAACATCGCCCCCATAGTGACCTCACAGATAGGGAGCTTGAAATCTTGGTGCTCATTGGTGAGGGCAAAACAAACCAAGAGATTGCAGACGAGCTATTCATCGGAATCAAGACGGTAAAAACGCATGTCAGCAACATATTGAGCAAACTAGGAGTAGAAGATCGTACAAAAGCAGCTATTTATGCCCATCGCCATAAACTAGTATGAGCCTAACTTTGATTTGTAATTTCCTCAGGATACCCCAGGTAGCGTAAAAGGGCAATAGCATTCTTCGTGGTCGCTGGCCCTTTTTTCAGTTTGTAATCGAACTCTAGCCCTAGTTGGCCAACGCGTTCGCTAAAGTGCAAGCTGGTGTAGTCGTGTGCGAGCAAAGTTGTTAGCTCTAAGTCATGGGTAGCTACGAAGACAAGGGAGTTGCGCTGAACTAAATACTCCAGAACGCGCTGGGCGGCAAAGATTCGTTCCTCAGAATTGGTGCCGCGATACAACTCATCAAAGATAACCAAAGTGGTCGTATCATCATTAATGACCTCGAGAATTCTCAATACGCTAAGTGCTTCTTCTAAATAATAACTTTTTCCCTCCACAACATTATCCGATCGCCCAATGGAGGTCAGCAGACGCACTGGGCAAGCCAAATACGATCTTGAAGTACAGGTTCCAATCGTCTGCGCCATTAAGACGTTCAAACCCACGGTGCGCAAAAACGTAGATTTCCCTGACATGTTTGAGCCCGTAATCAATAAGCCCCGATCTTTGGCCACAATAGAGTTTGGAACAGGATCACTAAGTAAGGGATGATAAGCTTCTTCTCGTCCACTACGCTCAAAAAGTCCAGGAACAACTGCAACAAACAAACCCTCAGGAACATGTTCTTTTGCAGTTTTCATACAATGATAATGACCATTATGTAAAGGTGAATACTCAGTAAAATCAGCAATTAAAGGAACACCACCACTAGAGGGTGTTTTGTTTTTCACTAAATTCCGGTTTTGAGAATCCTTGTAATCTTTTTTAAAAATCTTCTTATCACGTTTTAAAATATTTTCCACATAAACTTCACTTACCATAATATTAATTATTTATAAATCTTATAAATAATAAAATTAATTANNAGTAAGGGATGATAAGCTTCTTCAAGGCGTACACTACGCGTTTTAATAAAGCTAGGTTCGCAATAGTACTCTAAGGAGGCCCGATAAGACGCTACAGATTGCAGAGCGTCCACTTCACCCACAGACATGAACAGATCCTGAATCACCTCACGATTGTCCTCAATGAAATCAAGAGCCCGATAAAACCCCCTGACTTCTGCGAGAAGGAATATGGCGAAGTACTGTTCGAACACATGTATGAATGGATCCGTCGTCTCAAGACCGACAAAGCGGACAATCTTAGTGAATTGTCTTACTTCCCTCAGGGATCCTCTAATCTTTGAAAGTAGCTCCTCTAGGGAGTCGTTTTTGATCGCCGCCAGCTTTCTCGAAATACCCATGAGCTGTCTGAGCGAACGGACACCTTCAAAATGCGAACGAATTCGCTTCTGTACTTTAAAATGCAAGTACATATTGATCTGGAATATGAAAAGGATGGCAATTGTATAACGAGCGCCTGCAAAGAGCAATAGTGGCGAAAACAGAGCGAGAACAAACATTGTTTGATATACCCACACTGGGTGTACAGGATGAACCTGAGGATTTCCCCATAGTA
>DHNI01000104.1:0-1356 GCA_002409455.1 Firmicutes bacterium UBA5420 | reverse complement strand
TAGTAAATTGCATAGACCTGATCCAATTCGGGCATCCATTTTGCTTAGGGTCACTTGCACTTCTTCGCGTAACTCTGAGTCAGACTCAAAGCTGGCAATCATGGCTGTACGCTCCTCAACCTTGTCGACATTGTCGATCTCGGGGGAACGCAAAAGTTGATACAGACGCTGAATGCCAGGCCAACTAAATGTCCGATCGATCCTAGAAAAGACGATATCCATGTTGAGGTCATGCCAGGTGCGATCATCAATCATCCTATCCGTTTGCGGCGCGGACTCAAATAGCCCTGAGATTTCTTCAAAATCCCGTTCTTTGGCTATTTCATCAACTCCCCACTCCGCCCGAAGCCTGGCAAGCAGCTTCTGCCGCTCAAGCCTGCGGTATTCGAGATACCCTAAAACTCCGAAAGCAACCCCTGGAAGTAAAAGCCACAAGTATGCTGATGATATATTACCACCCAGTAGAACGGCGAAATAGACAAAGATACCAGCTAAGAATAACGAGATATATAGCCAAATGTTCCGTTTCAGGTTGGCTATGAACTCATCGGGAATCATGGCAGTCACCTTTCCAATCAGCGTTTTTAGGAATTTTTCATCTTCTTGTTTAAAAACCACAGGTATACTGCATAATCAACGACGTAAACTGCGATGGACAGGAGCACAATCGGCAGGGCTACATCAGCAAGAACTAGAGTAAGAAAAAACGGTAAGGCAATAAACGTGGAAAATTCAAACGCCTTGGCCTTAGCGTAATTATTGATCTGGACATTTCGCTCATCCGACTGCTCAATACTCATCTTCTTCTGTAACCCTGGGTTTCGCTGCATTACACGTTGCGTAATCAACTGAGCCCCAGACATTCCAAACAATCCTGCCCCCAGACCAACCAAGACACCGGCCCATCGCTCCTGGATGAATAATCGACTCACAATGACCAAAGCAATCCCCAACAGCAGTATGAGGACATACCGGATTTTGCTCAAATCTAGTTTTTTAACCCTCATCCTTCTCACCTTCTCCTTCGTCATAAATGAAAACCTGCTCTATCGTTGCGTGAAAGAACCGAGCAATCTTGAACGCTAGCACAATAGATGGGTTATATCTCCCATTCTCAATTGAGCTTATGGTCTGGCGTGATACCTCTAACGCATCAGCCAACTCTTCTTGCGTAACTCCCTGCTCTTTACGGAAATCGGCTAAACGGTTGTTCAATCCACCACCCCCGCGCACGTAAAGTAACCTTTACCCTTTTCTTCATTATACAGAGCATTTTTTTGTACGTCAAGCTAACTTTACACTAAAAACAAAGAAAAACCCTACACCAAAGTGCAGGGCAAAAATTAATCTTGGCAG
>DHNI01000167.1:1517-12378 GCA_002409455.1 Firmicutes bacterium UBA5420 | reverse complement strand
GTGCCCGATTATACCAAGGAAGATACACCTCTTGTCAAAATTTCCCTCGATACGCGCCTTTCCCCTAGCGCGAATGTGCAGAGAATTTTCAAACGTTACTCCAAAGCGAAAGCGAGCCAAAAATACACCAGCTTACAGCTGAAAAAGACAAGGTTGGAGCGAAGATACGTAGAGAATATCTTGCTGCAAATCGAGCTCGCTGATCACGTAACCATTCTCAAGGAAATTGAGCTAGAACTCGGAAATGCAGGCTACCTGAAGCGAAAAACTAAGCCTGCTGCGAGAAAGGCGCAAGCATCGCCAGGTCCTGAAAAGTACCTATCTGTAGACGGTCTGACCATTTTGGTGGGTCGCAACAACCGACAAAATGATCGCTTGACCTTTAGCTTAAGCGGGCCAAATCACCTCTGGCTCCACGCTAGGGGAATACCAGGCAGTCATGTCTCGGTTCTATTTGAAGGAGAGATCCCCCCTGGCACCTTGCTACAAGCGGCCCAATTAGCTGCATATTTTTCGCAGAGCAGAACCTCTCCGAAGGTACCCGTAGACTACACATTGAGGAAGCACGTGCGCAAGCCCAAAGGGGCAAGCCCTGGTTTTGTGCACTATGATCACGCCAAGACCATCTTGGTTAATCCAACAGACTTCCAGAAACCCCCAAAACAGGCCTAATACCCTTTTTCTTAGACAACAAGAAGCAGGCGAGTACACCTACTAGTCTTCTGCGCCTGCCCCCTGTTTTTCGTTGAAAAACTAAAGCCCTGTCGCTAAGGACTTTGTTTTCCTTTAACCTTTTTTATTCTGTGCGTTTATATATAATCCTCCCTTATTTGCTCCTATCTTATACAGTTCTTTGTACCGTTATACATAGTATAAAACGAACCTCCCTGGTCATACTAATAGGTAGCAGTGACCTAAAGAGGAGGAGTTACTATGATGGGCGATGAGAATCAAGGAGCTACAGCCACCAAGGTGAGTACCCCGGTTCGTAATTGGACGGAGGAGGAAAAGGATGTCGTATGGGAGCAGGCGGTAAAGGCCAAAGCAGATGGTCTACCCTTAACTGAAGCCTTTCGGCGCTGCGCCAAACTCCTTCCCCATCGTTCTGAAGCAGCAATCGGTATGCTCTATTACAATGTGTTGCGTAAAGAACGGGATGAACCGCAAGCACCGACCAGGAAAACCCGATCAGAGTTTACGGTAGATCCTACACTCTTAGAAGCATTTCAAGGGTTACCAGAATATATGCAGGAACTAAACAACAAAATGCGTTCCTTAGAGAAACGCGTGCAAAATCCCGATCCTCTGGCTCTTCTTCGATCCCTAGGGCAAATCGCCGGAAACATGGGTGATGAAGAGCAGCACGCAGCCGAAATCAAGGAGCTGCAAGAAGAAATAGAAGCCCTAAAAAGGGAAAACGAAAAGCTCGAAGAGGATCTCAGAAAGCTCAAAGAGGCCTACGATGATGCTTTAGGTATCTATGACATGTTTACAAACATGGCTTCCATTTCGCAAATCATGAGTCTTGGAGACTTTAAGCAACAGATGAAAACAACCCTCGACAAATGGGGCAATGTTCTTGATATTACCTTTGCCCGCAGCATTTAGACACACAATCGAAAAGGGATGGGCTAGCCTTGTGGCCAGACCCATCCCTTTTCCCCCTTACAATAAACTAGCCAAGATAAATAAAGCGAAGTACAAACAACACTGCCAAAATATAGGTAATAGCATGAACCTCTTTGCCTTTACCCGTTGCCAACTTAATAACTGGGTAGGTGATAAACCCAAGCGCGATTCCTGTAGCAATACTGTAGGTGAACGGCATGGCAATCATGGCAATAAAAGCAGGAAGCGCTTCTTCCATGTTATCCCAAGGAATGTTGACCACAGATTTCAGCATCAGGGCACCAACGATAATCAGCGCAGGTGCTGTAGCGGCTGCAGGTACGATTCCGATAATTGGTAAAAAGAAGATCGATAGGAAGAAGCAGACCGAGGTAACCACGTTAGCTAAACCAGTTCTACCACCTACGGCAACACCCGAGGCAGATTCTACAAAGGTTGTTACGGTAGAGGTACCAAAGACGGCGCCAGCTACTGTACCAATGGAGTCAGCCAAGAGTGCTTTCTCAGCTCGCGGCAATCTTCCGTCTTTGTCTAAAAAGCCTGCTCGCTCAGAGACACCAATTAAGGTACCAATGGTGTCAAACAGATCCACAAACAGAAATGCAAAGACAACTTCGAGAAGACCGATATTCAACGCACCAGCAATGTCCAACTTTCCGAAGACTGGAGCCCAGGTAGAAAAGGAAGGGAATTGCATGAAACCAGTTGGTATCGGCGTTACACCCATCGGCATTCCTAGTAGAGTTGTGGCAAGGATGCCCCAAAGAATGGCACCATTTACTCCACGTGCCAGGAGTATTCCAGTAATCAAAACACCAACAGCAGCCAAGGCTACAGAAGGTTCGGTCAAATTACCGATGGCAATAATTGTTGCCGGATCCGATATGACCAGCCCTGCATTTTGTAGACCAATTAGAGCAATGAAAAGTCCGATACCGGCACCAATGGCCGATTTCAAGGTAGCTGGAACAGCATCAATAATTTTTTCTCTAATTCCCGACACGGACAACAGAACAAAAAGGATACCTGAGAGAAACACGGCCCCAAGGGCAGTTTGCCAGGTATAACCCATGCCAAATACGACAGAATACGTAAAGTAGGCATTCAAACCCATACCTGGTGCTAAAGCAAAGGGGTAGTTGGCCAAAAACGCCATCAAGAGCGTGGCCAAAATTGCAGAAAAGGCTGTGGCAAACAAAACGGCATCAAAAGGCATTCCAGTCTCAGACAAAATGCTTGGATTAACAAAGAGGATGTAGGCCATGGTCATGAAGGTAGTGATACCAGCCATAACCTCTGTGCGTACATTCGTCTTGTTCTCCTTGAGCTTAAACTGTCTTTCCACCCAACCCTGATTTGCCTGGGCTGTGTTGTCTTTTGCACTCATTCCCTGTAGCTCCTCCTTAAAACATACGTTTTTTAGACTTCCAGGATTATCATTCGCCGCATAACCGATAGTTCCTGCTAGCTTAGAAAAAATTGACCGGATTTTTTCGCTACTACCCCCACAAATGTCAGCTGACGCCCTCGGAGTCTTTAAAATCCTCTTTGTACTGTAACAAGAACAGATTGTGGTAAAGTCCCTTTTGAGCAAGGAGCTCCTGATGCGTGCCTTGCTCGCGAATCTTACCTTTGTGCAAGACGATGATCGTGTCGGCATCTTGGATCGTTGACAAGCGGTGAGCTACAACTAAGCTCGTGCGTCCAGCCAGGAGCTTCGGCAGTGCATCCTGAATCAAGATTTCTGTTTCGGTGTCAATATTGGCGGTGGCCTCATCTAAGATCAAGATGGCCGGATCATAGGCTAGGGCCCTAGCAAAAGCAAGAAGCTGCCTCTGCCCCGCGGATAAGGTCGATCCCCTTTCGGTTACTGGCTCCTCATAGCCTTTGGGCAAGGCCTCAATAAAATGGTGGGCGTTAACATGTCGGGCCACACTTTCCACGCGATCCATATCAATACTTGGATTGTTCAGACGAATATTTTCGCCGATGGTGCCAGAGAACATAAAGACATCTTGCATCACAAGCCCCACATTGCGCCTTAATTCAGCCGTACTAAGCTCTTTTATGTCTTGACCGTCAACGAGGATCTGGCCCTTTTGAATATCGTAAAAGCGTGAAAGCAAGTTCATGATGGTGGTTTTTCCTGCCCCTGTTGCCCCCACAAAAGCAATGGTCTCGCCTGGTTCTACCGTGAAGGATACGTCTCTGAGCACCCATTCTTCCCCCACATAGGCAAACCACACATTCCGAAACTCAATATGTCCCTTCACCTCACCCATGGGACGTGGCGAATCAAGCTCAGCAATAGCCGGTTCTTCATCTAGAATCAGGAAAATACGCTCCGCGGAAGCCATGGAAGCCTGCATGATGTTGTATTTTTCCGTAAGATCATTGATGGGTCGAAAGAAAAGTTCCAAATAGTTGATAAAGGCGTACAGCACACCAAGATTCACCGTACCCCGCAATAATTGACCCCCGCCCACCCAGAGCAAAATGGCCACAGCTAGCGAGTAGACTAATTCAATAGAAGGCCGAAAAACGGCAAACACTTTAAGTTCGCGCATGCTAGCCCTATAGTGGCTGGAGTTAACCTCATCAAATTCTTTGAACTTACGCTTTTCCTGCCTAAAAATCTGTACCAGACGTATGCCTGAGATATTCTCCGCAAAGTTTGCATTAATACGGGCCAAGCGCACCCTGGTTTCGCGATAGGCTGCCCGTGCTTTGATCCGAAAGACAGCCGTTATAGCTACAATTAGAGGCAATGTAGCCAAAGAGACCCAAGCCAAACGGACGTCAAGGCGAAACATCACTACAACGATGCCTAGAATCATGAAGACGTCTTTAAAAAGGTTTACCAAAACGGCAGTATACATCTCATGCAGATTCTGCGTATCATTGGTGAGCCTGGTGACTATGCGCCCCACGGGATTACCGTCAAAAAAGGCCAACGCCAGGCGCTGCAGATGTGTAAAGAGCCCTTGTCTAATATCAAACACAATACGCTGCCCAGTAAACTGCAGTATATAGGCTTGGATATAGTTTAAGACGAAACCCGCCGAGACCACAATCAGGAGCAAGGCTCCTAGACGCAAGATAGCCTCTCTGTCAAAGCTCCGTAGATCCCTAATCTCCTCTGGGGAGAGTGTTAAGACAACATCGCCAGTGGTGCTCTGAAGTCGCTGTTCGTTATCAATGCGAACTAGTTCAAAGCGAAGATTGGTGTCAGAATCGAGGGCGTCCTTTTCACGCCTCAAAGTATAGCCTTGAATCATGACTAGATCATTGTGATCATCTAGATCACTTGTCTCTACATAGGAAATATTAGAACCTAAAATATGATCATCAATGGCCACCTTTACCAAGTAGGGCCTGGCTAGATCGGTGACGGCAATCACTAATAACAACACAACACACAAAACAATCAAAGCCCAGTAGGGCTTAGCATACCTTAGCAAACGGCGCACAAGGCGACTATCATAAGCTTTACCTAGTGTTTGTTCTTCTTGAAAATGGTCCATTTCTTTCACCTACCTTTACCCCTTAGCTCACGCTTTCAATTTGTTCCTCCAGAAGCTGCTTCTGATATAACTCTTTGTATAAACCATCTTCAAGAACGAGTTCATCATGGGTACCCCTCTGGGTAATGTGCCCTTCTTCTAAAACCAAAATCTGGTTGGCAGCTTGTAAAGTAGAAATACGATGAGATACGATGATCACTGTCTTCCCTGGGAAGATGCGACGTAAATTCTGTAAAATCGCTTCTTCCGTCTCGGTATCCACCGCGGAAAGACTATCATCCATGATCAGAATCTGCGGTTCTTTGATCAAGGCCCGAGCAATGGCAATTCTCTGCTTTTGCCCACCCGACAAGGTTACGCCCCGTTCACCTACGACAGTATCAAACTGCTTGGGAAATTCCACAATGTTGTCGTAAACCTGGGCGATTTTGGCGTAATCCATGACTTTGGCCAGATCGCTGGCGGTATTAGCAAAATCAATGTTCTCTCGGATCGTAGCAGAGAACAAGAAGCTATCTTGGGGAACATAACCAATATTGTCCCTAAGTACCTGCACAGAGATTTGGTCAATGTCTACGCCATCCAATTTTAGCATGCCCGGTTCTACATTGTACAAACGCACCAAAAGATTGAGCAGGGTTGTCTTACCAGACCCCGTGCGACCTAAGATGCCGACCACTTGACCAGGCATAATTTCCCCACTAATACCTTGGAGCACTGGCTTTGTAGACGTTGGATATGCAAAGGTTAGATTGTTAAACTCAATCTTCCCTGCAAGTTTTGGCAGCATCCCTTCTTCTCCGGGATCGATGATTTCCGATTGCTCGTTAAAGATATCGTTGAGACGATCCATGGACGCCTTACCTCGTTGAATCATATTCATCACCCAGCCAATAGCCATAACAGGCCAGGTAAGCATACCCAAGTAACTGTTAAAGGCCACAAAGTCACCGATGGTGATCGATCCATCTAGAACCAAGGTGCCGCCGTAACCGAGTACGATGATGAAACTCAACGCCCCCAAATAACCTACAAGGGGATGGAAAAGGGCATGGATACGTACTAAATCCATGTTTCTAGTGACATTATACTCGTTGACCTCACGGAAACGATCTTCCTCACTTTTCTCTCTGGCAAAACCCTTGATCACACGGATCCCTGCAAAGTTCTCTTGCACCCGATCTGTAAGATCCGAAAAAGCCTCTTGGACACGGCGAAACCGGCCGTGGATCACCCGTCCAAAGCCAAAGGTCACAGCAAGCATAATCGGTAGGGGCAATAAAGCCACCAAAGTCAACTGGAGGTTAATGGTCCGAGCCATCATAAAGACAATCACCGAGGTCAAAAAGAGAGCATCCACAGAATTGACCACACCAGGCCCTAAAGCCATGCGCACCGCGTGAATGTCGTTGGTGGCGTGGGCCATGAGATCCCCTGTCTTGTGGTAGTTAAAGAACTCTGTGGAAAGGCTCTGCAAATGTTCGAAGAGCATATTGCGCAACGTGTATTCCATCCTTCGGGCGGTACCCATAATATTGATCCTCCAAAAATAACGGAAGACTGCAATGCCGACGGATAGCCCAATAAAGCCCAGGATAAAGCGCAATAGATCACCTCGGGAGAACTCACCCGAGGCAACGAGGTTGGTTAGATTACCCAGCATCTTAGGAATGACTAGCTGGGCCAGATTTGTTAAGAGCAATGCACCAATGCCAAGAATATAATAGCGTTTGTGTTGCGATAGAAAATCCTTCAATCTTAAAAAGCTTCTAATAATATTCACTCCCTTGCCTCTGCCTATTTAAAGCAATGGGTTTGTGGGCTCGAGCAGACTCGTAGGCCGCCAGCGCCACTTCCATGGCCTTGAGTCCATCAAAGCCCGTGATGCTTGGTTCACGATCATCTGTGATCATAGCGATAAAGTCTACGATGAGGCCAAGATCCATATCTTCTGCAAAGGATCGCTGGGACACTTTGTTTTGTGCATCATCATACACCACGAAATTCTGGGCATAGGCATCTAGATCAATGATGCCTTTGGTACCAACAATACGAAGGGTTACATCACCCCAGGTGGGATTGGTTCGTGGCCTTGACCAGCTTGGATCTTGCGTGACAATAGTGCCCCCTTCAAGCTCCATACTGAGCATTCCGCAATCATCAATATCTACATCCCAAAGCATACCGTATCCCGCTTCGGCGTAGACAGAGACAAACTCTTGGCCCAAAAACCAGCGCACCAGGTCTACTACATGCACGGTGTGATCCATCACTGCGCCGCCACCGGCTAGGACGGGATTCACAAACCAGCCACCGGGCATTTGGCCATGGTTTGTACCAGAAATGGCCACGACCTCACCGATATACCCTCTGTCGAGCATTGTTTTCACTTGCCTAACTGGGGTAGCAAAGCGCACCGGGAAAGCAATTTGCAGCTTGACCTCTGCCTTCTGGCAAGCGTCGATCATGGCCTGCCCATCTTCCATCGTGGTGGCAATAGGCTTTTCGCAGAGCACATGACATCCATATTGGGCTGCAAGTTCGGTGAACTCTCGATGGCGATTGTTCTCTGAACAGATGATCACGGCATCAACCTGGGTCAAAAGTTTTTCAGGGTCGGAGAAGAACTGGGTGTTCATGGCCTGAGCCCCCTTGGTTCCCCGTTCTTGGTTGGGATCATAGATACCAACAAGGATGCAATTGCTTAAGCTGTTTAAGGCACGGCCATAGCTGTAGGCATGCATATGGGCCAAGCTGAGAAATCCTACTCTAACGACCACCATAATCCCTCCCTATAGTTCGATCACTTGGCCAGTGCGGGCAGAATCAAGAGCTGCCAAAGCTACTTGTAGCGTACCAAAGGCGTCTGCGACAGAAACCAAAGGAGGCCGATCCTCTAAAATGGCCTGCACCATATCTTGAAGTTCTAGAACATATGGATCAACTGCAACGGCTCCGACATGTACATTCTGTTCTGGCACTGTCCTAATTGTAATGGGGTTTGTTTCACGGCTATCATAGGAAATAAGGCCATTTTTGCCAGCTATTTCTATGGTAGTATAAAACTGGCCCTCAAGATTTGTCCAGCTACCTTCGATGTGGGCGATCACTCCGCTTTTAAAGCGCAAGACGATCATGGCATGCTCTAGGTGTGCTTCTGTCCGTTTTCGACTGGTTTTAGCATATACCCTCTTGACATCTCCAAAAAGCCAGCGACAGAAGTCTAGATCGTGGATGGCTAGATCAAGAATTACCCCACCACTCAAATCAACATCAGCAAACCAATCTTGCCAGCCCACAGGAAACTGGCTTCCACCCCTGAATGTGCGCACCACTCCTGCTTGTCCGATCTCGCCCCCTTCTACACTTTGGCGAATTCCTACGTAAGCAGGTGTGAAACGAACCACATGGCCGATACCGATCTTCTGTGCGTAATTGGAACTCAAGTCTACTAGGCGTCGCCCTTCTTCCAGACTGCGGGCTAGTGGTTTCTCGCAGAAAATGTGCTTGTTACCTTCCATGGCCTTAACCATCACCTGTTCATGAAGATAGGTGGGGACACATATGTCCACTAGATCCACATCCGTTGTCTGCAGCATTTCTTCAACATCGCTGACGACATCTACACCGTAATCTTCTTGGGCCCTGGCCCTCGCTCCAGCGTCCACATCAGCTACAACCGCGAGTTCACAACCTGAAACGCTTTGTAGTGCCCGGCAATGGATCTGACCTATGGTGCCGTAACCAATGACTCCCACTCGAATCAAGCTATCACCTCACCTCATCTTATCTATAAATTAATTCTAGAATGCAAATTAAATCCCTGCCTAGTTATGGTAACAAAAACTACCCCAAGCGTTATACCTGGGGCAGCATCAGGAGGAGAATACGGGGCCGAACTAGGTTCTGCCCCGGCTCACCTTTTCTTCTAAGAATGTCACACCATAATAAAGAACCACAGACACAGCCAGGAGTAGCAACACACTTCCCATGACTAAGGACATGTTAAACACTTGCCCTCCGTAAATGATCAAGTAACCAAGGCCAGCCTTGGAGGCTAAGAATTCGCCAACAATGGTACCCACAAGCGATAAGCCCACATTTACCTTGAGGGCGGCAATCATCGTAGGTACGCTTGCAGGAATGACCACCTTGCGAAGTACCTGCCCTTTCGTTCCACCAAAGGTGCGCACAAGCTTGATCTGGTTCGAATCCACTTCTTTAAACCCTGTGTGCATCATCATAATCGTTACAATGATCGAAACAGAAATAGCCATGGCTACAACGGCCGTGATGTTAGTTCCAAGCCATACTACGAAGATGGGGCCTAGGGCCACCTTGGGAACGCTGTTAAGAACCACAATATAGGGATCCATCACCTTAGAGATGAAGGTAGACCACCACAGCAAAATGGCGATTAGAATGCCTGCCACCGTTCCGATGGAAAATCCTAGCACCGTCTCCCATACCGTCCAGCCTAGGTGCCGCCATAGTTCTCCCTCTCTAGCCAAACGCAGCATAGCAGCCCAGATTCTTGTAGGCTGCGAGAAAATGAAGGCGTTGATCCAACCCCTAGAGGCCGCGACTTCCCACAACACAAAGAATCCAAGCAGAAGAAAGAGCTGTGCTCCCCGAACGAGGAGGACATGTAGGCGCCGTCTGCGCAAGTAGTTCTGATGTTCTTTAGAATACGTTGTGTTAGGCATCTGTATTCAGCTCCTTCCAGATCGCCCCGAAATACTCGCGAAATTGGGGTACTTCTCGGGTTTGGAGCGGGCTCAGTCCTTCGTCACACATTTTGATCGAATGGATACTGCGGATGGTACCGGGCCTTGGAGTCATGACCACGACACGATTAGCCATGCTCACTGCTTCTGGAATATCATGGGTTACCATAATTACCGTCTTCTTGCGCTCTCTCAGGATTTTCACAACCTCTTCGCCCACCGAGAGCCGGTTCTGGTAATCTAGGGCAGAAAAGGGTTCATCGAGAAGCAATACATCGGGCTTCATAGCTAAGGTACGAATTAAGGCCACCCGCTGGCGCATACCCCCACTGAGCTGCGAGGGGTAGTAGTGCTCGAAACCTGCAAGCCCATACGCCTTAAGCATTTCCTTCACTTCATCAACTGCTTCCGGCGTTCTCTCCTTCGCTATCTCCAAACCCAAGAGGGCGTTATCTAAAATGCTGCGCCACTCAAAGAGATAGTCTTGCTGCAACATATAACCAATCCGCTTACTGGTACCTTGTACTTGATTCCCGTCAATTGTGACTTGACCTTGACTTGGTGTCAGAAGTCCACTTACAAGGGAAAGTAGGGTGCTCTTACCGCAGCCACTTTGCCCTACAATGGCCACAAACTCTTGATCCTTAACACTTAGATTCACATCTTTTAGGGCGACCACTTCGCCAGCTTCTGTATGATAGTTCAAACCTACGTTCTGTAACTCCACGCGAGCCACGTTCTTCCCCCCTTTAGCAAAACCCTGCGTTATTGGACTTCCTCCACGACCGACTTGGCAATGGTGTTTTCCATAAGAACAGAGAAGGGAACGACCTCGACAAGTTCCCCTGCTTCCATCATGATCTCCTGGAGGTGTAAGAAATGCTCCTCTGAAATCACTGGTGTCGGAGGCCAGGCATCAATGGATTGATATAATCCCATGCTCTTGACTAAAATTTCATGGTCAATCAAGGGAAAGAACGG
>DHNI01000167.1:427-1249 GCA_002409455.1 Firmicutes bacterium UBA5420 | reverse complement strand
CCCGCTTCGGCACCGATCGAGGCCACAATCTTTCCCCTGCCCCTTGCCTCAATTTCGCTTAAGGCTGGCTCAAACTGGGCGATGTAATCTCCTAGACCTGATTCAAAAGCCCCCACAGCGGTTTCAAAGGCTAGGCTGGTGATGATTTCCACATCGACAAAGGGTTCGATTCCGTGCTGCTTTAGCACCCATTCTAAAGCCATTTGAGGAACCCCGCCAATTCGAGCTCCCACAATGGTCTTACCCTTTACATTTTCCCACTCAAATTCTTCATCAACATCCCGCGTCAAGAAGAACGATCCATCGCGGGCGGTGAGCTGGGCAAAGCCCACTAAGTGATCTGTTGCTCCTTGCTGGTAAATGTACACCGTAGCCTCGGGCCCAAAGAACCCCACATCGACGGAGCCTGAAATCAAGGCGGCAGCTCCTTTGTCGGCGCCCCATGCAGTACTTAAATCAACATTAAGCCCCTGTTCTTCAAAGAATCCCTTGGCAATAGCAACATACTGTGGTGTATAGAAGACGGAGCGCACCACTTCAGAAAGACGCACTGTTTCTAACTCTTGCGCCGTAGCAGTAGCCCCCAGAAGTACAGCTACAATACCTACGGCAATCAATAACAAAGCCCATGCTTTTTTGGACACACTAATTCCCCCCTTCATTTACCTTGCATAGTATTCTGGTTCTAGGAAGGTGTGCCTGAAGGAGCAAAAAAGACCCACGAGCCATACGTGAGTCCAAAATAGTGAAACTTGGGATAAGAAACCAATCCTCTGGGCAAAGCTAATCCCTAAGGGGTTGTTTTTGGCAATTAGAAATTCC
>DHNI01000167.1:0-189 GCA_002409455.1 Firmicutes bacterium UBA5420 | reverse complement strand
ACCAATATCCTGCCCAAGGAACACCTGTTTACGACATCGGCTCTACTCATCGGAGCGGTGATGGATGTGACCGTCACTTGCCTCCTTGGTGTGGCCTTTTTATACTTCATCAAGTACACAGGTATGGATTTTCTTTTTCTTAAAGGTATTGGCTTTGCCATGATAACCTGGGTAGCGTTATTGGGATTA
>DHNI01000071.1:24696-26571 GCA_002409455.1 Firmicutes bacterium UBA5420 | reverse complement strand
TACAGGCAACATTTCAGACATGTCGGAAAGCTTCGTGTTTACCTATCAAGGTGATGGCGATCTAGCTTCGATCGGCATGGCTGAAATTGTGCATGCTGCCGCAAGGGGAGAAAACATTACTGTTGTTTTCGTGAATAATGCCATCTACGGAATGACCAGTGGTCAGATGGCTCCAACATCGTTGCTGGGGCAAAAGACAACCACATCACCTAGGGGTAGAACTGTGGAGGAGATGGGTTATCCTATCAGAATGTGTGAATTGCTAGCAACCCTCGATGGCCCAGCGTACCTAAGCCGCGTATCGACGCATGACTCTCGCCATGTACTTCAAGCTGGAAAGGCCATTAAGAAGGCGTTCGAAATGCAGCAGCAGAAGAAGGGCTTTTCTATGGTAGAGGTGCTATCCACTTGTTCTGTGAACTGGGGTATGACACCAGTGAAGGCACTGAAATGGATGGAAGAGAATATGGTTCCTTATTATCCTCTGGGTGTTTATCGAGATATCACCGCAAAGGAGGGTAACTAATGGCTGATATTCTTATTGCAGGTTTTGGTGGTCAAGGTGTCTTGGTTTTAGGGCAGATGATAACCTATTCTGGGATGATTGAAAACAAGGCCGTTTCATGGTTTCCATCTTATGGACCCGAACAACGAGGTGGAACCTGTAACTGTTCGGTTGTGGTCGCGGATGAGGAGATCGGCTCTCCTCTTGTAACCGTGCCTACGGCGGCCATTGTCATGAATGCTCCTTCCTTCGATCGCTTTGAACCAACAGTGGGCGAGGGTGGATTGCTGATCTATAACTCGTCTTTGATTAGCAAGGAATCAAAACGCGATGATATACGCGTCATTGCCGTGCCGGCCAATGAAATTGCTGATGAATTGGGCAATGCCCGGGTGGCCAACATGGTTCTTTTGGGTACGTTTATGGAAGCGACGAACCTAATCAAGACGGAAAGCGTTGAAAAGGCACTAAAAGCAGTGCTTTCTGAGCGTCATCACGACCTCATTCCCTTAAACATGCAAGCTTTAGATAGGGGAAGGGCATACCAATAGCAAATCCCCAGGGGAGGCTAATGGTGTGGAATGTTCTGTTCGATGGGGCGTTGTTCGCCTAGTACGTAATTTTCCTGGCAGGCAAGAACTTGTTGTGGAGCTTGATTCGCGAAGGGCGAAAGCCATGAGCTATCCAGAACTTACAGGCCCTTGTCAGATCGGTGATTCGGTTTTGCTCAATACCACTGCCGACATGCTGCAGCTTGGTACTGGGGGATGGCACTACGTTCTTGCCATAGTTGGGCGAGAACGTAGTCTTTCTAAACGTGGGCATATTATGAAGCTCCGCTATACACCTTTGCAAGGACGAAGCTTGTCGGTGGAAGAGGAGGAGAGTCCGTACCATGCCATAATGAAACGGGCCAACTCTTTGCACGGCCTGCCTGTTGCTGTGGGCACCCTCCATAGCATGCTTGCGCCGTTAGCTTGGACAATTGATCAGCAGTGCAAGAATAAGCGCCTTGTTTATCTCATGAGCGATGGCGCAGCCTTACCCCTGGGTTTTAGTAAAGTGGTCAACATACTAAAAACTAGGGGTTTGATTCATAAGACGATCACCTTCGGCCATGCTTTTGGTGGTGACTTGGAAGCAGTTAACGTCTATAGCGCACTTCTGGCGGCAAAACATGTTGCCAAGGCCGATCTAGCTATAGTGCTCATGGGCCCCGGTGTTGTTGGCACAGGTACCACCTGGGGGACAACTGCAATTGAACAAGGTGTTTTTCTCAATGCCGCCGTGCACTTAGGCGGTACAGCTGTGGCCATTCCGCGCCTCAGCGAAGCGGACTCTAGAACACGTCATCTTGGTATGAGCCACCA